>JAEWSN010000095.1 GCA_023459915.1 Bacillota bacterium
GTCAACAGCGAAACCCATGCCGCGCTGCACGCCAAGGCGTTGCAGGTGCGGGCGGAATATGTGGTGGCGGTCCGCGGCACCCTGGCCGCCCGGGATGCCGACGCGGTCAACCCCAACATGGCCACGGGCGCCTGGGAGCTGGTCGCGGAGGAGTTCCGCATTCTCTCGAAGGCCGAAACCCCGCCCTTCCACATCGAGGACAACACCAACGCCAATGAGGTGCTGCGCCTGAAGCACCGGTATCTCGATCTGCGTCGTCCCGACATGCAGAAAAACCTGATGCTGCGTCACCGCCTCGCCAAATGTGCGCGGGATCATTTCAATGACGCGGGCTTTTTGGAAATCGAGACGCCCATGCTCACCAAGAGCACCCCTGAAGGTGCACGCGACTATCTTGTGCCCAGCCGGGTTCAGCCGGGCAAATTCTTCGCGCTGCCCCAGTCGCCGCAGCTGTTCAAGCAGCTGCTGATGGTTTCCGGCTTTGACCGGTACATGCAAATCACAAAATGCTTCCGGGATGAGGATTTGCGTGCCGACCGGCAGCCGGAGTTCACGCAGATCGACCTGGAAATGGCCTTTGTGGATGTCGATGATGTCATCGCGGTCAATGAAGCCTTCCTGCAGCGCGCGTTCCGCGAGGTGCTGGGGGTGGAGGTGGCGGTCCCCTTCAAGCGCATTCCCTATGTGGAAGCCATGTCCCGCTACGGTTCCGACAAGCCGGACACCCGTTTCGGCATGGAGCTGGTGGATTGCTCGGATCTCGTGGGCACCATGTCCTTCAAGGTGTTCTCCGACGCGGTGGAGGCCGGCGGCAGCGTGCGGGCCATCAACGCCAGCCAATGCGCGGGATCCTATTCCCGCAAGGAAATTGATGCCCTGGGCGAGGTGGCCAAAACCTACAAGGCCAAGGGGCTGGCCTGGATTGTGCTGGAGGCGGAAGGATTCCGCTCCTCCTTCTCCAAATTTGTCACGGACGAGGCGCTTGAGGCCTTCAAGTCCCGGTTGGGCGCCGTGCCCGGCGATCTGCTGCTGTTTGTGGCGGACAAGGACGAGGTGGTCTTTGACGCGTTGGGGCATCTGCGCCTTGCCATTGCCGAAAAGATGGGGCTGCTCAAGCCCAACACCTGGGATTTGCTGTGGGTGACTGAATTCCCGCTGCTCGAACGCGATGAGGAGGCAGGCCGCTGGGTGGCCAAGCACCACCCCTTCACCGCGCCCATGGATGAGGATTTGCAGTACCTTGCCACAGAACCGGGCCGTGTCCGCGCCAAGGCCTACGACATCGTGCTCAACGGCGTGGAGCTCGGCGGCGGCAGCATCCGCATCCATGACCAGGAGTTGCAGCAGCTCATGTTCCGCACCATCGGGTTCACCGAGGAACAGGCCAACCTGCGGTTCGGCTTCCTGCTCGACGCGTTCCGCTATGGCACGCCACCGCATGGCGGGCTGGCCTTCGGACTCGACCGCATCGCCATGCTGATGCTTGGAACCGACAGCATCCGTGACGTCATTGCGTTCCCGAAGGTGCAGACGGCCTCGTGTCTGATGACTGGCGCGCCGGATGTGGTGGACGACAAGCAGCTCGCCGAACTGCAGATTGCGTCGCTTCGGTCCGTCGAGGAAGTCGAATGAGCGCCCGCCGCTTTTTTCACCCTGCGAAAGAAGAGGATGTGCCGGAAAAGACCCTGAAACAGGAAGTGCTTGAATGGGTGGTTTATCTGTCCGTTTCGGTGATCCTTGCGCTGCTGATTGTTCATTTTCTCGGCCGTTTCACGGTTGTGGACGGGCATTCCATGCAGCCCACCCTTCAGAACCGGAATGTGGTGATTGTGGAGAGTCTTTCGCTGCGGCTGTCCGGCGTTCAAAACGGGGACATCGTGGTGATGAAAATCCCCGAACTGCTTGGCGGCAACCGAACCTATGCCATCAAGCGGGTCATCGCGCGGGAGGGACAGCGGGTGCGCATTGCCGACGGTGTGGTGCAGGTCGATGGCGTGCCGCTGTCAGAGCCATATGTCAACGGGGTGGCAACCCTGGCCGAGGGGTCGTTGTATCAGGACATGGAGGTTCCCCCGGATTGCGTCTATGTGCTCGGGGACAACCGCAATCCGGATAAAAGCAGGGATTCCAGGGTATTTGGCGTTGTCAGCGAGGAACGCATCATCGGCAAGGCGTTTGTCCGGCTGTTTCCCTTCAGCCGGATTGGATTGGTGCGGTAGCCGGCGGCCATTTGTTGCTGTCCGGTACAGAGGGAGCCGCTTCCGCGTGGGAGAGGCTCTCTCTTTTTGTATCGCCACACATAAATATGATAAAAAACATAGGAAAACAATTAAATAGACTTGTCTTTCCCGACTGTTTCGGATATAATTCTGACAAGAATCAGTGGAGTAACAGGGAATCTCCTGTTGCGGAGGTACAGCATGCCCATCAATATCCCCGACAACCTGCCGGCCAGGGAAACGCTGACTGGCGAGAACATCTTTGTCATGACCAAGGAACGCGCGGAGCATCAGGATGTCCGTCCGCTGCGCATTGCCATATTGAACCTCATGCCCACCAAAATCGTCACGGAAACCCAGATTTTGCGGCTGATCGGCAACACGCCGATACAGATGGATGTGGTGCTGCTCCATCCGGAATCCTATCAGTCCCGAAATACGCCTACAGCGCACCTTGATGCGTTTTACCGCACGTTCTCCGAGGTTCGCCATGAGAAATTTGACGGACTGGTCATCACCGGTGCCCCTGTGGAACAACTGGATTTCGAACAGGTCGACTATTGGCCGGAGCTGGTGGAAATCATGGACTGGAGCGTGCATCACGTTTTCTCCACCTTTCATGTCTGCTGGGGCGCGCAGGCAGGACTATACCACCATTACGGCGTGCCGAAGCACCCCCTGCCGGAGAAGATGTTCGGCGTGTTTCCCCATACCCACGCGCGCAGAGGGGTGAAGCTGCTGCAGGGGCTGGACGACGAATTTCATGTGCCGCATTCCCGGCACACCGAAACCCGGCGGGAGGACATCCTGCAGGTGCCCGCGCTCGACATTCTTTCCGAATCCCCCGAGTCCGGCGTGTTTCTGGTGCAGGCCATGAATGGCCGGCAGATATTTGCGACCGGGCATGTGGAATATGACGCGGTGACACTGAAATCCGAGTACGACCGGGATGTGGCCAGGGGCCTGGACGTGGCGGTCCCAAAACACTATTATCCCGGGGACAATCCGGCGATGGAACCGGTGGTGCGCTGGCGTTCCACCGCCAACCTGCTGTTCGGGAACTGGATCAACTATTATGTGTATCAGGAGACCCCTTACGATTTGAATCAGCTCGCCTGAGGCAGTCGGCGGCAAGGGGAACACGACAGCGGGTGTGAACACGCGGAGGAATGCGTTATGAAAATGTCCACAAAAGGCCGGTATGCGCTGGAGGCGGTGGCGGATCTCGCCCTGCACGCCCGGGAAGGAACCGTCAGCATCCGGGCCATCTCCGGCAGACGCGGCATTTCGGACAACTATCTGGAGCAGATATTCCTCCAGCTGCGAAAAGCGGGGTTGCTCCACAGCGTGAGAGGGCCGCAGGGCGGTTACCGGCTGGCGGTGGATCCCACGACGCTGACGGCCTGGGACATCGTTTCGATTGTGGAGGAACGGATGTCTCCGGTGCAGTGTCCGGAGCCCGGGGAACCGGGCGAATGCGGCCGCGGGAACCGATGCGCGTCCCGTGTGGTCTGGGATGGCATGTTCAGGGAGCTCGAGCGCACGCTCCGCCAGGTGACCGTGGCCGATCTCACCGCCGCCGTGGAGCGGGAGTCCCAGTTGGCGGCCGATGATTACTGCATCTGACGCCGTACCGGGGTGTTGATTGTTGACGGCGCGCAAGACAGGCGTGCCGGAGGTTGTTTCCCAGGAAGGGAGGTCCCATGAAGCTTTCCACCAAAGGCCGCTACGGGCTGCGCGCATTGCTGGAGCTGGCCATTCAGGCCGGCAACGGCCACCAGCCGCTGAATTATGTCGCGGAGCGCCAGGGAATGTCGGTGAGTTATCTGGAGCATCTGTTTTCCCTGATGAAAAAAGCCGGACTGGTCCGCAGCGTCAAGGGCGCGCAGGGCGGATACATGCTGGCAAGGCCCGCGGACCGAATGCGTGTGGGTGATGTGCTGCGGGCGCTGGAAGGCGAGCTGACGCTGGTGGAGGAAGAACCGGGGGAGCACGCCGAAGAGGATATCCTGTCCCGCTGCATCCGGCAGCAGGTATGGGATGTGGTGGACAGACGTCTGAACCGCTATGTGGACAGCATCACCCTTGAGGAGCTGATTGAGCTGCAACGGACACGGGAAGGGCTTTCCGAGCCCATGTACTATATTTAGCGCCTTGTCCCGGAACCCACTGTGCGACAGACGTTGACACAGTTCACCGGAGGGCGGGGCGAACAGCAAGGAGGACAAGTCATGAGCAACAACGCATACCATTTCGACACCCTGGCCGTCCATGCCGGCCAGACACCGGATCCCACGACCGGCGCCCGCGCGGTGCCGATTTACCAGACCACCTCCTATGTGTTCCGGGATACGGCGCATGCCGCGGATCTGTTCGCGCTCAAGGAGCCCGGCAACATCTACACCCGCATCATGAATCCCACCACCGATGTGTTCGAACAGCGCATGGCCGCGCTCGAGGGCGGCGTGGGGGCTTTGGCGGTCGCTTCGGGCTCCGCGGCCATCCATTACGCCATTCTGAACCTGGCGCAGGCGGGAGACGAAATTGTCTCCTCCTCGGCACTCTATGGCGGCACCTTCAACCTCTTCAAGCACACCTTCCCGAAAATGGGCATCAACACCCGGTTTGTGGACGCCGACAACCCGGAGAACTATCGCGGGGCCATCACGTCCCGCACCCGGGCGCTGTATGTGGAGACCATCGGCAATCCCGGCTGCAATGTCGCCGACATCGAAGCCATTGCCGCGGTGGCGCATGAGAACGGCCTGCCGCTGATTGTGGACAACACCTTCGGTACCCCGTATCTCATCCAGCCCATCCGCCATGGCGCGGACATCGTGGTGCATTCCGCCACCAAATTCATTGGCGGACATGGCACCTCCATCGGCGGTGTCATCGTGGATTCGGGCAAGTTCGACTGGGCCGCCTCCGGGCGCTTCGCGGGTCTGACCGAGCCGGACCCGAGCTATCATGGGATCCGTTACGCGCAGGACATCGGCGCGGCAGCCTATATCGTGAAGCTGCGTGTCACCCTGTTGCGGGATACCGGTGCGGCCATCAGCCCGTTCAACGCCTTCCTGCTGTTGCAGGGGCTGGAAACCCTGCATTTGCGGGTGGCCCGCCATGTGGAGAACGCCCGCCGCATCGCGGAATTCCTGGCCGCGCATCCCGCGGTGAGCTGGGTCAACTACCCGAGCCTGCCCGGCAACCGGTACAAGGCGCTGGCAGACAGATATCTGCCCAAAGGCGCGGGCGCCATCTTCACTTTCGGCATCAAGGGAGGGCTCGAGGCGGGCCGAAAGTTCATCGACAGCCTGCAGATCTTCTCCCTGCTGGCCAATGTGGCAGATGCCAAATCACTGGTGATTCATCCCGCCTCCACCACCCACGCGCAGCTGGATGAGGAGAGCCTGGTCATGGCCGGCGTCACGCCGGACATGATCCGCCTTTCTGTCGGCATTGAGGACGCGCGGGATCTCATCGAAGATTTGTCCCAGGCGCTGGCGGCCTCGCAACAAAGTTGAATGGCGGGCTGTGTCCGCGCCACCCGCCCATGTCTTCCTCCATGAAAACGCTACGAAAACACACCTCCGGCACGCGCGGCGTCCGGGGGTGTGTTTTTTCACCAAGTATGGGAAAATGGAGAGGCAACAGGGGTTCGTGCGTCATTGCGGGCAACATCGGACTGACGCATACATACGGCATGTCTCTGCCCCATGCGGCGGAAAGGGTTGCGTGATGGGACGACTGTTCCGGAATGGATTGAAAACCGTCGCGGTGGTCATGGGCAATATCCGGGGCGGGTTTGTCGAGCGGTGCTGGGAATCGCTGACCGCGTGCGCGCGGGCCAAAAACTGCAATCTGCTCGCCCTGCCGGGAGAGGTGGATCTTCAGGCCGGAATGACCGCTGCGCGCTGTGACGAGGCACACGCCTTCGCGCGGGCCGGAAATGTCGACGGCGTGGTGGTGCTGGGCAGCAACATCAGGTTGGTGGGATTTGACGACAGCTGCGCGCGGCGCTGGAAAAACAGTTGCCGGATTTGGGTGTTTCGCGGTATCTCCTTTCCCTGTTTGCCTCCCCGGAAGAGCTGGAACCGGCAGAAAAGCAGCTGTCGCTGTTCGATCGGGTGTCCACGGCAACCTGCTGGTGGACACCTATCCGGGCGCACTGTTCCAGGTGCTGTCCAATCTGCTGCTCAATTCGGTGATGCATGCCTACCCGGATGGGAGGGCGGGACGGGCTGTCGTTGCCGTCAAGGCGGAAAAGGGATTTGTCCACATCCGCTATGAGGATGACGGCGTGGGGGATCCCCGAGCCGGAACGGGAAAAAATCTTCGAACCATTCTATACGACGACCAGGGGGAGGGGCGGCACCGGCATCGGCCTGCACATTGTGTACAATGCCGTGACGCAAATGCTGGGCGGCCGCATTTCCTGTTCCGCGGCCGCTTCCGGCGGCGCCCGGTTTGATGTGTGGATTCGTGCGGAACTTTCCAATCCCGGCATCTGATCCGGCGGGGATATGATACAATATCCTTGGTCTTGCGTCACCGCAAACCACCATATCTTGTTGCCATCCTTGCGGCGTCCGGTTTCTGGCAGCAGACGCCGCGGAAACCATGGAATGGGAAGGGACGTGCCCAGTGTCTGAACAGATCAATCCGTTGACAAACACCCATCCGCAACCGGCGGGCGCACAACCTGCTGGATTTGCCGATGTTTTCGGCCATATCATCACCGACGCGGAGCTGCTGGCGCAATTCCGGCAGGCCGCGGTCGCCGGCATCCGCTATGACAGAACCGGCAAGCGCCTCGAGGTGTCGGTGCTGCTTGGGGGAACCCTTGCGCCCCAGGCGCTTTTTGAGGCGGAGCGTCACATCGCGCGGCATTTTTCGGCAAAGACAAGACTGATGCCGCGTGTGTCAACCCCATTGTCCTGTGAACAGGTCGCCCGGGACCATGGGCAGCTGGTGCTGGGACTTGCCCGGCGCCGGCAGCGGCATGTTTCCGAGCTGCTCAACGGCGCCAGCCTCGAAAGCGCCGGCAAGGGCAGGCTGCAGCTGACGTTGCCGTCGGCCTGCGGTGCCGCGCTGACCGCGGCCGGCACCTGCCGGTGCGTGGAACAGTTGGTGCGGGAATGCTTTGACCGTGATGTCCATGTCCATCTGCTGGAGCCGGAACCCCATCCCGAGCATGAGGTGATGTATCTGGCGCGCAAGCAGGAAGCCGAGGCCCGGCTGGTCTCGGAGGCCTTGTCCGCTCCGCCGCCGCCGCGGGAATCCAAGGCCCCGGCACAGCCTGCGCAGGGGGGGTGGGGCAAGCGTCAGGACGCGCCGCCGTGGCCCAACGGCAATGGCGGTTCCGGCAATGGCTTTGCGGGGAAAGGCTCGGGCGGCGGCGGCTTCGGCCGGCGCGAATCCCGCAAGACCGAAGAGGGCGCCATCTACGGCAGGCTGGTCAAGGGCAACCCGCTGCCGATGGTGGACGTGACCTCCGATTCCGGCGAGGTGGTGGTGGCGGGCCGCGTGCTCAAATGCGAGCTGCGCGAGCTCAAAAGCGGCCGCAAGCTGTTCATTTTCGACATGACCGACGGCACGTCGTCCGTGACCTGCAAGTGTTTTCCGGACGAGGCGCGGCTCGAGGGGCTCACGGGCGCCGTCAAGCCCGGCGCCGGTGTGAAGCTGCGCGGCGAGGCGCAATACGACAAATTTTCCGATGAGATGTGCATCATGATGCGCGACGCGTCTCCCTTTGCCATTCAGGAAACCAAGCGCAGGGACGACGCGCCGTTGAAGCGCGTGGAGCTGCACCTGCACACCCAGATGAGCTCTCTTGACGCCATTTCCGGCACCAAGGCGATGATCAGGCGCGCGGCGGCCTGGGGGCACAAGGCGGTCGCCATCACCGATCACGGTGTGGTGCAGGCGTTCCCGGACGCACAGGACATTTCGGCAGCCCTGGCGAAAAAGGACAACACCCCCATCAAAATCCTCTATGGCATGGAGGGCTATCTGGTGCCGGATGAGCCCGGCAGCGTGAACGAGGGCAAGGAACGCAAGGACACCGAGAGCTTTCATGTGCTCATTCTGGTCAAAACCCAGGCCGGCCTGAAAAACCTGTACCGCATGGTTTCGGAAAGCCATCTGGAGCATTTCTACAAGAAGCCGCGGATTCCGCGCTCCCTGCTCGACAAATACCGGGAGGGGCTGATTCTTGGCAGCGCCTGTGAGGCCGGTGAGGTGTTTCGGGCTGTCCTAGACAAGAAAACAGATGAAGCGCTGGCGCAGGTGGCCGCCTATTACGACTATCTGGAAATCCAGCCGGTCGGCAACAACCAGTTTCTGCTGTCCGAAGGGGTCTATGCCAAAACAGTGGAAGACCTCAGGGAATTCAACCGGCGGGTGGTCCGATTGGGCGAGCAGACGGGCAAACCGGTGGTCGCCACCTGTGACGCGCATTTTCTCGATCCCGAGGATGCCGTGTTCCGCAAAATCCTGCAGGCCGGTCAGGGCTACAAGGACGCGGAGCACCAGCCGCCGCTGTACCTGCGGACCACCGAAGAGATGCTGGAGGAGTTTGCGTATCTCGGAGAGGAGAAGGCGTTCGAGGTGGTGGTGACCAACACCAACCTGGTGGCCGACTGGATCGACGAGGTCAAGCCCATTCCCTCGGGCACCTTCCCGCCGCACATGGACGGCGCGGAGGAGGACATCCGGCGCATGAGCGAGGAGAAAATCCGGGAGCTCTACGGGGACCCGTTGCCGGAGCTCGTGCGCGCGCGGGTGGACCGGGAGCTCAATTCCATCATCAAGAACGGTTTTTCCGTGATGTACATGATTGCGCAGAAACTGGTGAAGAAGTCCAACGACGACGGGTATCTCGTTGGCTCCCGTGGTTCGGTCGGCTCCTCCCTGGTCGCGTACCTCATCGGCATCACGGAGGTCAATTCGCTGCCGGCGCATTACCGGTGCGACAAATGCCTGTATTCGGAGTTTCACGAAAAGGACAAGGCCATCGGCTGCGGGTTCGACCTGCCGGAGAAGACCTGTCCCAATTGCGGCACCCCGCTGATCAAGGACGGATACGACATTCCATTCGAGACCTTCCTTGGGTTCGACGGGGACAAGGAACCCGACATCGACCTGAACTTCTCCGGCGAGTACCAGCCGCGTGCCCACAAATACACGGAGGAGCTGTTCGGGGAGGGGTATGTGTTCCGTGCCGGCACCATTGCCACCATCGCCGACAAGACGGCATTCGGGTTCGTGAACCGGTATTTCGAGGAGCGGGGCCTGTTTGCCACCAAGGCGGAACGGGAGCGCCTGGCGTCGGGATGCACGGGCATCAAGCGCACCACCGGCCAGCATCCGGGCGGGGTCATGGTCTGTCCCAAGAACATGGACATCTTCGACTTCACGCCCATCCAGCGGCCGGCGGACGCGGTGGATTCCAACATCATCACCACCCATTTCGACTACCATTCCATTTCCGGCCGCATCCTCAAGCTGGACATTCTGGGGCACGACGATCCCACGGTCATCCGCATGCTCGAGGATCTCACAGGCATCGACGCCCAGCAGATTCCCATCGGGGAGAAGCGGACCATGGAAATCTTCCGTTCCACCGAACCGCTGGGGGTCACGCCGGAGCAAATCAACAGCGAGGTGGGCACCTTCGGGGTGCCTGAGTTCGGCACCAAATTCGTGCGGCAGATGCTGGTGGACACCATGCCCACCACCTTTGCAGAGCTCATCCGCATTTCGGGCCTGTCGCACGGCACGGACGTGTGGCTCAACAACGCGCAGGAGCTGGTGCGCGAGGGAACCACAGGCCTGGCGGAGGTCATCTCCACGCGTGATGACATCATGATTTACCTCATCAAGAACGATCTGCCGCCGCTGACCTCGTTCAAAATCATGGAGAGCGTCCGCAAGGGCAAGGGGCTCACCCCGGAGCAGGAGGAGCTGATGCGCGAGAAGGGCGTGCCGGACTGGTACATCACCTCGTGCAAAAAAATCAAGTACATGTTCCCCAAGGCCCACGCGGCGGCGTATGTCATGATGGCCTTCCGCATCGCCTGGTTCAAGGTGTACCATCCCATGGCCTTCTACACGGCTTATTACAGCGTCCGGGCCGACGGGTTCGACGCCAACATCGTGGCCAAGGGGCCGGAGGCCGTCCGCCGGGCCATGCGGGAGATTGAGCTCAAGGGAAAGGCCGCCACGCAGAAGGAGCAGGATCTGTTCACCATTCTCGAGGTCTGTCAGGAGATGTATGCCCGCGGCATCCGTGTGTTGCCGGTGGATTTGTACAAATCCGACGCGACCCGTTTCCAGATGACACCCGAAGGCATCCTGCCGCCGTTCTCCGCGCTGCAGGGGCTGGGCGCGTCCGCTGCGAAAAACATCGTGGCGGCGCGGGACGGACAGCCCTTCCTTTCGCAGGAGGAGTTGAAAATCCGTGCCGGTGTGTCCAAGGCGGTCATCGAGATTCTGGAGGGGCATGGCGTGCTCGAGGGACTGGATGCCTCAAGCCAGATGTCCCTGTTCCAGTTCGCGTAGGCCCGCCCTGTCTGTCGGAACGCGCGGGCACGCTTCCCGTGCGGGGAATTGACGTTGGAGGTATTTGCATGTCGGAGATGTTGAAGCAGTTGCAGGAAACCGCCGCCTGGCTCGATGAACGGGTGCCCGAAAAGCCGGCCATCGCGCTGGTGCTCGGTTCGGGTCTGGGGCCGTTGGCCGGTGCGTTGACGGACAGGACCGAGTTCCCGTACCAGGACATTCCAAATTTCCCCGTGACGACCGTTCCCGGCCATGCCGGCACGCTCATTTTCGGGCGGCTGGGGCAGGTGCCGGTGGTTGCGATGAAGGGCCGGTTCCACCATTATGAAGGGCATGACATGAACACGGTGGTGTTTCCCATCCGGGTGTTCCGGCAAATGGGTGTGCGGCGCCTGTTCCTGACCAATGCGGCCGGAGGGGTCAATACCGGGTTTGTGCCCGGCGATTTGATGGCGCTGACCGACCATATCGGCCTGTGGGCGGACTCACCCTTGCGCGGTCCCAACGAGGACACCCTCGGTCCCCGTTTCCCCGACATGTCGCGGGTATACAATCCGGCATTGGTTGATTTGGCGGCTGGGATTGCGGCACAAAACGGCTTCGAGCTTCGGCGGGGGGTGTATGCCTACTGCCGGGGACCGGCCTTTGAAACACCGGCGGAAATTCGGGCGCTGCGTGTGCTGGGTGCCGACGCGGTCGGCATGTCCACGGTGCCCGAGGCAGTGGCGGCCCGGCACATGGGCATGCAGGTGATGGCCATTTCGTGCATCACAAACATGGCGGCGGGGATTCTGGACCAGCCGTTGAGCCATGAAGAGGTGATGGAGACGGGCAAACTGGTGGAGACGCGGTTTTCCGCGCTCGTGGCCGATGTCGCGACCGCCTGGGTGACCCGGGCGGAGTGAGGGAGTCTGTCCCGGTGGCTTTTCCGACGCCTCAGGTGGTTTGCGGCAGGCTCTCCCGGTTCTTTTTCGCAAGGAACTGGGGAACGGTAAAAATCAGGATGCCGGTCCAGATAAAGCCGAACGCGAGGAGATGGCGGCTGGTGAAGGCTTCCTGATACACCAGCACCCCAATGATCAGCTGGAGCGTCGGGGCCAGGTACTGCATGAATCCGAGCGTGGACAAGGTGACACGCTGCGAGGCGTGGCCAAACAGGATGAGCGGAATGGCGGTGATGATGCCGGCCAGCAGGCTCAGCACCACGGCGCCGGTTCCCGGCGCCGACAGGGTCCATCCGGTACGGAACAGCGAAAACAGCAGATAGCCGACCGTCGGCAGAAACAGCAGGACGGTTTCAAGGGTCAGACCGGTGATGCCATCGAGTCTGGCCAGTTTTTTTGTCAGCCCGTAAGTGGCAAACGAGAACGCCAGCACCAGGGATATCCATGGCACACGCCCGTAACCGGCTGTCATGATGGCCACACCCACCAGGGCAAAGACGACGGAGATTCCGAGGGTGAATGTGAAGCGTTCCCGCAGGAAGATGACGCCAAAGGCCACGGAGACCAGCGGATTGATGAAGTAGCCCAGACTGGCCTCCACGATGAAGGCGTGGTTCACCGCCCAGATGTAGACATACCAGTTGATGGTAATGAAAACCGCGTTTGCGATGGAGAGCCACAGCAGCCGTGGGGTCTTGAGCAGCTTCAGATCGGCAAACAGGCGTTTTCTCACAAGCCCCAGCGCAATCAGGAACACCGCCGCGTGCGCGATGCGAAAGCCCAGAATGACCTCCGGCCGGAAGGCGGACAGCCATTTCCAGTAGAAGGGCAGAATGCCCCACAGAAAATACGCCGACAGCCCCGCGGCCAGTCCCTGCCAGTTGTTGTCCTTGTTCATGCTGCCTCCTGCCCGGAAAATGCCCGGGATGCGCCCATGGCTTGACAGGCGTGTCCGCATCAGTATATCACAGAATTGTTACGGTACCTGGTACTGTAACAATACCGTAATTGACATCCGGTTAAGGGCGTTTTCGGTGAAAATGGGCGGTGCTTTCGTTGAATGGGTCGCGGATGTCATGGTATGATGGAAGCATGTCGCGCCATGCGAAGCGCGGCGGCGCAAGACACCGTATGGATTGGATCGCCGGACGGCGCGGGAGGGATACAAAATGGAACAGACACAAAGCCACATCAGGGACATCAGTCTGGCCGAAGAGGGCCGCCGGAAAATCGCGTGGGTGAAGCGGAACATGCCCATTCTCTCCTCCCTGGAAGCGGAGTTCGCGCGGACAAAGCCGTTCAGGGATGTCCGGATTTCGCTGTCCGTCCATCTGGAAGCCAAAACCGCCTATCTGTCGAAGGTGCTGGCGGCGGGCGGCGCCAAAATGTCCGTGACCGGCAGCAACCCGCTGTCCACGCAGGATGATGTGGCGGCCGGCCTGGTGGCCGACGGGCTGGAGGTGCATGCCTGGTATGGGGCCAGCGGCGCGGAATATGAGACGCATATTGAGCAGACGCTGGCGCACGGCCCGAACATCATCATCGATGATGGCGGTGATCTCATCCATGCCCTGCATGTGAAGTATCCCCACCTGGTTCCACAGGTCTGGGGCGGCTGTGAGGAAACCACCACGGGCATTCTCCGGCTCAAGTCCATGGAACGCGAAGGGGTGCTCAAATTCCCCATGATGGCGGTCAACGACGCCATGTGCAAGCACCTGTTCGACAACCGGTATGGCACCGGCCAGTCCGTGTTCGACGCCATCGACCGCACCACCAACCTCATTGTGGCCGGCAAGACCGTAGTGGTCGCCGGGTACGGCTGGTGCGGCAAGGGCGTGGCCATGCGGGCCAAGGGCCTGGGCGCGCGGGTGGTGGTCACGGAAATCGATCCGGTCAAGGCCATCGAGGCCATCATGGACGGGTTCTCCGTCATGACCATGACGGAGGCGGCACCGCTCGGCGACATCTTCGTGACCGTGACCGGCTGCGAGCGGGTCATTCACGGCGCGCATTTTGAATTGATGAAGGATGGGGCCATCCTGACGAATGCCGGCCATTTCAATGTGGAGATCAACATCCCGGAACTGGAAACCCTGTCCGTCAAGGTGGAGGAGAGCCGCAAGAACATCCGTGGCTACCACATGGGGGATGGCCGCTGCCTGTATCTGCTGGGTGAGGGGCGGCTGGTCAATCTGGCATGCGGCGACGGGCACCCCGCGGAGATCATGGACATGAGCTTTGCCGTCCAGGCGCTGGCGGCCCTGTACATGGTGGAACATCATGAGACGCTCCAGCCCGGCGTGCTGGAAATTCCCCAGAGCATCGACGCACGCATTGCCGGCATGAAGCTGGCACACCTCGGCATCGCGATCGACGAGCTGACCGATGCGCAGAGGGCCTATCTGGGCGGATGGGGGGCGCAATGAGCCGGTTGCCGGAATCCGCGGGAACCCCGGACAGCATCCTGACGCTGGAAGACGCGGCGGCGCTGTTCGGCGTCAGCGTGAAGACCTTCATCAAGCTGCTGCGCGAGGAGGACGTGCCTGCCCGGAAGATTGGGCGGGAATGGCGGTTTTCCAGCGAAGCCCTGTTCCGTTGGCTCGGGGAGGGGCGTTCGCGCCAGTATTCGGACAGCGATCAGGAGACGCGTCGATTCTTTGACGCCATCGCCACCGGGTATGACGCCACGAAGGACCACGCGTTCGAGGCGGAAATGCTCGGGGCGCTGGCTGTCCACTGCGCGCCGGCATCCGGCGCGCTGCACCTGGACTATGGCGCGGGAACCGGCGTGATTGCCCAATGGATTGCCGGACTGCAGGCGCAGGTGCTTGCGCTGGATGTTTCCTCGGGCATGCTGGCCGAACTGAACCGGCAGGCTGCCGCGAAGGGCTTGTCCGGCATCGCCACGCGGTTGTGCGAGATGGGAGAGGTGCCTGTGGCCGACGCCACCGTGTCGCGCGTATATGCCTCGTTCTCGCTGCATCATGTGCCGGAGCCCGCGCAGACATTGCTTGCGTTGCGCCGCTGCATGACGGCCGACGGATGCCTGGCAGTCGTTGAATATGTGCCGTATCAGGATGAAGCCTGGCAGGAGTCGCGCCACGACACCTGGCCCGGGCTCTCCGCGGACGCGGTTGCGCAGTGGCTGCGCGAAGCCGGGTTCCGCCAAATCCGAAAAGTCTGGGAACAGCAGACACCGGAGGGCCGGCAGGCCTATCTCACGATTGCGCGTGTGGACGCCGGTTGAGTGCGGGTGCGGGTTGCGTTTTTCAGGGGAGGGTCTCCTCTGCCGAAAGATGGTTGACCTGGTTGCGGCCCCGCTCCTTGGAGCGGTACAACGCCTGATCCGCCGCATCAATGATTTCGCGCACCGTCCGTCCGTCCTGTGGGTAGGTGGACACGCCGATCGATACCGTGAACTTGGGATTGCTTCCCACCTCGATGTTCCGTCTGAACCGCTCCGCCACCGTCAGCGCCATTTTGGGTGGCGTGCCCGGCAGCAGGAAAATGAATTCATCCCCGCCATAGCGGCCCAGAATGTCGTTGCCCCGGAAACTGGCCCGCGCGATGCCGGCCAGGGACTTGAGGCATTGATCGCCCACCGGATGTCCCAGCTTGTCGTTGATTCCCTTGAAATGATCGATGTCCAGCATGATCAGCGAGAGCTGCTCCCTGGGATGGCGATCCATGTGCCCTTCCGCGTGCTGGACGATGGCGGCCTTGCTGAAAAGGCCGGTGAGGCTGTCCGTGCGGGCCTTTTCGAGCAGCACCCGGTTTGATTTCTCGATGGAGGCAACGCGGCGGACCACCTCGTTCTGCAGGTTCGCGTCCAGCCGGCGCAGCCGGGTTTCATGGGAGGCCACCAGCTCCTGCAGGTCCGCGTAGGTGTTGCGGTACATGGCCAGCGCACAGAGCATGAGGCCCAGCAGCAGCAGCAGGTGGGAAATGAGCGCCGCGGGGGACGCCAGCGGCAGATGGAACAGCAGCATGCCGCCGGCGATCAGCACGCTGCCGGAAAGGCGCAAAATGTCCGGATTCCTTTTTTTGAAGATGGCGCGCGCCAGCAGCGCGGCCAAGAGCACCCCGCTGCCGCCAACGAGCCAGGGACCCCATTGGTTGAGCGAGAGGAGCGGGAAGAAGCTGTCGGAGGCCAGAAAGAACAGGGGCATCAGCAGCGCGCCCAGAATGCCGACATGGGAGGCGTTGGCATTGCGCGAGGCAAACTCCGCCACCAGCAGCATCACCACCATGGAGAGGCCCGCCGCGTACAGCAGGTATTCGGCCTGCTCCCTGCGGACCGGCGCATTGAGGAACGAGAACACGGTCAGCGCGAGCGGCGCGGCGAACAGAAGGCCATGGATGCGTTTGGGGCTGTCTGTTCTGTCCCAGGTCAGCGCCGTGAAGACAAGATAGGTGGGCAGCAGGGTCAGCAACAGGAAATGCAGCTGGTTGTCCAGCGGAATGAAAAACATGGCGCGCCCCCTTCTTCCGGATGTGCCGGGTTCCTGATTCCAGTATCGGGGTTTCAGCCGCTTTCGTCAAATGATATAATGCTCCAGAGTGCCTTCGACCGAACCTTGGGAACGTGTCGGCACAAGAAGTCACGGAGGTTGTCACATGAGCGATCATCAGGCCGTTCGGGCACAATGGCTGGCCACGGAGAACGGCATCCGGTTTTACAGGATTCACTCGGAAAAATTCAAAACAGCCCGTACAGATGTTTTCTATATCAATCCGCTGTCGGTGGACGAGGTGTCCGCAAACGCGCTGGTCCCCGCGCTGCTCCGGCGCGGCAGCGAGGCGTATCCCTCGGCGCTCGCCATTGAGCGCCAGCTCGAGGCGCTGTACGGCGCGTCCTTCGACTGGCAGGTGTTCAAAAAGGGCGACGCGCAGGTGGTCCATTTGGGCATCGGCCATGTCGCGGACCGGTATGCCAGCGGGGGAGAACCCCTGTTTGCGCAGTCCGCGGCCATGCTGACCGCGCTGCTGCATCGCCCGCTGCTCGTCAACGGGCAGTTCGACCAGGAGATGTTCGAACAGGAACGCCGGAACCTGGTGGACCAGATCAGGAGCCGGGTCAATGACAAAATCCGCTACGCGGCCTCCCGCTGCGTGGAGGAAATGTTCGCAGGGGAACCCTATGCCATCCACTCCGAAGGCGATGAGGCCACCGCGGCCTCCGTGACGGCGGAGGCGGTCACAAGGGCCTGGCGGCGCATGGTTGGACACAGGCCCGCATTTGTCTACCTGTCCGGGGATATGCCGGAGGCCGATGTGCGTGCCTGGATGGAGGCTTTTGCCTCAACCGGCCGCGGGAAAGTGGATTCGCTGCCCCTGACGGACTGCGGGGTGCCCCAAAGGCCCGTGCGCAGTGTGGACGAACCCATGGATGTCAACCAGGGCAAGCTGTGCATGGGCCTGCGCACCGGTGTGGCCCCCACCGATCCCGACTGGCCGGCGCTGCTGGTATACAACGGCATCCTTGGCGGGGATCTGCACAGCAAGCTGTTCCAGAATGTGCGCGAGAAGGCCAGTCTGGCCTACTACGCGTCCTCCAGGCTGGAGCGCACCAAGGGCCTGATGTTCATCAACAGCGGCATTGAGGCGGCCAACCGGGACAAGGCGCAGGCCATCATCCTCGAACAGATGGCGGACATGCGAAACGGCCTTGTCACCGAAAAGGAGCACGAGGCAACCCGCCTGTCCCTGGCGACCGCGTTCAAGTCCGCCCAGGACAGCCAGTTCGGCATTGTCGAGTTCCATCTCGCCCAGCATCTGCTGGGCTCGGACGATACCTACGACACCCTGGCCGAAAAGGTTGCACGGGTCACCATCGCGGATGTCGTCCGGCTGGCCGGGCAGGTCCGGCTCGATACGATTTACTTTCTCAAGCCATCCGGCGTGCCGGAGGAGAACCCGTCAGCGGAGGACGACGGTCCCAGCGCGGGTGGGGAGCAGTCAAACCCGGTGGAAGGGGCAGAAGCGTGAAGGAGAGCATCAACATGGAAATCAAGCAATACCCGCGCCTGGGCGAGACGCTGCACACCTGGACCCATCCCAGCGGCATGCCGGTGCTTGTGGTCAGAAAACCCGGGTATCAGAAGAAAACAGCCATTTTCGCCACCAGCTACGGTTCCATCGACAATCGCTTCAGAAAGCCGGGCGACGCGGCGGATACCGTGGTGCCGGACGGCATTGCCCATTTTTTGGAACACAAGCTGTTCGAGCAGCAGGACCAGAACGTGCTGGAGAAGTTTTCCCAGCTTGGGGCCTCGCCCAACGCGTTCACCTCGTTCCACGAGACCGCCTATTATTTCACCTGTACGGATCAAGTTGAGGAAAACCTGCGCCTGCTGCTGACCTTTGTGCAGAATCCCTGGCTCACCGAAGAGAATGTGGAAAAGGAAAAAGGCATCATCGCGCAGGAAATCCGCATGTACGACGACAACGCGGACTGGCGGGTTTTCTTCAACCTGCTGACCTGCCTGTATGCCGAGCACCCCGTGCGCATCGACATTGCGGGCACCGTGTCCTCCATCACCGACATCACGCGTGACTTGCTGATGGACTGCTGGCGCACCTTCTACAATCCCTCCAACATGGCGCTGGCCGTGGTAGGCGATGTGGATCCGCAATCCGTTTTCCAGATGGCGGACGCATTGATTGCGCAGCGCGAAAACAAAGGGCGTGTCGGCAAGGTATATCCTTTGGAGAAGCCGGGACTGGCAAAGGCGATGCATGAACAGCAGCTGCCGGTTTCCATGCCCCAGTTCATGATGGGCATCCGGGATGATGCCACCACCACCGGCGCCGCGCTGCTTCGCCGGCGCACCGCGCTCGAAATTGCGCTGGATGTGTGGGTGGGCCGCAGTGCCGCGCTGTATCAGGAACTGTATGAATCGGGTCTGATCAACGAGTCCTTCGGGACGGATGTCACCATGCTGCCCGCGTTCGCCTTTGTCGCATGGGGCGGGCAGAGCCCCAATCCCGACGCGGTGGCGGATCGGCTGCGGGCCTCGTTGCAGACACTGGTGGGGGAGGGTCTGGACGAAGCGGCCTTCCACCGGGTCCGCAAGGCCCACGAGGGCCAGTTCATCCGTTCGCTCAACGCGTCGGACCGCCTTGCGCGGGAACTGGTGGACAGCTGCTTTGCCGATGCCGGCGTGTTCGATTTGGCGGAGGTCTACGCATCCCTGACGCTTGAGGAAGTCAACGGCGTGGTCCGGGACGTGCTTGGCCAGCCGGCTGCGATGTCGGTCATCCGGCCTGTGCAGGGTCAGACCCCATAAAGTGGGGTTCAAGAGGGGGTCAGACCCCATACAAGGAGGCATTCCATGAATTTTGTCGCGTTCCCCGGCCTGGGCATCACCATTCCCGTTGATCCCATCGCGTTCACCGTCGGCCCGTTCACGGTCCGGTGGTACGGCATTGTCCTCTCCCTGGCCATTTTCACGGCACTCGCCCTCTCGTTGCGGCATGCGCCCAAGTATGGCATCGAACCCGACCGCATGGTGGACATGTTCATGTTTGCCCTGCCCATTTCCGTCATTTTTGCCCGCCTGTTCTTTGTCGTGGTGGAGTGGGAAACCTTCCGAAACGATCTGCCGGGCATGTTCCGGATCTGGGAGGGCGGCATCACCATCTACGGCGCGGTGGTGGGCGCGGTGCTCACCCTTGCCGTGTATTGCGCCGTCAAGCGCTTCCGGTTCTGGACCTGGCTCGACTTTGCGTGTGTGTACCTGCCCTTCGCGCAGGCCATTGGGCGCTGGGGGAATTTCTTCAACCAGGAGCTCTACGGCACGAACACCACCCTGCCCTGGGGCATGACGGGCAGCCTCATCCAGGCCTGGCCAAACCCGGGCGTGGACGGCAGTCTGCCGGTTCATCCCACCTTCCTGTACGAATCGCTCTGGAACCTGCTGGTGTTTGCGATACTGCTGGTGTTCCGGCCCCGCAGCAAAAAGCGCGGCCAGGTGTTTGGCGCGTATCTGTTCCTGTACAGCATTGGCCGGTTCGGCATGGAGTTTATCCGGACGGATGTGTTCTCCTTCGGGGATTCCCAGTTCCGGGCCAACATGGTCGCCGCAGGGGTGATCACGCTGGTTGGCCTGCTGCTGTTTGTGTTGCGCGGCTTTTCGCCTTCCCGGGAATGGGAGCCGCTGCCCGCGCCCGTGGCCGGAGCGGACACGGATGCCGTGCCGGCCGGGGAACCGGCGGACGAAGCGCAGCCTGAACGGGAAAGCGTCGGGAAAAGCGCATACGGAAACGTCCTCAAGGCGTTGCAGGAGGAACCGGCAACAGAAGACGGCCTGCCTGAAGCATCGGGGGCCGAAGGCGCGGTTCCGAAGAATGCGGAAACAGCAGCCGCGGATGGTGCCATGCCGGTGGATGCCGTACCCGATGCCGACGGCGAGAAGCACGAGGCCTGAACCATGGTGTCCGTACAGCGGAAAAAGCCGCCGAGCCCGTTTCGGCATATGGATTGGATGATGTTGCTGCTGGTGGCGGCCCTTCAGGGGATCGGCCTGCTGGTGTTGCACAGCGTGGCCATGCAAAGGGAAGATCCCGGCATGTTCAGCAAACAGGTGATGGCCGCCGGGATTGGCCTGGTGGCCATGATTGTCATCCTGTTTTTTGACTACAAGGATTTTCGGATCCTGGGGTTCATTGCGTGGGTGGGAACCACCGCCCTGCTCCTGTATGTGCTCGTGGCGGGACATGGACTGGAAGAGGTCGGCATGAGCGGGTGGATCCTGGTGGGCTCCTTTTCCTTTCAGCCTTCCGAACTGGCAAAAATCACCATGGTTCTCACGGGGGCCTATTTCTTTGAGCGCGCCCGGGAGAAGCCGGGGTTCCTCAATTACGTCTTTCTGTTGATCTTCATGTGGGTGCCCATTCTGCTGATTCTTCGGCAGCCCGATTTTGGGACGGCCATGGTGCTGGTCTTCACGTTCCTGTGCATGCTGTTTGTATGGGGCATCCGGTATCGCTGGATTCTGGCCGGCACACTGGTGACGGCGGCGGCGGCCATTCCCGTCTGGGTCTATGTGCTGCCGAAGGTGCTCGATGAGTACCAGATGACAAGGCTGCTCTCCTTCATCAATCCGGCTGCCTATTCCAAGGACGGCGCCTATCAGGTGCGCATGGCGATGCGTGCCATCGGATCGGGGATGGATCAGGTGGACCTCTCCCGGGATTATGCGGCCAATTGGGTCCCGGCCGTGCACACGGACATGATTTTTTCCGCGCTGGGCGAAAAACTGGGTTTTTACGGCGCGGCGCTGACCATCATCCTGTTCGCGCTGTTCCTGCTCCGCTGCGTGTTTGTCGCCATGCAGGCCAAGGACAGGTTCGGCGCGTACGTCATCATTGGCCTCACCGCCGTGTTTCTGGCGCACCTGCTCGAGAATGTGGGCATGAATCTGGGCCTGATGCCGGTGACGGGCATTCCCTTGCCGTTTGTCAGCTCCGGGGGCTCCTCCCTGATCGCCAACGATGTGGCGGTGGGGATTCTGCTCGGGATTTCCATGCGACGCAAGGGTGACTCTGGCCGTTGATTGCCTGCCCGCTGTGCGGCGCGCGTGCCAAATCATACCATATTACATTTTCGTTACAGAAACTTCTGATTCAAATCCCATAACAGAACACCTGTTTGTAAACCAGACGCATCTTGTGCCATTGCCGGGGCGGGGCGCAACATCTTGTGCGGGAAACAACATAACATACCATGGAACGTGGTTGGAATCCTTTCCAGGTACGTTTTTTTTGTCCTTTTTTCCAGGAGCCGACGGTTGACGCATGAAAAAGAATTGCAGTAGAATGGCAGTGAAGTGGGGGACAGGTACATAAAAGTGGATGAAAGTGGGGAGGAGGGAACAGCATGCTGGTTGGCAGCCATACCAATGCGCTCGACAGCAAAAACCGCGTGTTTGTTCCAGCGGCCCTCCGCTCGGACCTCGGGGATCGCTTCATGCTCAACCGGGGAACCGATCCGCAGCATTTGTACATCTACCCCATGAAGGAATGGCAGGTCTTTGAGGAGAAGCTGGGAGAACTGCCACTGACCCAGCCGAAGTTCCAGAAGATCGTCCGGTATTTCACGGAAGACGCCGTGCCTTGCGACCTGGACAGCCAGGGGCGCATCCTGATCCCACAGCGGCATCGGGATCTGGCCGGCATTGATCGGGAGGTTCTGTTCATCGGAACCATCCGGGGCGTGGAGGTTTGGGCTCCCGAGCGGTACGCGGCGACCAGGACGGACAACATCCTGGATTTGCTGGAGGAAGCCAACCTGAGTTTTTGACATCGGAGGGCGGAAATGACATTCGGGCACACTCCCATCATGCTGGATGCCTGCATTCAATTCCTTGCCATCCGGCCGGGCGGCACCTATGTGGACATGACGCTCGGTGGCGCCGGACACGCAGTCGAGGTTTTGCGCAGACTGGGTTCGGGCGGGCTGCTGATTGGCATCGACCAGGATGAAAACGCGATTCGCGCGGCCGGTGAACGGCTGGCCGCTGTGGATACGGAAGCGACATATGTCGTGAGCCGAACGAACTTTGAAAACATCAGAGAAGTGTTGCAGACACAAAAGAGAACAGCAGCCGACGGCATCCTGATGGATCTGGGCGTGTCCTCCCATCAATTGGATGAGGGCGAACGCGGATTCAGCTACCATCAGGACGCGGCGTTGGACATGCGGATGGATCGCCGGGACGAACTCACGGCGAGAGAAATCGTCAACCGATGGCCCCATGCGTCCCTGGCGCGGATTCTGCGTGAATACGGCGAAGAGAAATGGGCGTCCCGCATCGCCTCCTTCATCGTGAAGGCACGGGAGGAAACACCCATCGAGACGACGGGACAGCTGGTTGAAATCATCAAGGCGGCCGTGCCGGCGTCCGCGCGACGGGATGGGCCCCATCCGGCCAGAAGAACCTTCCAGGCCATCAGAATGGCGGTCAACCGGGAACTACAGGTGCTTGAAAAGGCACTGGACGAGGCCATTGATTTGCTGGCACCAGGCGGTCGCCTGGTGGTGATCACCTTTCATTCCCTTGAGGATCGCATGGTGAAACGGGCATTCCTGCGGCGAGTGGATGGCTGCACCTGTCCTCCGGATTTGCCGGTGTGCGCATGCGGGTTTGTTCCCAGCCTTCGCATCCTGACAAGAAAGCCGGTGGAGGCGGATGAAGCGGAACTGGCCGCGAATCCAAGATCGAGAAGCGCGAAAGTCCGGGCGGCGGAAAAACTGCCGTCCGTGTGATTGGCACACAGGCAAAAGATAAAAAGCGTTTGAAACCATACAGAAGATAAAAAACGAAAGACACAAAAGATTCCTTACGAAAGACAAACCAGCGGAAAGACACAGAAGAACCCCTTACGAAAGACAAACCAGCGGAAAGACACAGAAGAACCCCTTACGAAAGACAAACCAGCGGAAAGACACAGAAG
>JAEWSN010000096.1 GCA_023459915.1 Bacillota bacterium
TCCGTATTGCGGAGGAGGGCATTGTCCGTCTGGAACGCGAGCTCAAGGTGCTGCTGGTTCCAAAGGATCCCAACGACGAGCGCAATGTCATCGTGGAAATCCGCGGGGGCGCCGGCGGAGACGAGGCAGCCCTGTTTGCGGCCACCCTGTTCCGGATGTATACACGGTACGCCGAACGTCACCAGTGGAAGACGGAGATGGTGGACGCGAATGAAACCGAGCTGGGCGGATTCAAGGAAGTGGTCTTTGAAATCGAGGGCAGGGGCGCGTACAGCCGCCTGAAGTTCGAGAGCGGCGTGCACCGGGTGCAGCGCGTGCCGGAAACGGAGTCGAGCGGCCGCATCCACACCTCCACCGTCACGGTGGCGGTGTTGCCGGAGGTGGACGACGTGCCGGAAGTGCAGATCAATCCCGCCGATTTGCAGGTGGATACCTATCGGGCTTCCGGTGCCGGCGGCCAGCATGTCAACAAAACCTCCTCCGCCATCCGGATCACCCATGTGCCGTCCGGCATCATTGTAGCCTGCCAGGAGGAACGCAGCCAGCACAAAAACCGCGACAAGGCCATGCGGGTGCTCAAGGCGAAACTGTACGAACAGGCGCTGTCCAAACAGGTCGGGGAACTGACGGAAAACCGGCGTTCCCAGGTGGGCACCGGGGATCGCAGCGAGCGAATCCGTACCTATAATTTTCCGCAGGGCCGTGTGTCAGACCACCGCATCAATCTCACCCTGTACCGCATCGAGGAGATTGTGGACGGGGATCTTGATGAAATCATCGATTCCCTGATCACCGCGGATGGCAGTGAACGCCTCAGCGGCGGGGTGGATGAATAAGGCGCAGGTCGGGGGCAAGCGGGAACAAGAGCCGGGGCAAGCGTCGGGGACAAGCGGCGGTGCCAACATGATGGGCTGCAGAACAAAAAAAGGAGCCATGACGGCTCCTTTTTCGATGGTTTCGGTTGGTGGGACGATCCGCGGGATTCAGGTCAGGTCCTTTGGCAGCTTTGTGGGCTGGCTGAGAAATGAGGCGCTTTCAAACGGTCCCGGCTTTTCCGCCGCGATGCCATTGTAGGTGCGCACTTCGTCCACGTCCACAGGGGGTTGCCGGTCTGCCGGTCTTCTGGAGGGGATGGGGCGACCGGTTTTATGGGGCTCGTGGCGTTGCCTGGTGGCGCCGCCGGCATCCCGGACAATATCCCGGCGCGCGCCTGAACGGCCGGCGGCATGTCCGCGGCGTCCGGCCATTTGTCCGGCTTCCCGTTCAAACGCCTCGATTTGGGCCGCGGTCATGGGTTTGCTGTCACGGGAACGCGCATCGCGTTCCGGACGGCTGCGTCTGTCGGTGTTTCCGGCTGCGGCGCCCTGTGTCGTGCGGGTATCCCGGGTCTCGCGGGACGCCTTTTGACCACGCGCGCCCTGCGGGTTGCGAGGGTCCGTTTCATTGCGTCCCCGACTTTGTCCGCGGCCATCCGGCTGCTGGCGTCCACTTTGCCGTCCCTGTTCCTCACGCGGTTGGCGTGCGCCCTGTCGGTCGCGCCGTCCACGCTGCTGGCCGGCCGGCGGTTCAACCGGTTCCGGCGCGACATAGTTTTCGAGCGGATACGGCTGGTCCGTGACGACGGGGATGTCCTTGCCGATCAGCTTTTTGATGTCCTTGAGATAGGCTTTTTCCTCCTCGTCACAAAAGGAAATCGCGACGCCTTCGAGCCCGGCCCGTCCGGTCCGCCCAATGCGGTGCACATAGGTTTCCGGCACATTGGGCAGGTCGAAGTTGATGACATGCGACAGATCGTCCACATCAATGCCGCGCGCGGCGATGTCCGTGGCCACGAGCACCCTGATTTTGCGGGCCTTGAACTGCGTCAGCGCCATGACGCGGCTGTTTTGCGACTTGTCTCCGTGAATGGCGGCCACCGTGACGCCTGCGCGCGACAGATCCTTGGCCACGCGATCCGCGCCATGCTTGGTGCGGGTGAAGACGAGGACGGAACGCAGCGCGGCATTCTTGAGCAGGTGCACCAGCAGCAGGCGCTTCTCCTTCTTGCCGACGAAATAAATGGATTGGTCGATGGTGTCGACGGTGGAGGACACCGGGGTGACAGCCACCTTGGCCGGCTCGTTCAGCAGGCGGTCCACCAGCTTGACGATTTCCGGGGGCATGGTCGCCGAAAACAGCATGTTCTGGCGAATTTCCGGCAGCATGGCAATGACGCGCCTCACATCGGGCGCAAAGCCCATGTCAAGCATGCGGTCGGCTTCGTCGAGCACAAAGATTTCCACATGGTGCAGTTCGATGAACTTCTGCCCGATGAGATCGAGCAGCCGGCCCGGTGTGGCGACCAGGATGTCCACGCCCCGTTTCAGCGTTTCGGTTTGCGCACCCTGGGAGACACCGCCAAAGATCACCGCGGTTTTGAGCGGCAGGTGCCGGCCATAGGCGGTGAGGCTTTCTCCGATTTGCAGCGCGAGCTCGCGCGTGGGCGTGAGGATGAGACAGCGGATGGCCTTGCGGTGGGCGCCGGCATGGGGCTTTTCAGACAGCCGCTGCAGGATGGGGATGGAAAAGGCGGCGGTTTTGCCGGTGCCTGTCTGGGCACAGCCCACCAGATCCCTGCCCTGGAGGAGCAGCGGAATGGATTCCGCCTGAATGGGCGTCGGGACTTCGTATCCTTCCTCGGCTACGGCCTGGAGGATGGGGGGGATGAGGTTCAATGCTGTGAATGTCAAATGATGTCTCCTTTTGTTGCGCCGGCCGCTGCAAGGCGGAAGCCATATTGTTGCGCCGGCCGCCGCGCGGTGAAAGCCGGCGGATTGGCGTCAGCGGACCGGCAACCGGCGTTGCGGACGTCATGATTGGGTTGACACTGCCGCGACAGCGTTCGCGGGCGCACACGGTGTTCAGTATATCATGAACCCGGCGGATCTCAAAACGCGGCGCCGGAGGCCGGTTGGTGCCATGGAGGCAGGAATGTCAAAAAAACAATATTTAACTCGTGTTTAGTGTTGGATATTGCCATGTAATCCATTACATGCGGCGAGGCGGCATTCGCTGAAATCAATAAATCAACGCAGCGCTGGCAGGTATGCCACTGGGAACGATGCTGTGCGGGTCTGTTTTCACGAATTCTGGCCTATCATTCGATGACAAAAAAATGATATATTTGTGGAGCATCATTGTATGATTCGAATGTGCTCGCGTGCTACAGTGGGGGCAGGCAACACTGGGACCGGGTCGGACACAAAACCCGACAGGAAGAGGCATGCGATGAATCTGGGAATGATTGCAAAATGGGACGAGGAGAGTTTTGTCAAGGCAAAGGCCATGGGCCTGGACTTTCTGGAATTCTGTGTGAACAAGGCTGATGACGCGGACGCGTTTGTTGCGCAGGTGGACGCGCTGCGTCGCCTGTCCGTGAAATATGGAATCGCCATCGGATCCGTGGGCAGGTGGAAGGCCGAGACCATCCGTCCGGACGGGCAGCCGGACGGGGAGGAGCTGCGCATCGCGTACGGGCTCATCGAGTCCGCGGCGCGGCTGGGAAGCCCGGTCTATGTGTGCGGGTGCAACGAGGTGCCCGGCCTTTCCTACTATGACAACTGCTCGGCCGCCATCCGGCAGCTGGAACTGCTGCTGGCCCACGGTCGCAGGCATGGGGTCACCATCGCCACCTACAACTGCCGCAAGGGCACCTTCATCCACAATGCCACGGCCTGGCGGCTTGTCCATGGGCATCTCCGGGACCTGGCCATCAAGTACGACCCGTCCCACAGCATCTATGCCGGCGCGGACTATTTGCGGGAAACCAGCGAATGGGGCAGCCGGTTCGCCCACGTGCATCTCAAGGGCTCCCTGATGCTCAATGGCGAGCGGGTGGACGATCCGCCGGCGGGCATGGATCAGACGGACTGGCCGCAGTTTCTCTCCATCCTGCGGGCACGCGGGTACGATGGCGGCCTGAGCATCGAGCCGCATTCGGACACCTGGAAGGGAGACCGGCTCGACGAGGGTATCCGGTATACCATCCGCTATATGGAAAAGCTGATGCCGGAACGCGCGGGCGCCGTGGCGGCGGGTGTCGCCTGATCCGGATGACATCATTTGTCGGAGAACAACCTGGAGGAGCGAACATGACAACCTTGAAGCATGCCTGCATCGGCGCCGGGGCGATTTCCGGCAAGAAGCATCTGCCCGGCTACCGGAAGGTGCCGGGGGTGACCCTGGCGGCCATCTGCGACATCAATCCCGTCACGGCCGAACGCATGGCGTCCCAATACGGAATTCCCGCGGTGTATCAGGACTATCACCGGATGCTGGCCGAAGTGAGGCCCGATGTGGTGTCTGTGTGCACCACCAACGATTTGCACGCGCAAATGGCGGTGGCGTGCCTGGAAGCCGGTGCCAATGTGCATCTTGAAAAGCCGGTGGCACTCAGTGCCGCGGAGGCGGAAACCATCGTGGCGGCGGAGAAGACGACGGGGCGCCAGGTCATGGTCGCGCTCAACAACCGGTTCACCCCTGAGTCCGTGTATGTCGCCAAATGTGTGGCGGACGGCTTCTTCGGTGAGATTTATCATGCCAAATGCGGCTGGAAGCGGCGCAACGGCATTCCCGGCAAGGGGGTGTGGTTCACCGACAAGGCGCGCGCGGGCGGTGGACCGCTCATTGATCTGGGCGTGCATTATCTGGATCTGGTGCTGTATTTCATGGGGTATCCGGAGGTGGCGCGGGTCAGCGGCACCACCTGGCAGAAGCTCGCGGATCAGGATCACCGGCTGCGCCCGGGGTATCGGAACATGGGCGACGGATTGTTCAATGTGGAGGACATGGCCGTGGGTGCCCTGAACACCGTGGGCGGCGCCCAGATCATGTTCGAGTTTTCCTGGGCCTCCAACATTGAGAAGGAGACAAAGTATTACGAACTCATCGGCACCAAGGGCGGGGCATGCTGGCGGGATGGCGTATTGAAGCTGTTCACCGAGTCGGGGAAGACCGGCATCACCATTTCTCCCGATTTGTCCCTGGCACCCCCTGTGGAGTCGGAATATGCGCATTTCGCCGCCGCCATCCGCAATGGCACGGCAGTGTCCGCCACAGCCACACAGGGGTTGGCCATGATGCGGATCATCGACGCGATCTACCGATCCAGTGAGGCGGATCGGGAAATCAGACTGTAGACAGGATTGGGGTCTGACCCCATCACACATCGAGGTCAGACCCCAACACATATCTGGGGTCAGACCCCGCAGAAGGAGGATTTTTAATGATTCGTGTTGCGATGCTGAGCCGCTGGCATGTCCATGCGGCCGATTATCAACGGCAGCTGCAGGCAAATCCCGATGTGGCCATCACGGCCATCTGGGACGAGGACCCGCAGCGGGGCGCCGCATGGGCGGCGGAGTTGGGCGTTCCCTTTGAGGCGGATCTGGACCTCCTGCTGGCACGGGATGATGTGGACGCGGTGGTGGTGACCACGCCGACGAACCTCCACGGACAGGTCATGGAGAAGGCGGCGCTGGCCGGCAAGCACATTTTCACCGAGAAGGTGCTTGCCCTGACCCTGCCGGAATGTGACGCCATTGCGGCCGCGGTGGAAAAGTCGGGGGTGCGGTTCTGCATTTCCTTCCCCCATCGCATCCAGCCGGCCAACCTGTTCGTGAAGCAGGCCCTGGAGGACGGCCTGGTGGGGGAGCCCACCCTGCTGCGCATCCGCAACGCGCACAATGGGGCGGTGGCCGGCTGGTTGCCGGAGCATTTCTATGATCCCGTGGCGTGTGGCGGCGGTGCCATGATGGATTTGGGCGCGCACCCCATGTACCTGTCCCGGTGGTTGCTTGGCGAGCCGGAATCGGTGTCCTCCACCTTCGGTCATGTCACCGGCCGGGCCGTGGAAGACAACGCGGTCTCCGTCATCCGGTTCCGCAGCGGCGCCATCGCGGTGGCGGAAACCAGTCTGGTTTCCCCGGGAAGCCCCTTCATGCTGGAACTGTACGGGACGAAGGGCAGCATTTTGGTGGGTGGGCCGGACGCGTCGGTGCGTCTGTTCAGCCAGGTGCCCGGACACGAGACCGACGGCCACACGCTGATCCCAGCGGAACGTCTGCCGCAAGCCCTTCCCATGCCAATGACCCAGTGGCTCGACAGCATCCGTTCGGGAGAGAACCGCGTCGTGTTCGGCCTGCGGGAAGGCCGTGAGTTGACGGAGCAGATGGTGATGGCATACGCTTGACGCAACAGGCTTGGCGACTGTTGCAGCAGGCCGGCATCTGACACAAAAGGTCCGGCGACTGTTGCAGCAGGCCCGGCATCCGTCGCGACAGGGTTTCGTGACGAAGGCAAGGAGTGGGGATGGCATGAGCAAGACAGAGGAAGGCGCCCAGGCACGAAACGCGTTTGAGTTTCCGGATCTCACCCGCATGCCCGTTCCGCTGGTGCCCAACCGCATCTATCGCGGGTATCCGGGTGGCAGGGAAATGTGCAGGTTCCGCGGAGAGCCCGCGCAGGCGGATGACTTGCGGCCCGAGGCCTGGGTTGGCTCCACCACGCTGACCATGGGGCACGAACGGCATCCGGGCGGCCGTCTCGGCCTTGCCCAGGTCCGGCTGGAGAATGGGGATTGTCCCTATCTCAAGGATCTCATTGACGCGGATCCCGCGGGGCTTCTCGGGCAGGCCCATGTGGCCCGTTTCGGGCCGGAGCCCGGCGTGCTGGTGAAGCTGCTCGATGCCGAGCGCCAGCTGGGGCTGCAATGCCATCCGGATCGCGCCTTTGCGAAAACACATTTCAACTCCCCGTACGGCAAGGTGGAATGCTGGTATGTGCTCGGCATCCGCGAGGACGCGCCGGAGCCGCCATATCTCCTGCTTGGATTCAAGGAGGGCGTCACCCGCGAAACCTTTGAACAACTGTATCAGGCGGATGACATCACTGCGATGGAGCAATGCTGCCACCGCATCCCCGCCGTCCCGGGAGAGATGTTTCATGTGGGGGCGGGCGTGCCGCACGCCATCGGGCCCGGCTGCTTTGTGATAGAGGTGCAGGAGCCCTCGGACATCACGGTGGGCGCGCTGCGGCGGGTCACCGGCGACGCAACGGCGGACAAGGCGTTTGATGCGCGGACCATGGGCAGCTACCATTATGACGGACGCACATACGAACAGAATCTTGCGGCCTGGCGCGTGCCGCCCGTGGCGCTGCGCCAGCTGCCGGGTGGGCGGGAAGACCGGCTCATCGGCAACACGCAGACGACCTACTTTGGCGCGACCCGGCTGCGTGTGACCGGACAGCTGCCGCATCGCGAAACCGGCGCGTTCAGCATTGCCATTGTGACGGCCGGCCAGGGGCGGTTGGTTTGGCCGGGCGGGACGCTGCCTGTCCGCCGGGGGGATGAGTTTTTCCTGCCGGCCGGCTTGAAGGACGCACGGTGGGAGGCGGATGATGCCGGGGTGCTGGAAGTGGTCTGCTGCCATCCCCCGGAAATTGTTGATTGATACGCGACTTGGTTTTCATTTGGGTTTCCCGGGGAGAGAACGGGAACCGGCCGGCCTGTGCCAGCCGGTTTTCTTGTTTGTTGGCGTCGGTTCCCCATTGTGGTACGATGATCACAACTGTTCCCTTTTCGGAGGCCCTTGATGAATCCATACCGCCTCACGCCCCTCCACCGGTTGCTCATCATTCTGACCGCGCTGCTGCTCGCGGTGGCGGCGGCGTCCTCTGTCTGGCTGTCCATCGGGCTGGCCGGCCGCATGGCGTCCGCGCGCGAAATCATCACGCCCCTCCGGCCGGAAGACCGCCATGTGTTTGTGCTGCTCTCCAATGAGGATCCGCATTTCCGCGACGCGTTCCTCGCCGGCGCGCGCAAGGCGGCACAGGACAGGGGCATCGCGTTGGAAATCGTGCCCGAGACGGATCTCGGCAATGCGGTGGCATACGGGGAAGCCATGGGGGCCGCGGTGGCTTCTCGTGTGGACGGCATCATTGTCCAGCCCGCCTGGACGGACGTGCTGCAGGCACCGGCTGAGGAGGCGGTGAGGGAGGGCATCCGGCTCATCACGGTGGAATCCGAGCTGGCCGGCCTGCCGCGTGACTGCCATGTCGGCTTCAACGCGTTCGAGTTCGGCACCCGCGCCGCCCGGCTGGCGGTTCAGGCATCCGGCCGAAACGCGCATCTCACGGTTCTCTACCGAACGGGAAACACCGGCAATGACAACCATCTCATCGACGCGGGCATGCGCGATCTGTTGTTTGCCCACCCCACCCTCGTCATGGAACGGGTGGAAACCGAGTCCAACGCGTTTTTTGGCGCGGAGGACACCATCCGCGGCATTCTCACGGAATCGCCGGGACAGGATTTGCTGGTGTGCACCACCGCGCGCGACACGGTGGCCGCCGCCCAGACCCTGCTCGATCTCAACAGGCTGAACGTCCAAATCGTTGGCACCGATCTCAATCCGGAAATCCAGTCCCTGCTCGACAAGAAGCTCATTTATGGCACGGTGGTCCGCAGCGCGGAGGAGATTGGCCGCCGCAGCGTGGAGTCCATGGACGCCCTGCTGGCCGGGGAAGCCGTGTCCGACAACATCGATGTGCCGCTGGGCGTTGTCCTGGCGGGCGGATAGGAGGGTGGCATGCGGTTGTTCAAGCGGCGCGTCAATACCATACGCAGCCACCTGATGCTCCTGTTTCTCACCATCACGGTGCTGTCGGGCGGTCTGAGCCTGTATGTGTTCTTCACCTTTTCCACGCTCACGGACAACCTGGGGGACATGTTCGACACCTCCATCCGGCTCGAGCAGGTGCTTGAGGATCTGGATGAGGCCCACGAGAGTCTGTATCTGTTCCTCAGCACCAGAAACAACGGCGATCTGCTCCGCTACAGCCGCGCCAGCGACCGGCTCTCCGCCTTTTCGGACGCGGTGCTGGCCCAGCATACCACGGACATGTACATGAAGGACATCGCCAACATGGTCCCCACCTACCTGCGGAAGGCGGACGAGGCGGTCGGCATCCGCCGCGGACGGGACCCCGCCTATATCGATCTGTACATGGAGGCCAACGCGACACTGGGGCACATCCGTCGCTACGCCGAGATGGTGGATTTGCGGCAGCTTCGCATGAACACCACCCTGTACCGCAGCCAGAGCCGGTTCATCGACGGCCTGAAAATCGCCAGCGTGCTGCTGCTGGCCGGCATGGTGATGCTCAGCGTGTTGCTGGTGCGCCACATCACCTACAAGCTCACCGATCCCATCACACGACTCTCCCGTGCGGCCGCGGAAATCGCGGAGGGCAATTACGACACTGCGGAGCTGCCGGTGGCCAGGGAGGAGGAAATCCGGGGCATGACCCAGGCGTTCAACCAGATGAAGGAGAATGTCCGGGACTACATCCGCGCCCTGCACGACAAGTCGGAGGCCGAATCCCAGCTCCACGAGCAGCAGGTGACCAACCTGCGCATGCAGAGCCTGCTCGACACCTCCCGCCTGCAGGCCCTCCAGGCCCAAATCAATCCGCATTTCCTGTTCAACACCCTCAATGCCGGCATCCAGCTTTCCATGATGGAGGGATCGGACCGGACCACGGTGTTTCTTGAGAACCTGTCGGACCTGTTCCGCTATAACATCCGAAACCCCGACACCTCGGTGTCCCTGCGGGAGGAAATCCTGCATGTCAGGGCCTACACCGAATTGATGCAGGTGCGCTTCGGTGACGCCATCACTTTCCTGTTCGACATCGATGAAACCGGCCTGGAGGCGCCCATTCCGCCACTCAGCATCCAGACGGTCGTGGAAAACGCCTGCATCCATGGCCTGGGAGAACGGGGAACGGGCACCGTGCGGGTGCGCGTGATGCGTCAGGAGGCGCATGTGCGTGTCTCCGTGAGCGATGACGGCACCGGGATCGATCCGGATGTGGTGCGCGACATCTTTGCCCGCAGCGCAGCCGTCCGCAAGCAGGCGAGCGGACATCATGCCGGACACACCACGGGCATCGGGCTGGCCAATGTCATCCAGCGCCTGCGGCTGTTGACGGGGGAAGAGGATGTGCTGGAGATCCTCTCCTCGGATCAGGTGGGCACAACGGTCAGCATGCGGCTGAAGCTGCCGCCGCCGGAGCCGGAGCCGGCGTCGGGCCAGAAGGAGGCGTTGCCATGTTGAAGCTGATGGTGGTCGATGATGAGCAGATCGTGCTCGATTCCGTCCGCTTTATCGTGGAGCGGGATCTCGACGGCTACGAAATCTGCGCCACGGCGCGTTCGGGCACGGAAGCCATTCTGCGCGCGGAACAGACGGTGCCGGATCTTATCCTCATGGACATCCGCATGCCCGGACTCAACGGGCTGGAGGCCATCCGGGAAATCCGCACCCGGCTGCCCGCCGTCCGGTTTGTGGTGATTTCCGCCTGCGAGCAGTTCGAGTATGCCCGCCAGTCTGTGGAGCTCGGAGTGCTTGAGTATGTGGTCAAGCCGCTCAAGCGGACGCATCTCATCGGGTTGCTCACGCGGGCCGCCGATGCCCTTGATCAGGAACGCCGCCGTCGCCAGCGCGATCTCGAGAACATGGAGAAACTCGAGAAGCTGCTGCCAGTGCTCGAGCAGGGTTTCATCCACGCCATCCTGCTGCATGGGGAGCTGGGTGGCGAACTGGGCAGGTACCGGGAGCTGTTCGGCATTTCGGCCAACCGCGCGTTCATGATGACCATCGAGCTCCGGGAAGGTGTGGACGAAAAGGCGGACGAAGGCATCGAAGAAGCCGGCGCGGACGGGTTGGCGGATGCTGGTGGCGGAGAAACCGCCAACGCCATCGGCTCGAGCATCCGCGCCCAGCAATTGCTGCCGGTCTTTGCCGCGTTCCTCAAAAGCCGGCGCGTGGCCCTGGTGGGGCCGATGATGGTCAACCGGGTCATTGTGTGCGTGCAGGAATCCGGATCGCCGAGCGAATATGTGCAGCGCCTGTCCTCCATTCAGCTGGCCGAGGAGGTGGCGGATTTTCTCGCCGAGCAGTCGATGCGGATG
>JAEWSN010000097.1 GCA_023459915.1 Bacillota bacterium
TACACCCCGCTGAGAATTTCCACCTGATCCGCCTCACTGCGTGTGGTGGTGTGCTTGCCCGTGCCGGGCTTGCGGCGCGCCATTTCCGACGCCAATTGATCCATGTCCAGCGGAAGGCCGGCGGGAAACCCGTCGAGCACCACGCCGATGCCATTGCCATGCGATTCTCCAAAGATGGAAACATGCAGATTTCTGCCCCAGATGCTGCTCATGTGTCTTCCCTCCCGTTTCCGCCAACCGCCGCAAAATCCGCCCAGAAGTCCGGATAGGATTTCCGGACGGCCTCCCGCCAGGTGATCCGCACCGCCCCATTTGCCCGGGTGGCCGCCACGGCCGCCGCCATGACGATGCGGTGATCGTTGCAGCCTTCCACAATTCCCGCGCCAAAGCCTTCCGGACGTCCGGTGATGACAAGGCCATCCGGCGTCTCCGACACGGCGATGCCGAAGGATTCCAGCATCTCCCGGACAGCGGCCAGCCGGTCGCATTCCTTGAATCGAAGACGCGCGGCGTTGCAGATGTGTGACACACCGTGCGCGCGGGCCGCCGCGATGGCCAGCGCGGGCACAAGATCCGGACACTGGGACACGTCCATGTCGATGCCCCGCAGCGGGGTTGGCGTGGTCACACGCAGGCACGATCCGTCCACCCGGACCTCCGCGCCCATCTGTTGCAGGAAGGCCACCACGGCCCTGTCCCCCTGCAGCGCGTCGGCCGTCAGCCCGTCAACCGCCACCCGGTGGCCCAGCGCGCCGGCCACCAGCCAGAACGCCGCCTGGGACCAGTCCCCCTCGACCACATGGTCTGTAGCGACATACCGCTGTCCGCCGGGGACGTGCAATCTGGCACCGATTTGGCCTGTCGCATCCGTCCCGGCATTTGTTGCCAGCGTCATGTCTGCACGCACGCCGAACGCCTGCAGCATCTGCAGCGTCATCGCCACATACGAGGCGGATTCCAGCGGCCCCTCGACAAGAATCTCGGAGTCTCCCGACAACAACGGCAGAACAAACAGCAGGCCGGTGATGAACTGGGAGCTGACATTGCCCCTGAGGCGGAACGTGCCCGGCTGCAGGGCGCCCGTCAGTGTGACAGGCAGACAACCGTTCTGGTCGGTCATGGTGACGCCCTTGCCCGCAAACAAGGTTTGGAACAGGCCAAAGGGCCGTTCCAGCAGCCCGTTTCGGCCGGTCACCGTCACCGGGTCCGACACCAGACGGGAAAAGGGAATGACAAACCGCGCGGTGGAGCCGGACTCGATGCAATCCACGGGATCTCCCGTCGGAGACAGCGAACCGGTGCCATGAACCACCACCAGATGCCTCCCGGGAAAGCGCGTGCTCGGCAGTATTTCCGACGCCACGCCCAGCGCCTTCAAGGCGCCAAGGGTTGCGTGCATGTCTCTGGACAGGACAAAATTGTCGATTCGGCTGGTTCCCTGTGCCAGCGCGGCGCAGAACAGCGCGCGATGGGCCATGCTTTTGGAAGGGGGCACCAGCACCCGGCCGGACAACACGCCGGGTTCAACCACGCAGATGCTCATGCAGCGCCTCCCTCAATGCCGGCAGCGGCATGGTGCGCAACGCGCCCTCGCCCAGCCTGTTGAGTGTCACGATGGTGATCTGTCCCGAACGCGCCTTCTTGTCAAGGCCAATGGCCTGCCAGACCGCCTCGGGATCCACATCGGGAAACTGTGTGGGCAGTGACAGCGCGGACAACGCCGCCTCCACCTGCTGTGCCGTACCGGACGCAGACCAGCCACGGGCTTCGGCCATGCGCGAAAACACGCACATCCCGATGGAGATGGCCTCCCCGTGTGCCAGCGAGGCGAATCCGGTGACCTTTTCGAGCGCGTGGCCCAGCGTGTGCCCGAAGTTCAGCAGCTGCCGCGGACCGTTGTCGTGCTCGTCCACCTCCACCACCCGCCGTTTGCAATTGCAGCTTTCCGCGATGTATCCGGACATGCCCGGCCGAAGCGCGTCCCGTCCGCCGGCCAGCGCGTCCCGCCCGATGCGGTGGACCAAGTCGGCACTGAACAGAAACCCGTGCTTCACAAGCTCCGCCATGCCGTTGGCAAACTGTCGGTTGGACAGGGTGTCCAGCAGGGCCGGATCGGTGTAGACCGCCTGCGGCTGGTAGAACGCGCCCACCAGGTTCTTGCCCTGGGGCAGGTCCACCGCCACCTTGCCGCCGATGCTGCTGTCCACCATGGCCAGCAGGGAGGTCGGCACCTGGATGAAGCCCGTGCCGCGCAGGAATGTGGCCGCGGCCAGGCCGGCCATGTCACCGGTGACGCCGCCGCCAAGCGCCAGCACCACATCGCTTCGGGTGAAGGATTGCCCCGCCAGGCCCGCATACAGTTCCGTGAGTGTCTGGAGGGTCTTGTGGGATTCGCCTTCCGGAAACACAACGGCAAACGCGTTGAGGCCGGCCGAACACAAGGATTCAACAAAGCGTGCGCCATACAGCCTGTGCACGTTTGTTTCGGTGAGCACCGCGACTTTTTTTCCCTTCAGGGTTCGTGAAAGAATCTCCGGCAGTTGTGCCAGCAAGCCTTCCGCTATCTGGATGGCATACTGCTTGCCGGATACATGGACGTCCACTTGATGCATCTTCGTCATCTCCCGCTTCCGTTCTACCATTTTACAAGGCTGGGAACAACGCCTGACGGC
>JAEWSN010000098.1 GCA_023459915.1 Bacillota bacterium
GAAGTGGTCAACAGCCTGGCCCACCGTTATGAGCCGGAAGCGGTCCGTGAAAAGCCGGGGACAATGCCGAGGCTGCGATCCGGTTTGATGGGCCCCGTCATGCTGTACCGGACAAGGAGAAACATATGAACGCGATGGATACCGCCAACCTGCTCAAGCAATACGTCACCTGCCATGACCTGCTGCGCCGCGGATTCCCCTGGGAATACACCCTGGCCCGGCAGTCCGGAGCGTTGCTGCTGGCCGACATGCCGTATCCGCCCACGGTGGAGGGCATCAAGGAGATGCGCTCCCTCATGCGGCGGGAGACCTCCGTGTTCTCCGGATTTCGCGGCATCAGCGAGCTGATGATGGCCATGCTGCTGTATCGGGAGCCCAATGGACCCGATCTGTTCAGCCGCACGCTGTCAGCCCACCGCATGATGCGGGACGCGGGATTCCGGGGGTCCACCTATCTGCCGATGGCGGCCATGACACTGGCAAAAAACACCCAGGAGTACCGCTTCCCGGAAATGATTGCCCGTGCGGAACAGTTTTACCGGGGCATGAAGGCGGCGCATTTCTGGCTCACCAGCCAGGACGACTATGTCTTTGCCGTGCTGCTGGCCTGTTCCGGCCGTCCTGTTGACACGACCGTGGCAAACATGGAGTTCCTGTATCGCCAGCTTGCCGCCGCGGGACTGCCCACGGGGAACGGACTGCAGTCCCTCACCCACATCCTGGGTCTGGGAGAGGAGCCCGTGGAGGTGCTGCTGGCGAGGACCATCCGCCTTTATCGTTATCTGGCCGGATGCCGGTATCGGATGACCGAGTACCGCATGCCCTTCCTTGGCGTGCTGGCCCTTGCCAGCGACACCCCGGAAGCGCTGGCGGACCAGGCCATCGCGATGGCGGAGGAGCTTCGGCAGGTGCGCGGCTTCGGCAATTTCTCATGTGACCGGAAAACGCGGCTGATGTTGGCGGGGTCCCTGCTGATGACGCACCAGCTGGCGGGATTCCGCGCGGAGGTGGGACGCACCGCGCTGGCCAACAGCATTCAGGCCATTTTGCTTGCGCAGCAGGCCGCGATGATTGGCGCGGTGGTTGCGGCGAGCAGTGCGAGCGCTGCGGCGAGCTCCGGCGCATGAGGGAGCCGGTGGCTTCTTGGGAGTTCCCGCAGGGAAATGGTCTCAGGCGTGCGGCTTGATGTTGAGGTTGACCCCCAGGCTGTCCTCGCCATCCACAATGGTCCAGCTGCCGCCCGGATAGATGCCGATGTTGCGCAGCACATAGCCCATCGCGTCCAACTCGCCAATCACCGCGTCGCGGGCTTCGCCAACCGAGAAGCCGACATGGTGGACGCCGCTGCCATGCTTGTCCAGGTATTCCCGGAAGGTGGAGGGGTTATCATCGGGCTCATGGATTTCGATGACAAATCCCCGATCCCGGCAGTCGATGACGGCGAATTTCAGCCCGTAGCAGGCGGTTTGACCGCGGTAGATCTCATTTGGATTCGGTACCGCCTCCGTGACGCGGATTTCCGGTCTGGGCACGCCGAACAGGGTGCACCAGGCATCGAGCGTCTTTTCCATGTCATGGACCACGAGGGCAATCTGGATGAATCCGTTCAGGGGAATTGGATGCTGCATGAATGTTTCCTCCCGGTTTGTTTATTCATTCCTGGAAACTGACTTCCCTTTTTGCCCTCCCATCCTATGGCAGCCGGGAGCGCTTGTCAACAGACATTGGGGTCTGACCCCAGGCGACGGGGTCAGACCTCGTGCGCCCATGCCCGTGGGCGGTGAGAAATTGTCAATTGTCCATGTATTGGTTTCAATCTGACAGATCGTGGTAAGTAATCAGCAGTTGGCCGGGACTGCGGCGACAGGTCTCTTGTCGTGCCTTCCCTGGATGCCGTTTGTTTGGGAGGATGTGGCATGCCTGTCGCCACGCTCTTGTCCATTCTTTTTTTCTTCACCTTCGCCATTTATCTCATGGCCGGCGTCTATACGCTGCTCCTGAATGCGCGTGGCCGCATCAACCATGTCTTTTTTCTGCTGTGCCTGTCCCTGGCCATCTGGGCGGTGTCGTTCGCGTTTGCCAATGGGGCGGACAGCCTGGCGGAAGCCACCCGCTGGCGCCGTTTTGCCGCAGTCGGGTTCGGTCTGATGCACAGCCTGCTGCTGTATTTCGTGATTCATCTGACAGAGCGGACGGATTTGCTGCGGCGGCGGTGGATCACCCCGGCCATCTTTGCCCCGGCGCTGGTGAACCTGTTCGCCTTTGCGCTGCATGGCGGTCCCGACAGTCCGGTCTACCGTTATCAGCTCATACGCGCGGAAGGCGGTTGGATCAACCTCTCGAACAACGGGTGGGATCTGTTTTTCAACATCTACTTCCTCCTCTTTGCCCTCATCAGCGGCTTCCTGCTGTTCCAATGGGGCAGTGGAACGGAGCAGCCGCACAAACGCCGCATTGTCCGGGCGCTTCTGGTCGCGTTTGCGGTGGCGATTGTCCTGGGCGGGCTGACCGATGTGGTGCTCAATGTCCATACCGGCATCCGTGTGCCGCCCCTGGCACCGATCCTGACCTTGCTTCCCCTGCTGGTGCTGTTTGCCACCATGATGCGGTATGGGGTGATGCATCCGGAATCGGTGCAGACGACGTCCCCTGACCGCATCTTCAACCTGGGGCGCATGGAACGCTTTTCCCGCATGGTGGCCCTGCTGTTTGCCTTTGGCAGCGCGGTGCAGTTTGCCCTGCCCTATTTTTCCGGCAGCCAGCCGTTGCGGGAGGTGCTGCCCTTTTCCATTTCCATGCTGCTGTACGCGGTGCTGTTTCTGCTGTTGCCCAAAATCCAGACAAAGAACGGACGGCAGGATTTCGCGCTGACCCTGCTGCTCGCCTCCATCACGCCATTGCTGACCTGGCTGTTTCAGCGTCAGGGCAACCTGGCCGTCTGGTTTGCTCCCATCTTCTTTCTGATGCTGGCCATCATTTTCAGCCGGAAATGGATGATTGTTGTGGTGGGGATTTCCGTCATTGGCACGCGGTTATGGATATGGTACAAGTATCCATACTATGAAATCCGGGTGGATGGCGGCATCCATTTCATGATCCTGGTGCTCCATCTGGTCAGCCTGGGGTTTGCCTTCTATGTGAACCGCATTTATCTGAAGCGGTTGGAGGAGAACGCGGAACAGCTGCGCTTTCAGGAACTGGTCTCCCGCATTTCGGCCCGCCTTGTCACCGCGGGGGAGATGGATCTGCAGGAACACATCCAGGAGGTGCTGGCGCTGTGCGGCACGCAGTATGAGGTGGATCGCGCCGCGCTGATCCTGGTGAGGGAACAGACTCGCGCGCATGTCTGGCAGCGCGATCCCACGTTGCCGGACAATCTGACGGCCCTCGCGGTCCCCCGCCAGCTGACCTGGCTGCGCGAACAGCTGGGGAATCAGGAGGTGTTGAACATTCCCGATGTTGACCTCTTGCCGGAAGAAGCCAGGATGGATCGGCAGTGGATGCGGGAGAACCGCATGCGGGCCATGCTGGTCAACCGCGTGGAGTCGGAGGGGCTTTTTGCCGGATATCTCACGTTCATCTCGGATCAGGAGCCGCGACACTGGCGACCGGAGCATGTCGACCTGATTCGGATCGTGGGCAACCTGCTGTCGGATGCCATGGCCAAGGCGGATGCGCAAAAGGAGATCAACACACTGGCCTATTATGATCCCCTGACCCATCTGCCAAACCGGTTGTTGGGGCAAAACAGGCTGGAGCAGGCGGTTCGGACAGCCAAAAGGGAAGGCCGCAAGGTGGCCATGCTGTTCCTGGATCTGGATGCGTTCAAGACGGTCAATGACACCATGGGGCACGCGGGCGGCGATGAGCTGCTGAAACAGGTGGCGGCGCGGTTGAGCGCATGTGTGCGGACGCCCGACATGGTGTCCCGGTTTGGCGGCGACGAGTTCATGGTGCTTGTTCACGACGCGGACACGGCACAGGACGCGGCCGCGGTGGCCGGACGGATGCTGCGGGAGCTGGCGCAGCCGGTCATCGTCCGCGATCGGGAGTTTTTTGTGACGGGCAGCATCGGCATCGCCCTGTACCCGGAGGATGGCGAGGATGTGGAGCTGTTGATCCGCAACGCGGACATGGCCATGTACGCGGCCAAGGAGGCGGGCAAGAACCGGTACAGCTTCTGCTCGGAGACGCTCAAGCAGGATGTGCTGCAGCAGACACGGCTGACCAACGATTTATACCGGGCCCTGGAGCGGGGCGAGCTGCGGCTGGTGTACCAGCCACAGGTCAGAACCGGGTCAGGTGTGCTAGAGGGGTTTGAGGCACTGCTCCGGTGGCATCATCCGGAGATGGGCATGATTTCGCCCGGCCTGTTCATTCCGCTGGCGGAGTCCACCGGCCTCATCCACAGCATCGGGCAGTGGGTGCTCCGGGAGGCTTGCCGCCAGCATCGTGTCTGGCAAAACGCCGGCCTGCCCCCGATCCGGATGGCGGTGAACCTGTCGATGGAGCAGTTCCGCAATCCCAATCTCGTGGGCATGGTGGCCGCGGAGATTGAGGCTTCCGGCATCGATCCGAAATGGCTGGAGCTTGAAATCACGGAAAGCATTGCCGCCAACGAGGCGGAGGGAACGGTGGATGTGATGCATGCCCTGCGGGCGCTCGGTGTCCAGATTGCCATCGATGATTTTGGAACAGAGTATTCCTCGCTCAGCCGGCTAAAATCCTTGCCGGTGGACCGGCTCAAGCTTGACATGATGTTCGTCCATGGCATCGGGCAGGATCCCAGGGATGAAGCCGTGGCGCGGACCATCCTGCGGCTGGCGGCGGACCTGTCGCTCCATACTTTGGCCGAAGGCGTGGAAACAGCCGAACAGGAAGCATTTCTGCTCCTGAACGGCTGTGAGGAGATTCAAGGGTATTTTTACCATCGCCCGATGCCACCCGAAGATGCCACGGGACTGCTCGAGGCAATGGGGTCAGACCCCGCCCGCGGCTGATCCCGTTCGCAGCACGAAGCGCTGGTTCCGGGTGGTGGCTTTCACCTGATCCGCGTCGGTCAGGAAGGTGCTCCAGCCCAGATCACTGCCGATGCCGGCATGCGCGGCGTCGATGTGCAGCCAGCTTTGCGGGTGGCGTGCCAGCTCGTGATCGTGTCCGGCCGCGCGATACGCCTGGATGGGTGAGTGATGCACATCGAAATGGAACGGGATGTCCGCCCGCACCTCCAATGTGGCGCCATTGCCGTTCTGGAAAGAAATCCAGCGGGTCTGCTCGTGACCGCCGTTTTCTGACGGCGGGATGAACGGGAAGTGTTCCGCGGCGATGGTGCTCTCGAACACGCCGAGTCTGGCGGACAGCAGGCGATCCCGGTAGTTTTCCCCGGGGCCGCGCCCAAAGTAGCGGAAGGCCTCGAATCCCTCCGGCAGCACCAGCTCCATGCCCACACGGGGCAGATCTCCCAGCGATTCATCCATGTGGTGGGTGGCATCCACGGTGAGGCTGCCATCTGCGGCCAGCGTTTGCGCAAGCGTCACGCAGATGGGCTGGGGAAACGCGGATGAGCGGCAACTCAGCAGGCTCTCCACCAGCACACGGTCGGTGCCGATCAGGCTGGCCTGCATGTGTGTGGGGACGATGGTCATGGCGGTTTCGTCGTAGGCGCGCCAAATTTTGTCGCGCCCCCAGCCGGGGATGGCGTCAATGCCGCTCTGCGGACGGGTGAAACAGGGTATGGGGCCGTCTTCGACGTAACAGACGCCATGGCGGGACAGCGTGGCCAGCCGGCCGGTTGTTTTCGAGAAGACCGCGACAAGCCCGTTTCCGGTGATGGTGTATGCGGTTTCGGTCTCGGTCAGGGTCAATGGCGCACGTACCGCAGCCGGTTCGCCCGTTGTGTCCGCTGCGTCAATGACCTGCCTGTCACCGCCGTGGGCAATGGCCGGAACCTCAAATCCCCCACACGCGCCGTCGCCGGCCATGAGCTGGAACTGGAAGCAGCCCAGTTCGAACGCCGCGTCGGCATAAGCCGTGGCTTCGGCCAGGTGGATGGAGATGTCCACATGGTATGACGCGTCCGCTTTCCGGGGGAATTGCTGGATGAAGCGGGTTTCCGCCTGTTCTCCCGCGTTCAGCGCCGGCAGGGGGAATGCGCCGGTTTCCACGACATGCCCGTTTTCGCGCAGCGCGTACTTGGCCTGGAATGCCGATGTCGGGGTTGTATGGGTGCGGTTGCGGATGAGCAGCCGACCCGGTTCCCCGTCCAGCACCCAGGGATTGGACTGCTTCACCTCCTCGATCTGGATGGGACAATACGCCTGCTTGACCTCCCACGCCACCGGCTTCGGGGTGAGATCCGGCAGCACAATGCCATTGTTGGTCATGAACAGCGGGCATTCCCAGTCGGTGACGCTTTCGCCGAAATCGCCGCCATACCCGAAGAACGGCGTGCCGTCCCCGGTTTTGGCCGCGAGACATTTGTCCTGCCAGTCCCAGATGTAGCCGCCCTGGAATCGGGGATGCCGTTCCAGAAAATCATTGAAGTGGTGCATGCCGCCGCCCGCGTTGCGGATTTGGTACAGGTACTCCACCAGGATGATGGGACGGGTGTCGTCCGGATCCGTCAGCATGTTGAGAATCCAGGCCGGCGGCGCATACATGTTGCCGCGGACATCGGATACGTTCCGTCCCGGCTGGCCGGCTTCGTACTGGCAGATGCGGGTGGGATCGTACTCCTTGATCCAGCCGTACATGGCGGCGTGGTTTGCGCCGGTGCCGCTTTCGTTGCCGAGCGACCAGGAGTAGACGGATGCGTGGTTCTTGTGGGTCAGCACCATGCGGACGGCCCGTTCCAGGAAATTGGTGGCCCAGGCGGGATTGTGGGTGAGCGCGCCCATGACGCCATGGGTTTCGAGATTGCATTCGCAGATGGTCAGCAAACCCCATTCGTCGCAGAGATCGTACCAGATGGGATCGTCGGGATAGTGGCAGGTGCGGACCGCGTTGATGCCGAGTTGCTTCATCAGGCGAATTTCCTTTTCCATGTGTTCCCGGGACACCGTTCGGCCGCCGTGGGGTTCGTGCTCATGGCGGTTCACACCCCGGACCAGCAGGCGCCTGCCGTTGAGCAGGAGAATGCCGTTCTCGATTTCCACCCGCTTGAACCCCACCCGGCAGCTTTCGTGATCGATGGGGGAACCGTCCGCCGCAAGCAGGGTGATGATCACCTTGTACAGCACCGGTGTCTCCGGGGTCCAGGGGGTGATGTCGGGGAGGGTGAGGTTGACCCGCGCGGTGCCGGCCGTGGCCTGCTCCGCGGTCCGGTAGGCGGCCCGCGGCTGCGGACTCGCCTGTGCGACGGCCAGGACCTCGTCCGCCATGGTGCGGACCTCCACCTTCACCCGGGTATCCGCGAACCCATCGAGCTGGTTCACGGCCACATCGGCCTGCAGCGTGCCGAGGGGGTGATGCCGGTCTGAAACTGCGTCGATCTTCCAATCCACCAGCCGCAGCTTTGGCTTGGCCATGAGGAACACGGAGCGGAAGATGCCGGAGAGATACCAGTAATCCTGATCCTCCAGATAGGTGCTGGTGGCAAAACGCATCACCTGCAGGGCCACGGTGTTTTCGCCGGGGCGCAGAAAGGCGGTGATGTTGAACTCGAAGGGCAGCTTGCTGTCTTCGGAATACCCGACGGCGTGCCCGTTGATCCACAGGTAACAGGCGGTTTCCACGCCCTTGAAATGGAGGAAGACCTCCCGCTCCTCCCAGCCCGCGGGAATGGTGAAGGTGCGGAAATAGCAGCCGGTGGGATTTTCCGGGGGCAGATGGGGGGGGTTGGGCAGCCCGCGGACCTCCGGTGTGTTGTCCTTGCTGTGGGGCCGCAGAATATGCGGCGCCTGCCGGAAATGGTCCCAGGGAAACAGGGTGTTGGTGTAGATGGGCTCGCCGAAGCCCTGCAGCTCCCAGTTGCCGGGGACCCGGATGTCGCTCCATTGCGCGTGGGAGTAATCGTCCCCGTAAAAGGGTTCCACCAGTGAGGGTTTGTCCTTGTAGCTGAATTTCCAAATGCCGTCCAGGCTCTGCCGGAACCGGGAGGCGGTGACATCCAGGGTTGCGGCCTGCGCTTCGTCTTCGTATGCCCCCCAGGCCACATGCGACAATTCGCGGTTGAGGGCGGTGGTTTCGACGGTTTCCCATTCATGGTTGAAATGGAAGGGTTGCTGTTTCATCGGTGGGTTCCTCCCTGTCGGTGCGCCCTGCCGAAAGGACAGGGGCGGGCGTGTCCCGCTCCCTGCATTATATGCCTCTTTCCCAAGGGATGGAATTTGTGCGATTGCCCGAAGACATATATAATATTGCTGTTTTATGACTCCGGCCGTTGAATACCTGAAACAATTTCATCCTGAATGATTCTCTCACAACGGCCGGAGTTATGACCGTTTCGGATATTTTTTCGCCACCGCAATAATGGGAGGTGTGCCATGTCTGAGCCGCAACCGGCCGGAAGTTTCAAGAAGACCTCTTTTTATGTGCCGCCGGATGTCGTGGCGTGTGAATGCGGCCATCCATTGCTGGCCGGCCTGATGCCCACCTGGGTGGGGTTGTATACAAAAGCGCAGGGCCATCTGGTGCAGTCGCGGACACTGCCGGATCACGTGCTGGTCTATTGCGCGGAAGGGGCCGGCTGGCTCACGCTGGAGGGGCGCAACTGGCAGATCCGCAAGGGAGAGGTGTTCCTGTGCCCACCGGGCGTGCCCCATTCCTATGGCGCGGATGAGCGCAGCCCATGGACCAAGTATTGGGTGCATTTTCGGGGAGAGCAGGTGCCGGCATACGCGACATTGCTCGGCTTGTCCGTGACGCAGCCGGTGCTGGCTGTCGGGGAGGATGCAAACCTCATCTCCTGGTTCCTGGACATGCAGACCGTGCTGCGCAACGGCCTGTCGCAGGCTTCCCTGCTGTGTGCGGCCACCTTGCTGGCACGCATTCTGGCACAGATGAACGCATTGGCCGAAGAGCAGAAGCGGATGGTGTCACAGGGGCTGAACATGGAGGCCATGATGGTGTTTTTGCGGGATCATATGGACGGCCGGCTGCCGTTGTCGCAGATGGCCGCCCATGCGGGATTGTCCAAGTATCATTTTTCCCGGAGGTTCAAGCAGCAGACGGGATACGCGCCGGTGGAGTTCCACATCCGGCTCCGGCTGCAAAAGGCCTGCGAGCTGTTGGAGTCCTCCACCGCCAGCATCACGGATATTGCGTCGTCACTCGGGTTCAGCAGCCCCTATCATTTCTCTTCCGCCTTCAAGGGCATGATGGGTGTTTCTCCTCGCGGGTATCGCGCCATGCTGTGAGGCCACGGTGCTTCCCTTGTGGAGTGTGGTTTGTGGGTGGCGAGCCGTTTTCCCATTGGCAGTGGACGGGTGGTGCCGTCGCGCTATTTCTTCCTTGAGGTGTAATCCTCCTCCACCACATATTTCCAGGATTCCTCGATGGTGCCCATTTCCCGCAGCTGCGTGATGGCTTCGCTGACCGCCTGGTAGTTCACTTCTGTTCCCCGGCTGTCGGCATGGTAGTTGACGGCGCGTGACGGGGCGATGCCATAGGTTTCCGCCGTGGCCACCGCGTCGATGTTGGCGCCGAGAAAAAGGAATTCCCAGCCGTATTCCTCCTGCTCGCGGCGGATCATGCCCTTGATTTTGCTGGCGGAGAATTCCCGGCTCGCGTTTTCCATGCCGTCCGTGGTGATGACGAACAGCACCTTGTCGGCCCGCATGTCCGGTGCGGTGTGGCGCTGGGCCTGGACGGTTTTTGTGATGGCGTGGCCGATGGCATCGAGCAGGGCGGTGCTGCCGCGCACGTAGTATTCCTTTTCCGAGATGGGCCGCACGCCCTGGATGGGGATCCTGTCGTGCAGCAGCTCCACACGGTCGTCGAACAACACGGTGGTGACGGTGGCCGCGCCCCGGGCCTCCTGCTGCTTCTTGAGCAGGCTGTTGTAGCCGCCGATGGTGTCTGTTTCCAGGCCGGCCATGGATCCGCTGCGATCCAGGATGAACACCAATTCCGTGCGCTCCGGCTCGCGATTGTTTCGCGTGGGGCCGGCTTCTTCCGTTGTGTTTTTCGGCTTTGTCCGGACGGTTGATTTGGACTGTGTAGTTGATTTGGGCTGTGTGGTTGATTTGGACTGTGCGGTAGGTGTTTGCTGGCGGGGTTCGGTTGCTTTTTGCGTTTTCATGAGACTCCTCCCGATAGGCGGACAGTGTTGCTGTCTGCCGGCAGCGCCCCTTTTGTGCCACGCTTCCCTCTCGTAACAACCGTGCGTTTTCGGTTTGCCGGTTGACGGAGGCGGGGGGGCTTGGCGGGGACGCGTTGTCATGTCCTGATGGGTTCATCATACCGGGGGGAGGCCGGCCGGTGGTCGCATGGAAAGCGACAAATCAAACGCCGAGCAACGGCTCCTTGAATTCAAACAGGAGCTCGTTGACGGCATCGATCTCCAGAATGCCGTTCTCAAGGCAGTAGGCGACGATGAGATCGAACCGGCTGCTGTTCGACAGGGCAAATCCCGCTTTTTGCAGCAAGTCGCGGGTTTCATCGATGGAGAGGCGCAGTGCGATGGCAAAGGCCAGCGCGGTGGCCTTTTTGGGCGAGTACGCGCGGTTGCCGCGAATCTTGGAGAACAGCTTCCTGTCCACATTGGCCCGTTTGTAGGCTTCCACGTCTGTGAATCCCTTCTCGTCGATGAGCCGCAGCAGGCATTCGGAAAAGCTTTCCTCCAGCTGTGCCACCACATCCTGAATGCGGCGCTGCCGCAGCGCGCTTTTGCGAACCGACGTTTCTTTTCCGGGTGCCGGCAGAATTGGGGCTTCCAGTGAAAATTCGGAATCGGCAAGCAGATCGGTTGCCTGTGACAGTGCTTTTGAATAGGCTTGGGCAGCCTCGCGCACGTCACCGGTCTGAACGCCGCGCGCAAAGGCATGCGTTTGGACATAGCGATCGTCGATGTACCGGGTCACATCCTCAAAACGCTCCATGCCGATGAGCGTGGCCTTTTCGTCATAGAAAACCAGATAGACCAGCATCTCATGACCCTGCAGGAATTCCCGGATGGTGGTGACCGCCACCTGCATGGCCTGTTCTTTCGGGTATCCGAAAATCCCCGAGGCTATCAGTGGAAAGGCGACGGACTGCCACCCATGCTGCGCGGCCAGTTTCAGGCTGTTCGCATAGCAGTCCCGCAGCTGTTCCGCCTCGCCGACCATGCCCCCTTCCCACACCGGGCCAACGGTGTGAATGATGTGTTTGGCCGGCAGGGCGAAGCCCTCCGTGTAAACGGCCTGGCCGACACCACAAGGGGCGAGGGGCGCGCAGGCAGCCGCCAGCGCCAGGGGGCCGGCCGCCTGGAAAATGGCGCCGCAAACACCGCCGCCATTCATCAGGCGGGTATTTGCGGCGTTGACAATGGCGTCGACCTTCATGCGGGTGATATCCTGACGGACAAACTTGAGCGGCATGGCGTTGACCTCGCTTCATTCGTGTTCGGTGTTTTCTACTTGGTGTTTTCAGTTCATCGTCTTCTGTTTGACGTGTTCGGTGTTACGTGTTCTGTTCGTCGTCTTCAGTTCGCAGCTTGCGCGACAGCGCACACGCGTGCCTGCAAAATGGGCGAATGCGCGTGCGGAACGATTCCATTATATCCTATCAACGGTGCCGGGGAGGCGTGACAGCCAGCGCCAGGCCGCCGGCATTGCGAAATGTATTTATATTCAACAAAAATGCATATCTATACAAAGAGGCCGCCATATGATATGATTTTTCGAGACTGAACCACGAGATGCTGCAACCGCAATGGGGCGAGGGGGATCAATATGCCGAAACGCAACGACATCCACACCATTCTCATCATCGGGTCGGGACCCATCATCATCGGTCAGGCCTGCGAGTTCGACTACTCCGGCACCCAGGCCTGCAAGGCGCTCCGCAAGCTGGGCTATCGCATTGTGCTGGTGAACTCCAATCCCGCCACCATCATGACGGATCCGGAAACCGCGGATATCACTTATATTGAGCCGCTGAATGTCGCCCGCCTCACGGAGATCATCGCCAAGGAGCGGCCCGATGCGCTGCTGCCCAACCTGGGTGGCCAGTCGGCGCTGAATCTGTCCTCCGAGCTGGAAAAGGCCGGCGTGCTCAAGCAGTATGGCGTGCAGGTCATCGGGGTGCAGCTCGACGCGATTGAACGCGGCGAGGACCGCATCGCGTTCAAGGAAACCATGAAGCGGCTTGGCATTGACATGCCGCGCAGCGAGCCGGCATATACCGTGGAGGAAGCCGAGGAAATCGCCAGGGAGCTTGGCTATCCGGTCGTGGTGCGCCCCGCCTATACCATGGGCGGCACGGGCGGTGGCCTGGTGTACAACGTGGAGGAGCTGCAAACCATTGCCAGCCGCGGCATTGCGGCGAGCATGGTGGGGCAGGTGCTCATCGAGGAATCGGTTCTGGGCTGGGAAGAGCTCGAGGTTGAGGTGGTCCGTGACGCAAAGAACCAGATGTTGTCCATCTGCTTCATCGAGAACATCGATCCCATGGGTGTTCATACCGGCGATTCTTTTTGCGCCGCGCCCATGCTGACCATTTCCAAGGAGCTGCAGAACCGGCTGGAGCGGCATGCGCACGCCATTGTGGAGGCCATCGAGGTCATCGGCGGCACCAATGTGCAGTTTGCGCACGACCCCGTGACAGACCGCATCGTCATCATCGAAATCAACCCGCGCACCTCGCGCTCCTCGGCGCTGGCCTCGAAGGCCACCGGTTTCCCGATTGCCTACATTTCCGCCCTGCTGGCGGCCGGTATGACGCTCGACGAGCTGCCCTACTGGAAAGAGGGGACGCTCGAAAAATACAAGCCGTCCGGGGATTATGTGGTCATCAAGTTCGCGCGCTGGGCGTTCGAGAAATTTCCGGGTTCGGTGGACAAGCTCGGCACGCAGATGCGTGCGGTCGGCGAGGTCATGAGCATCGGCAAGAATTACAAGGAAGCCTTCCACAAGGCCATCCGCTCGCTGGAGATTGGCCGGTATGGCCTGGGCTTCGCGAAGAATTTCCATGACAAATCCCTGGAGGATTTGCTTGCTTTGGCCGCGGAAGCCACCAGCGAGCGCCATTTCATCCTCTATGAGGCGCTGCGCAAGGGCGCGACCGTGACGGAGCTCCATCGGCTCACGCATATCAAGGAATGGTTCCTGCAGCAGATGCTGGAACTGGTGCAACTCGAGGAGCAGGTGCTGGCCCACAAGGGAGCCGTTCCCCCGGACGCACTGCTGGTGCAGGCCAAGAAGGACGGCTTTGCGGACAAGTATCTCGCCAAGATTCTCGGGGTGCCGGAAGTGCAGATTCGGGAACGACGCATTGCGCTCGGCTGTGTGGAAGGCTGGGAGCCGGTGCCGGTCAGCGGTGTGGAAGACGCCTACTATTACTATTCCACCTATCTCGCCCCGGATGTCGCCCCGGTTTCCAACAACCGCAAGGTCATGATTCTGGGCGGCGGCCCGAACCGCATCGGCCAGGGCATCGAGTTCGACTACTGCTGCGTCCACGCGGCGTTCTCCCTGCGGGACATGGGCTTTGAGACCGTCATGGTCAACTGCAATCCCGAAACGGTCTCCACCGACTTCGACACCTCCGACAAGCTCTACTTCGAACCGCTGACGGTGGAAGACGTCCTGGCCATCTATCAGAAGGAGCAACCCATCGGCATCATCTGCCAGTTCGGGGGTCAGACCCCGCTCAACCTGGCGCAGGAACTCGAAGCTGCGGGCTGCCGCATTCTGGGGACGTCGCCGGACACCATCGACTTGGCCGAGGACCGCGACCGGTTCCGCCAGATCATGGAGAAGCTCGAGATTCCCATGCCCGAATCCGGCATGGCCGTCACCACCATGGAGGCGCTGGCCATTGCCGGCCGCATCGGCTATCCGCTGATGGTCCGCCCGTCCTATGTGCTTGGCGGGCGCGGCATGGAAGTGGTGCACGACGACGCGATGCTCGAACGCTACATGGACGCCGCGGTCGGTGTGACGCCGGATCGGCCGATTCTCATCGACCGGTTCCTGCAGGAAGCCACCGAATGCGAGGCCGATGCCATCGCGGACGGCAAGGACGCCTTTGTGCCAACCGTCATGGAACACATCGAGCTGGCCGGCATCCATTCCGGAGACTCGGCTTGCGTGATTCCGCCTGTCGGCATCGCGCCGGAACACATGCAGACCATCGAGACCTATACCCGCAGGATTGCGCAGGAGCTGGGTGTGGTGGGGCTGATGAACATGCAGTACGCCATCGCCGACAACCGCGTCTATGTGCTTGAGGCCAATCCCCGCGCCTCCCGCACGGTGCCGCTGGTGTCGAAGGTGTGCAATTTGTCGATGGCCCGCATCGCCACGGAAATCATGCTGTCGGGCGAAACCGGCAAACCGTCGCCCGTTCCCGGTCTGAAAACGGCGACCATCCCCTATTACGGGGTGAAGGAGGCGGTGTTCCCGTTCAACATGTTCCCGGAGGTGGATCCGGTACTCGGTCCGGAAATGCGCTCCACCGGCGAAGTCCTGGGGCTTTCCAAGGCCTTCGGGGAGGCATGGTTCAAGGCCCAGGAAGCCACCCAGTCCCCGTTGCCGCTGTCAGGCACAGTATTGATGAGTGTTGTCGATTCCGACAAGCAGCACGCGCTGGAGGCGGCACGGTTGTTTGTGGCGGCCGGGTTCACCATCGTGGCCACGGGTGGTACCTGTCAGTTCCTCAATGACAAGGGTGTGGCGGCCTCGCCCATCAACAAGCTGTATGAGGGCCGGCCGAACATTCTGGACGCCATCAGCAACGGGGAAATCCAGCTGGTCATCAACACGCCCATCGGCAAGCGCAGCCAGCACGACGACTCCTATATCCGCAAGGCGGCCATCCGCAAGAAAAT
>JAEWSN010000099.1 GCA_023459915.1 Bacillota bacterium
TCCTTGATGAGCCAGGGGGCCAGCAGGTTCAGGCCGGTCAGTGCCAGCAGGCTGAGCCCGGAAACCACAAGCAGCCCCCAATACGGGCGCGCATGGCGTACCAGACGTAACAGATATGTCATCAGCGAAATGCCTCCTTGGATGATGTGACAACGGATGGGATCCCGTCGTCGTACGTCCTTTCAGTGTAGCAACAAATGGATTCCCGGACAATTGACGATTCTGTCCCCGCGCCGGACGATTTTGACGATTCTGCCCCGGCGCGCAGGCGCAGCCCGTGGGCTCGCGAAATCCCGTGAAATCGTTTACAATGGGTGGAACCGGTGCCGCGTTCCGTATGCGCGTGCCGCGTTCCGTATGCGCGTCGCGCACGGGTTGTTTTGCACAAACCGCTGTCCGGTCCCCGGAAAGGATTTGCCCATGCATTATGTCTGGCTCATCGCCGCCCCGCTCATGTGGAGCTTTGTCGGCATTCTGGTCAAGACGGCGTCCGTGATGGCGTCGAGCAGCATCATCTCCCTGAGCCGCTTCCTGTTCGGCGCCCTGTTTCTGGGCATGATTCTGCTCATTCGGGACAAACAGCTGCATGTGACCTGGAGAAGCACCTGGATATGGATTGGGGTGGCCGGAAAAAGCCTGAACTACATTGCCGAGAACATCGCCATCCGCATGGGCGCGGCGTCCGGGAACATGATTGTGGGCCCGTTGCAGGCGGTGGTGACGGCTGTCCTCGCGGTGATGTTCTTCAAGGAACGCATGACGCCCACGAAAATTCTCGCCATCCTCCTGTGCATGGGTGGTTCCACGCTCATCAGCCTCAAGGGACAGCCGATTTCGGTTTTTCTGCAAACCGGGCTGGTGCCGCTGCTGCTGTTCATGGTGGCCGCCATTGGCGCGGCGACCTTCGTGATCAGCCAGAAGCAGCTCATCACAAGAATGGATTCCGCGGACATGAATTTTTCGGTGTTTCTGCTCAGCACGCTGGTAACGGCCGTGCCTGTGCCGTTCGATGGGCGCATCACGCCGCCGGTGACCTTTGCCGGCGTGTTTGCGCTGGTGGCGCTGGGCTTCATCACCGGCATCAGCTTTCTGTTGTACGCCAAGGCGCTCAAAAAAGTGTCGCTGCTCGCAGCGACACTCATCGGAAATGCTTCCGTGCTGTTCATTCTGTTGTGGGCCTGGCTGTTCTATGGAGAAGACGTCAACGCGCCGATGGTGGTCGGCGCGCTGATCATGGTCGTCGGGCTGGTGCTCATCAACCTGCCGCTTCCCAGTGGCACGGTGGTGCGCAGGGAGCAGGGGTGACGGCAAGTGCCCCTTGCATCATCCCCCGGCCTGTGGCCGAGTGCCCCTTGCATCATCCCCCGGCTTGCGGTCGCGTGCCCATTGCATCAACGCTTCCGTGTGCCGGGTGCGTTTTTTTGGGGGACGGGCTCCTTTTAGAAAGTGACCAACGTGCGGATGGGGAAATCGCCCAGCCGGTCCCGGCCGTTGAGAAACGAGAGCTCAATGAAGTAGAGGATGCCCACAATCTCGCCGCCCAGCTGCTGCACCAGACGCACATTGGCTTCCGTGGTGCCGCCGGTTGCGAGCAGATCGTCCACAATCAGCACCCGCTGGCCGGGCTTGATGGCGTCCGCATGAATTTCGAGCACATCGAGCCCGTACTCCAAGCCGTATTCCACGCGGATGGTCTTAGCCGGCAGCTTTCCCTTTTTCCGGATGGGCACGAATCCCTTGCCGTGTGCATAGGCCAGGGGCATGCCGAAGATGAACCCTCGGGATTCGGGGCCCACGATCACGTCGAATGGCTCGAACGCTTTGAGCAGGCTGCCCATTTCGTCGAGCGCGAACTTCAGCGCGGCCGGATCCTGAAGCACCGTGGTGATGTCAATGAAGTCGATGCCGGGTTTCGGGAAATCCGGCACATGCCGGAGTATCTGTTTGAGGTCCATGGACTCCTCTTCCTGTCCCCAACTGCCACCGGGCGGTTGGGGCGCGTTTGTGATGTGGTGCCGGCAGCGTCGGGCGGACATGCCGGCGGGTAGGCATTTTGGCTCAGGCCAGATCCAGCGCGATTTTCATCATGTCGGTGAAGGTTTCCTGCCGTTCCTGTGCCGTGGTCGCCTCGTGTGTGACCAGTGAGTCGGAGATGGTGAGGATGCACAGCGCGTTCGCGCCGGCGCGGGCCGCGTTGAGGTACAGCGCGGCGGCTTCCATCTCAACGGCCAGCACGCCCATGCGGGCCCATTGCTTCCAGGCGTCGGCCTGATCGTCGTAGAAGATGTCGGAGGACAGGATGTTGCCTACACGCACCGGAATGCCTTTCTCCGCGGCCGAATCCACCGCTTTTTTCAGCAGCGGCCAGGAGGCGGTGGGCGCGAACGGGCCCGGCAGATTGTACTGGGCGGCATACGCGGAGTTGGTGCAGGCACCCATGCCGATGACGATGTCGCGCACGTGCAGATCCGGCTGGAGGGACCCGGCCGAGCCGATGCGGATGAGGTTCTTCACCCCGTAAAAGTGCATCAGCTCGTACGAATAGATGCCGATGGAGGGCATGCCCATGCCGGTCCCCATGACCGAGATGCGCTTGCCGTTGCAGGTGCCCGTGAACCCGAGCATGTTGCGTGTTTCGTTGAACTGCGTGACATTTTCAAGGAAGGTGTCCGCAATGAATTTTGCGCGCAGCGGATCGCCGGGCAGCAAGATGGTTTCGGCGATTTGATCCTTGGAGGTTGCCTGAATGTGCGGTGTTGGTATCATGGCGATCTTCCTTTCCGGGAAAGTCCCGCGAGGGGTCAGGCTGTCTGGAACAGCTCGATGGATTCGCCGTCCAGCCCGTCGAAGAACGCGATGCGGGCGGGCAGCGGTGGATTGCTTGCGATGACGATGTCGCGGGGCTCCGTGGTGATGGTCAGTCCATACGCGCGGGCCTTTTCCACCACCTCGTCGAGCTTTGTGGTGCGCAGCGCGATGTGGTAGAATCCGTTGGCGGGCGCTTCGCCGCTGCCGGAGGCAAACACCTCGAAGCATGCGCCGTCACCCGTGTCGAGCATGATGCCGCGACCGGTGCCCTCGCCCCAGGCGGCGGTTTCCTCGCAGCCCAGCACCTGCTTGTACATGGCGACCGTTGCGTCGAAATTTTTCACCTTGATGGCGACATGGTGAAAGCCGCCGCCGCCAAGTGTCTTGTTGTTGCCCATTGTTCAATCCTCCCCTTGTGCCACTGTTTTCATCATGGCCAGCGCGCGCGGCGCGTCCGCGGCCATATCCTGCGTGCCGGCCTCGATGCTGACACGTCCATCATACCCAATTCGGTGCAGCATGCCGAAAAATGCCGCATAATCGTCTTCCGCGCGGTCCATGGGGTAGACGCGCCCATGGCTGTTGGCGATGTGCACATGGCGCAGCAGACCGCGCGCGGATTCGAGCGCGGACATGGGTTCCCCGTCCATGCGCATGTGGTGGAAATCCGCCAGCAGCTTCACGTTTGGATGCCCTGCCATGCTTGCGACACGGGCACCTTCCGGGATGGAAAGAATGAAATTGCTCTCCCGGCTGTTGAGCGGCTCGATGGCTGCCGTGATGCCGACCTGCGCGGCTTCGTCGCCAATGAGGCGCAGTATTTCCACAAATGCGGCTTCGCCGGATTCCCTTGACATGTCGTCCGGGATTCTGCGGGAACCGCCGTTGCCAACCACCGTGGTTTGCACCCCGAGCTCGGCGGCACGCGGCAAGGCGAGTTTCACGTAGTCAGCGATGGCCTGCCGGTTTGCCTCCGGGCCGATGACCCGCATGGACCAGGGGAAAAACCCGTTGCAGGCTTCCACCCGGATGCCGGCAGCCTGAACCTGTTGCCGGACGGCCTTGTATTCCGCGTCTGTCCAGCCGGCGACCTGGTTGAGCGTGAACTCCACATAGTCGAATCCGGCCTTTGCCACAATCTCCAGGTTTTCAGGACCCGTACAGATGCCGTAGCGCATGCGTTGCCTCCCTGCCGTCTTCATGGCGGCAATACATATTATATCCCCAGAACGCCGACCCTGCCATCATTTTTGCACGGGAACCAACTTTTGCCCGCCACAGGCGTATACTGGACACGCCGGCTGTCGGTTGACGACATCGCAACCGCACAGGGTCTCCGTGCACGCCAACCGTCGCGTCAGGGAACGCGCAAAGAGGAATCGCCATGTTTTTTGAAACGCATCACCGGATGGGGCAATTGCTCCACAACCGGCTCGAACGCCTGTATCCCGGACGCATCAACCGGGACGCGTTTGTCTATGGCAATGTCAAGCCCGATCTCATGCGCAAGGGTGCGAAGGATCGACACATGCTCACCGACACGGCCGCCTTCCTCCATCTTACCGCCGGGTTCCTGCGCACGCCGTCCCTGGAACCTGATGAGGACTGGGTGCAGCTGGGCATGATCTGCCATCATGTCTGCGACGCCTTCTGCCGGTATCACCAGCAGGTGGACTTGTACCGGGATTACGCGCGACATCTGGAATACGAGTTGGGATTGAACACCTTTTTCAACGGCTGGCTGCAAAACGGCCTGGCAGTCAACGACAAGGGCCTGGTGGTGGACACGGCGCACCCCGCGGGGTTTCTCATGCCGGAACCGTCAGCCCCGGACACGGATCCCCTGTGGGAGCGCCTGCCGGGCATCACCCGCCTGCTCGTTCCGTCTTTGCGCAGGTATGCGGCGGGGAGTCCGTCCTTTTTTCTCGACATCCTGTTCGCGCTGGAAAACTGCTGCCTGCTGACGGATGTGATTCTCCAGAACCGCTTCGGCATGAACCTTGTCCAGCCAAATGGCCCGGCCGGAGAGGGGGCCGCTGACCCGGCCGGAGATCCATAAAATGGCCTGTTCGGGGAGCCTGCCGGGGACCGGAAAAGGAGCCTGCCGGCGCCCCGGCAAACAGATGACCTTCGCGAAGGCCGCTGCGGACGCTCCGCGAAGGTCATGCAACTGCCGGATCAGAGAGCGCCTTTTTTGACGAAGGCGCCTTTTTCCAGGAGGGTCAGGTGAACTCCGCCACCAGATTTTTGATGGCGTCCGCGTTCACCGGCCGTTCCACCAGTGGTTTTCCCTCCCGCAGATGCGGGATGTGATCCGGCCAGACCGGCTTGTCCACCTGATACAGGATGCCGGTGGGAATGCTGTCACCCCATTCCATCGCTTTTTCCATGGCGGCGGCGAGGCTGGTCTTGTCGTGTGTTTCGTCCAGATGATAGACACGGCTCTTGTACCAGGCGAAGGTGTTGATTTTGTTGAAGCTGACACACGGCTGCAGAATGTCCACCAGCGCATAGCCGCGGTGGGCAATGGCCGCCTTCATCAGCACAGCCAGCTGCTCCTTGTCTCCGGAAAAGCCGCGGGCCACAAACCCGGCGCCCATGGCCAGCGCCGTGAGCAGGGGGTTCATCGGCACATTGGCCGAGCCATAGGTCTGCACATGGGTGACATGTCCCTGCGCGCTGGTCGGGGAGGCTTGCCCTTTGGTCAGTCCGTAGATTTGGTTGTCATGGACGAAGTGGGTGATGTCCACGTTCCGCCGGATGTTGTGGATGAAATGGTTGCCGCCCTCGCCATAGGAGTCGCCATCCCCGGAATCCACGATGACCGTGAGCCCCGGATTCACCATCTTGGCCGCCACCGCGGGCGGCAGGGCACGGCCGTGCAGGCCGGAAAAACCGTTGGTGTTGAGGTATTGCGGCGTTTTGGCCGCCTGGCCGATGCCGCCCACGAGCAGCACCTTGTGCGGGGGAATGCCCAATGATTCCAACACATCCCGCAGGGTGAACAGGATGTTGTGATCGCCACAACCCGGGCACCAGGCGGTTTCAGAGGTGTGGAAGCGTGGCGTGCCCCCGGGGTTTTCCGATGTTTGCCGGTCTTTGCCGGCGTCCGTGCTGTTCGGAACATAGGGTGTCGCGTTCATGCGGTCACCTCCTTCTTCGAGACAATCTGTTCCACGGCGGCCGCGATGTCCGCGGGCGGCAGCTGCCGCCCGTCATAGCGCAGCACGCTGTGTGTCATGGCAATGCCGGTGGCTTCGCGAATCAGCAGCGCCAGCTGGCCGGTGCTGTTCTGCTCCACATTCACCACCCGGGTTGCGGTGGCGGCCTGTGCCGTGATGCGCCGGGTCGGCAATGGCCAGACGTCGCCGAACACCAGCGCCTTGGCGGACACGCCTTTGGCCTCCAGCAACGAGAGGGCCTCCCGAACGGGGCCTTCCATGGACCCCCACGCCACCAGCAGCAGCGTGGCATCCGGAGAACCGTACATGACCGGCTCCTCCAGCTCCGCACGCAGCAAATCAAGCTTCTTCGCCCGTTTTTCGACCATGGCGTTGCGGACTTCGGCGGATTCGGTGATGGAGCCACCCTCGTCATGCTCATCGGAATCCACCCGGACAATCTGATCCGGCGTGGTGCCCGGGATGAGGCGGGGGGAGATGCCGTTTTCCGTCAGCCGGTAGCGCTTGTAGGCGAACGGCGCCATGCCGGCCGCGTCGGTGGTGTCGGCCGGACCGGAATCCACCTCGATCACCAGCGGTTCAATGGTTTGCCGGGTGTCGGCCAGATACTGGTCGGAGAGCAGGATCACGGGCAGCTGGTATTTGTCGGCCAGCGCAAACGCCCGCTTGGTCTGCCGGTAGGCGTCCGCGGGATTGCGGACCGCGATGACCATGCGGGGGTATTCTCCCTGTGCGGCATAGATGACAAACTGCAGATCCGCCTGTTCGGTGCGCGTCGGCAAACCGGTCGCGGGCCCCGGACGCATCACGTTGAGTGCCACCAGCGGTGTTTCCGTGATGCCCGCAAGACCGATGGCCTCGGCCTTGAGGCAGAATCCGCCGCCGGAAGTACCGGTCATGGCGCGGACGCCCGCGTAGGAGGCGCCAATGGCCATGTTGATGGCCGCGATTTCATCCTCCGCCTGTTCCACCAGGATGCCGGTGGCCGCCATCTTGTCGGAAAGATAGGTCATGACGGAGGTGGAGGGGGTCATGGGGTAGGCCGAGTAAAAGCGGCAGCCGGCCGCGAGGGCTCCCAGCGCGATGGCCTGGTTGCCGTTGATGAGATGGGTGGGATTTTTCATCGGGGAAGGTGGGGAGAATTTTTGCGCAACCGCGTCATATCCCAGCTTCAACGCATCGATGTTGACATTGGCGATGTCCTCCTTGCTGAACTGACGGCGGATGACCTCATCCATGCCGTCGAGCGCCAGTCCGAACAGCCGGAGGATGGCGCCCAGCGCCACGGTGCCGGCCGCCTTGGGATTGCCGGCCTGTGTGGCGAGATCCTTGAGCGGGATTGCGAACGGCGTGCCGTTTTCAGGGATGCCGTTTTCAGGCGTTCCGCCTTCGCCGGCTGCCTTATCGGGGGTCTGACCCCCGAGCACGGAGGTGTCCGCGAGAAGAAACCCATCCGGGGACAGGTCTTTGCGATGCAGCGCCACCGTCTCCCCGTTCAGGGCGATGATGCCGTCCAGGGAGAGCCGGTGCGCGTACAACGGCTTGTCGCCAAACCGGATGTGCATGAAGTTGTGTCCGCCCCGGACACGGGACATGTAGTCGTGTGTGGTGTGGATGGCATAGCCGTGCTGCTTGAGCATGCGCTCGAGCAGATTGGTCAGGGTTTCCATGCCCTGCCCTGCGGCACCGCCGATCAACAGGTTGTAGTCCATGAATTCACCTCATTTCCTGTATTGTGGTTGACGTCTGTGGTTCTGTTCTTCAGATTGTGGCAGAAACGGCTGTCGTCCTGACCTTCAGATCTTGGTTGGCTTCTGTTGCCTTATTTCCTGAATCTTGGCAGAAAACGTCCGTATCCCTCTTTTTCCAGATCGGTCACGGGAATGAACCGCAGGGAGGCGCTGTTGATGCAGAACCGCTTGCCGCCGAGATTTCGTGGACCGTCCTCGAACAGATGACCCAGATGACTGTCTCCCACCCGGCTTCGAACCTCCACCCGGCGCATGCCATGGGAATGATCCTCCCGATAGGCCACCACGGTGGGCTCGATGGGTTCGGCGAAGCTGGGCCAGCCACAGCCGGAATCGAACTTGTCCGTGGAGAGGAACAGCGGCTCGCCGGTGACGATGTCCACATACAGACCCGCTTCATGGCTGTTCCAGAATTCATTGCTGAATGGCCGCTCCGTGTCGCTCTGCTGGGTGACGGCGTATTGCAGCGGGCTGAGGAACTGCTTGAGCTCATGATCGGCCGGCTTTTTGTAGAGCCCGGGATCAACGGTCACAAAATCTTCCCCGAGTGTGCCGAAATGCACATGGCAATAGCCGTCCGGATGCTTCTCCAGATACTTCTGGTGGTATTCCTCCGCGTCGTAAAAATGGACCAGCGGCAGGATTTCCGTAACAATGGGCTTCTTGTGCCTGGTGGCCTCCTGTTCCGTCACCTGGCGAATCACAGGCAGATCAGCCTCGTCGCGGTAATAGATGCCGGTTCGGTACTGCGTGCCCGTGTCGCCGCCCTGGCGGTTCAGGGAGGTGGGGTCGATGATGGCGTAGAAGTGGCGCAGCAGCGTGTCCAGCCCAAGCCGGGCCGGATCATAGCGGACATGAACCGTTTCGGCATGTCCGGTGTCATTGTGGCAGACGTCATGGTACGTGGGATGATCGGTTCGACCGTTTGCGTAGCCCACCACGGTCCTGGCCACCCCGAAGACGCGGGCCAGATAGGCTTCGGTTCCCCAGAAGCAGCCGCCGGCCAGCCAGATGTCGCGCAGGGTGGATTGGGAATAGTCAACGCCGTCATTCGGATTGTCCGGCAGATGATGCAGTTTCATAAAAAAACTCCTTTCCGGAGGATTGATTGGTTTTATAAAATCATTTTACCCCAAAGCGGAGGGATGCAACACTTTTTTTGAGCTTTTTTGCAGGTGCCGGCGAAAAGGGTTCCCCACATGGGCGGAGAACGCGGATTCGCGGCCGGCCGGGATGGAAGCGCGATTTGTCGGGTTTCATGTCCGATGCGTCCGTGTTACGCTGGGTCATGGGGTCTGACCCCACGCGGCAGAGTTGGGGTCTGACCCCATCAAGGCGGACATGGGGTCTGACCCCATCAAGACAGGTCCGGGGTCAGAGCCCGGTCCGGGCGAAAGGAGATGGAAATGGACTGGTGGAAGAAGAACAATCTGCGGATGGTGCAGCTCAACCTGAGGGAGACCGACGCGCGGCTGGATGTCCCCGACCTGGTTCGCCGGCTGAAGGACATGGATGCCAACG
>JAEWSN010000100.1 GCA_023459915.1 Bacillota bacterium
AATCAGCTCGCAGGAGGAACTGCCGTCGGCAAAGCGGACCTGCAGCGCGGGGACGCGCATGTCGCCCGTGCCATAGACGGGATATTCCAGCGGGATGCCGTCCGTGGTGAGCGGGTTCCCGGGATTGGGCGTCGCGGAGAACGAGGCGCGTCCCACCACCCGCAGCATGTCCGCCATGTCCCCGGCGCGGCCGGGCAGACGGCCACCCCAGTGCAGATGGCACAGGTACCCGTCATGAACCCCAACAACATAACTGGTGTGATCCGTCCGCAAATGAAACAGGGGGTCTGACCCCACGATATCGATCATGGCTTGCTCCTTTTCGTTGTTTGCCGGTACTTGACGGCGTGTGTTTGCCTGAAAGCCCATCAGGCCTATCCCGGCATGCCGTCCCCGTCGAAATCCGGCATGCCGTTCGCGTCCACATCCGAAACCCCGAACAGTTCCTTGCCGCGGATGTTGAGCTTGGTCCGTTCCTGCTCCACCAGCCGGCTGATGAGATCGCGGACCATTTTGGGGTTCTTCACATGCTGGAGCACCAGCTCCGGATTCGTCGCGTCCGCCGTGAACAGCGTGACGGTGCCCACGCCCACGAGTTTTTCGCCAAAGCTCCGCGACAGCTTCACGTCGAGGATGCGGTAGAGCAGCAGCTCCTCCTCCGTGGTGCTGAAAAGACCCTTGGCATAGAAAAGCCGGCTGTCTTGAAGCACATACTTGGTAAAGGTGATGGGAAGGCCGAGAATGCGTTTGCGGTCCTTCCAGTGGAGGTTGGGATCCTGTCTTTTCGCCATGACAAATCCTCCCTTGCGGTTTCGGTCAGCACGGTGCTCCCGGTCCGCGTCGACGGCAAGCCGTCCCGCGCGGCCGGGCGCTATGCGCGCGCTGCCGGAAACGAATTTCCTTGCGCCCCGTAGGGCTGGAATTCCATCATCAGACCTTCAAAAATCGGCTCGAGCCCGGGGATGCCCATCAGCTCATCCGGACGCGTCAATGGCAGCGGCCTGGCAAACCGGTGAATGCCGCAATTCTGGATGACCGTGGCGACAAACTCCGAACAGGTGTGGCGCTTCGGCTGAAAAAAGGGTCGGTGGATGATGCCGCCAAACAGCGCGGCATGATTGTAGCCATACTCGCGACGGTGTTTCACATAATGCCGGATGGTTGCCCGGACTTCCTCATACTCCTCGTCGCTGACTTCCAGCGCGCTGATCATGCAGCGTGTTTTGGGATGATGACGGTACATGCCCTGATTGATCCGTTCGCGGATGAATCCTCCGATGACGGGAAAAAAGCGCAGCTTCCGTCCAAAGGTCCAAAAATACGTCAGGGTGTCGTCCACACCGATGGCCGCATGGTTGTAGGGCGCGCGCGTCACGAAACGGATGACCTCGGAAATCAGCGTGTCGGATTGGGCCAGCAGGATGTATATCTTCTTCATGTCTTCACCTCTTCTGGGTTCACCGCGCTGCGGCAGGCCGCCCACCGGCGGCGGTTTTCATGGAACCCAGGCACGGATCGCGGTGCAGCTGCCCGTTATCCGGTAAGGCCCAAGCTGGGCGGGGATGAACACGGAGGCGCCCCGCCGCAGCGGCAGCTCCCCCTGCTCCCATGACAGTACGGCACTGCCCTCAATCCCCATCAGCAGGTGGAACCGGCTGCCATCTGCCACCGCGTCCTCCCGCTCCGGAATCTCCAGGCGTTCCACAACAAAATACTTGTTCCGGACCAAAATTGTCCGTTCCGTTCCGGACGAGCTCCGCACCGGCCGCAGGGCAGTCACCGGTTCCGGCTGGGGGCCGAACCGGATCACGTCCAGCGCCTTGTCCACATGCAAATCCCGAAGGTTTCCCGCGGCGTCTTTCCGCTGATAGTCGAACACGCGATAGGTGGTGTTTGAGCTTTGCTGGATTTCCGCGATCAGCAGTCCGGCACCCACGGCATGGACCAGCCCTGCCGGAATGTCGAACACATCGCCCCGCCGGGCCGGCACCTCCCGCAGCAGCGGCATGACATCCCCCGTGCGGACCGCCCGCGCAAACTGTTCCCGGGTGACGCCGGGTGCCAGTCCGTGGATGAGCCTGGCGCCGGGTTCGGCGTCGAGCACCACCCACATTTCCGTTTTTCCGAGACCGCCGTGCTCGTGCAGGGCCGCGTAGGCATCATCCGGATGCACCTGGACAGAGAGGCGATCGTTCGCGTCGATGAGCTTGACCAGCAGGGGAAATGTTTCATAGGCAGCTGCCGGCAGGGCGTCTCCCAACAGCCGGGCACCATATTGTTGCATCAGCCCGGGCAGGGTTTCACCCGCCAGAGGGCCATTGGCCACCTGACCCAATCCGTCCGGATGGGCCGATATTTCCCAGCTTTCCGCGACAATTCCGTCCGGCAGCCGTCTGCCAAGCTTCTCCAGACCCCGCCCGCCCCACAGGTACTGCTTGTAGACAGGCTTGAAAACCAGGGGATATGGCGGCGTGGGGACAGCCCCTTTCGGGCTGTGACCTTCCGGCTGGCCGGCCGTGCGCGCTTGGTTGTCACTGCTTTTCATCGTCAAGGCGAACCCTCCCCATGGAAGCTGCGGGATTCAGCGATTCCGGCGACGGGGGAAGCCTCTGGCTGTTTCCGTGCCGGTATGGCTGCGCGCAATCCCGCAGGTGAACGTCGCGAAGCGACGATTTGCACCGGATTCAAGTATACGTTTTGCGCGACACGCCGTCAATCAATCGCCGTGCAAGGTGTCAACCGGTAGTGCCAATCCGGCTTGACTATGATATCATATTGACTGGTATGCACCCTTTCTTTGGCGGCTGCACAGTCCGCCGCACCAAAATTCATGAGACCACGGGATTCGAACAGTTGGAGGTCCCATGTTCAAGCTCGATAGAAACCGGATCCACATGCTGGCCGGCAACGACACGGTTTATGCCAGGGGGCGCTCCCTTCACGAGGGCAAGCGGCTGCTGCATTTCCACTGGGGCGAAAACGGCCGCCTGCTCGAGGCGGATGTGCGGGACCAGCAGACGGAACATGTGCGCATCCGGCTCAACGAGGCCGGTTTGCCCATCTCACGAAGCTGCTCGTGCAAGGAACACGACACCACCACCGGCCAGCTGTGCCGGCATGAGGTCACCCTTTTGCTCGAGGCCAGGGAACGGCAGCGGGAACGGGAGGCTTATGGAACCGGCGCCGCCACCACGTCCTCCGCCGGTCCGCTGAATCTGCACACACTGGTGGTGCTCTCTCCCAACCCGTCCCAGCCCGCCTCCGTGGAGCTGGAGATTGGCACGGCCGCGCCACGCCCCGTCCTGAATGTCTTCACCTTCCTGCGGGAATGGAAAGCCGGCACCGGGCCGCGGGATCCGTCGCGATACACCACCGCCGCGCAGCGGCTGCTCCAGTTCCTGTGCGAAAGGGTTCCGGCGCGGTCAGCCGCGCAGGCCAACCGCATTTTTGCGCAAACCCGCACCCTGCCCATGCCGGATGCGGATTTGCCCACGCTGCTCACCCTGGCCGCGGAAACCGGACAGGCCACCTGGACAGATGTCACCCGCCAAAAAACACACCCGCTCCACATGCCGGAACGCACCCTGCCGGGCACCCTGTTCCTCGACGCGCATCTGCACCTGCAGCTGAAAACCGGGGAACCGCTGATATTCCTCAATGACAGCCTGACCGCTTTTCAGATGGGCCACCGGTTCTTCGTCCCGACCGAGGAAGCCCTTCGGCCGGTGGAGGGAATCCTCGGTGAAATGAAACGCACCCGCCGCATCAGCCTGCCGCTGACACCGGAAGAGGCCTTTCGGTTCATCTCGGATGCGGTGCCGCACATCAAGCCCCACATGGACATCGCCCTCTCGCCGGAAGCCGTGCTTGTGACCACCCCGGCGCCGCTCGAACCGGTGGTGGTTCTGGGCTGGACCGGCCGCACCCTCACGGCCAGAGTGCTTTTCAAGTACGGCACCTGGGAAACGGATCCCCTTCATCCCGCTGAAAACGACAGTTTGTCCCCCGTCCGGGATCGCCATCGGGAAACACGCATTCTCAACAGGTTCCGTCACGCCGGGTTCCTGCCGGTCAAGGATCGGCTCGCCCTTTCGGAGGATGAGGACCAATACCGTTTCCTGCGTGACGTCCTGCCCAAGCTGCGCAAGGAGGCACGGGTGGAAACCCAGCCGTCCGATGAACCGCTGTTTCGCATCCATCCCGCGCCGCTGCGGCTCACCCTTTCACAAGGGGATGCCAGGGGCATGCTGCTGGGCCGCTTCACGGTGACGGAAGCCAAGCCGAAGGACAAGCCGCTTCCGGACGGTCTGCCCCGGATGATCAAGGCACTGGCCGCGGGTCAGGCATTCTACCGGGAGGCGGATGGCCGTTTCTTCTCACTGGAATCCGGCGGCATGCCCGCGCTGGCCGAGATTCTTGCGGATCCGGCCGTCCATGCGTCCAACACACATGCCGTCTGCTTTGACATTCCCGCCTACCGGCTGCCCGCGCTCGCGTTGTTGCCCAAGGAAGCCCACGAGGGCAGGCTGTACCTGGCAAAGCCTGTCTCGGAGCTGGCGTCCGCCCTGTCAAACCCGGCCGACAACACCACCCTGCCCTCGCTGCCGAAGCTGCTGGACGGCATGCTGCGCGACTACCAGAAAATCGGCTGGCGCTGGCTCGGCACCCTGGCACATTATGGATTCGGCGGCATTCTGGCCGACGACATGGGCCTTGGCAAAACCGTGCAAATCATCGCGCTCATCCACACCCTGCGGCGGCTGGAGCCCCAGTCCGGCCGTCCGGTGCTCATTGTGGCCCCCTCCTCCCTGGTGTTGAACTGGAAGGCGGAGTTCACAAAATTCGCGCCCGAGCTGGCCATTGTCGTCATGGACGGATCGCGCCAGGATCGCGCGCAGGCAAGGGAGGACGCGCCGGGCGCCGACGCGGTCATCACCTCCTACCCGCTCATCCGGCGCGACATCTCCGATCTGCGCGATTTCCATTTTCTGGCCTGCATCCTGGACGAGGCGCAGCACATCAAGAATCCGGACACCGCCAACGCGCACGCGGTCAAGGGCATCCTTGCCAACTACCGGTTTGCCGTCACAGGCACGCCCATGGAGAACACCCCCACCGAGCTGTGGTCTGTCTTCGACTATCTCATGCCGGGCAGTCTGCTCTCGCATCGGCAGTTCCAGCAGCGGTACGAGCTGCCAATCCTGAAGAACAACGACACGGCCGCACTGGCGTCTCTGGCCAGAATGGTGCGCCCGTTCATTCTCCGCCGTGTCAAGTCCGATGTGTTGCCGGAGCTGCCCGAGAAAATCGACACCCTGCTGCAATGCGACATGACCAGGGAGCAGCGCCATCTGTATCAGGCCTTCCTGAAACGGGCACGCAAATCCTTCGAGGACTTCTCGAATACCGCCGTCAAGGGACAGGATCGCATCCGCATCTTCGCGCTGCTCACAAGGCTGCGGCAAATCTGCTGTGATCCCGAGCTGGTGGAACCCGGCAGCGGGGCGGGAAGCGGCAAGCTCGAGCTGCTGCAGGAGGTGCTCCTCGACGCGGTTGACGGCGGCCACAGGGTGCTGCTCTTCTCCCAGTTCACCAGCATGCTCGATAGGATTGACACCGCGCTCGACGCGCTGGGAATCTCCCGGATGCGGCTTGACGGCCGCACGCCCATTGACCAGCGGATGGAACGGGTGGACGCCTTCAACGCCGGACAGGGACAGGTTTTCCTGATTTCCCTGCGGGCAGGCGGCACCGGATTGAACCTGACCGGCGCGGACACCGTCATCCACTATGACCCGTGGTGGAACCCGGCAGTGGAGGATCAGGCCACAGACCGGGCCCACCGCATGGGCCAGGAGCATACCGTCCAGGTCATCCGCCTGGTGACCCGCAACAGCATCGAGGAGAAGATCCTCCAGCTGCAGGATCGCAAGCGCCACCTCATCGACCAGGTCGTCAAACCCGGCGGCACGTTCCTGGATCATCTGTCCATTGAGGAAATCCGGGCCTTGTTTGACGAGGAATGAGCCCCGGCATCTCTCAGCAATCCGCCCCCCTGTTGGGGGGCAGACCGCCCGCCAGTTGGGTGAACGTTACTCCACCGTCACGCTTTTGGCCAGATTGCGCGGCTTGTCCACGTCGTTGCCCCGCATCACGGACACATAATAGGCGAACAGCTGTAGCGGCGTGACCGCCAGAATGGGGGCAAATGCCGGATCGACATCCGGGATGGCAATCACGGTGTCCGCCACCCTGCCGACCGAATCGGCCAGTTTTTCCGTTGTCACCGCCAGCACCACCGCGCCGCGTGCCTTCACTTCCCGGATGTTGCTGACCATCTTGTCGAGGAGATTTTCCTGCGTGACCGGGCAAATCACCAGGGTGCCCTGCTCAATCAGGGCGATGGTGCCGTGCTTGAGCTCTCCCCCGGCATATGCTTCAGAGTGGATGTACGAGATTTCCTTGAGCTTGAGCGAGCCTTCCATGGACAGTGCATAGTCCAGTCCGCGTCCGATGAAAAACACGCTCTGGGCATTGAAATGCGCCGCCGCGAAACGCTGGATGAGCTCCTTCTGTCCAACGATGGTTTCCAGTGCGGCCGGAATGGCGTTGAGGGTTCGAACCGCCGCCGCCTCCTGCTCGGGCAGCAGGCGTCCCACCCGCTTGGCCAGCTCGAGCGCAATCAGATACAGGGCCGCCAGCTGCGTGTTGTAGGCCTTGGTGGAGGCGACCGCAATCTCCGGTCCGGCCCAGGTGTACAGCACGGCATCCGCCTCGCGGGCGATGGAGCTGCCCACGACATTGACCACAGCCAGCACCTTCGCGCCCTTGCGCCTGGCTTCGCGCAGGGCCATCAGCGTATCAAGGGTTTCGCCCGACTGGCTGACCACAATGGCCAGATGGGAATCGGACACCAGCGGATCCTTGTAGCGGAACTCCGAGGCGACATCGATTTCCACCGGAATTCTGGCCAGCCGCTCAATGGCCTGTTTGCCGACCATGCCCGCGTGATAGGCGGTGCCGCAGGCAATGACATGGATTTTATCCACCGCCCGCAGCCATTCCGCCGGCAGGGCGCCCAGCCCGGCATCCACATTTCCCTCACGGATGCGGGGGGCCAGGGTGGCACGGACCGTCGCCGGCTCCTCACAGATTTCCTTCATCATGAAATGCTCGTATCCGCCTTTTTCCGCCGCGGCCACATCCCAGTCGACATGGAAGGGTTCGCGGGAAACCGCTTCGCCAAGCAGGTTGAACAGGGTCACGCCATCCCGGGTCACCCGCACCACTTCCCGGTCCTCAATGATCAGGATCTCGCGGGTGTGGGCGAGAATGGCCGGAATGTCCGAGGCGATGAAGTTCTCGCCCTCGCCAAGGCCGACAATCAGCGGGCTGTCCTTGCGCGCCGCCAAAAACTCATCCGGCTGATCCGCGCACATCACCCCGAGGGCGTAGGCGCCTTCGAGCTCGTTGAGCGTCAGCAGGAACGCGGCCATGAGATCCGGTTCCTCCCGGTAGTGATACTCCAGCAGTTGGGCGATGACCTCCGTGTCCGTCTCGGACACAAAGCGCACCCCCTTGTCCTCCAGGAAAGTCTTGATCATGGCATAGTTTTCGATGATGCCGTTGTGCACCAGGGAAATCCGGCCGTTCGCGCTCAAGTGGGGGTGGGAGTTGACATCGTTCGGCTCACCATGCGTGGCCCAACGGGTGTGTCCGATGCCGCAGGTCGCCTCCAGGGACATGCCCTCAAGCTTCTGCTCCAGCGCCGCGAGCCGGCCCCGTGTCTTGATGACCTGCAGCGTGCCTGCCTGAGAGATGGAGATGCCCGCTGAATCGTACCCGCGGTACTCCAGCTTCTTCAACCCGTCAATCAAAATGTCTGTGGCCTGCTTGCGACCAATGTAACCGACAATTCCGCACATAATCTTTTCTCCTTCGCTTTTTGGGGCGAATCCGCCTGTCCCGCCTGTTCCCGACACAATCTCAAGACGGGCGGAACACATCGCCGCCGCGCCTGTTGAGGGGGACGAGAAACAAGCCGGATTCGCCGGCATGATTCAATTTTCAGCTTTGGGATCACATGCAGAACCACTTGTCGCATGTTCTGTCCCCGTCGTTGCCGCCGGGATTTGTCATGCCTTCTCGATGGTGGTACACCGGAGGGTTTCCGCCGAAGCTTCGATAGCCTCCCTCTCCTCGTCCACCCGGCCAAAGGCCGGGTGCTGGCGCTTTTCTCCGTTCCTGTTCCGTCTGTGCCGGAGCCTCCCTTCCGAACGGTTGTCTGCGTGTGCCGGGCAAGGCTCCGAAAAGCCTGCCCGACATCCCACTCCATGATACATCGCCACTTGCCGGTTGACAAGTTTTTCCGGACGCGGACAGCCCCGTCGGGGGCAGCCCGATCACCCCAGCCGCGCCTCGATGAGTGCCGCCAGTTCCGCCGCCTTCTGCGTGATGAAGGTCTGATCGCGGCCCTCAATCATCACCCGCACCAGCGGCTCGGTGCCGGAGGGCCGAATCAACACGCGCCCCTCCCCGTGAAAGAGCGTTTCGAGCGCCCGGCACTCGGCGGCAATAACCCCGTCGTCGAGATAATGGTGCTTTTTGGCATTGCTGACCCGGGCGTTCCTGAGCACCTGCGGAAAAATCTGCATCACCGACGCCATCTCCGACAGGGCGCGCCCGTCGTCCTTCATGGCCTTGAGCAGCTGCAGGCCGGTCACCAGCCCATCCCCCGTGGTGTTGAACATCCGCAGGATGATATGCCCCGACTGCTCCCCGCCGATGACATGATCCTCGGCAAGCATGCGTTCGAGCACATACCGGTCGCCCACCTTCGTCTTCTCGATGCGCAGGCCCTGCTCCCTGGCCATGACATCCAGCCCGAGGTTGCTCATGACGGTTGCCACGATGGTGTTGTTCGCCAGCCGTCCCTGCCGCTTGAGCGACAACGCGATGATGGCCATGATGCGGTCTCCGTCCACCAGATTGCCCTGCTCGTCAACGGCCAGCACACGGTCGGCATCGCCGTCGAAGGCAAGGCCCACATCACACGCGTGCGCGCGGACAAAGGCGGACACATCTCCCATGTGGGTGGAGCCGCAGTCCGCGTTGATGTTCATCCCGTCCGGCGCGTCGTTGAGCACCAGCACCTGGGCGCCGAGCGCGCGCAGCGCCATGGGCGCGGTGGCGCTGGCCGCGCCGTTGGCGCAGTCGATGGCCACCTTGAGCCCCTCAAGGGTTCCCTTGACCGTCCCGGCGGCAAACTCGGCATACCGCTGTGCGGCGTCCGCCATTTGGGAAACCGTGCCCACGCGGGAACCGATGGGATGGGGAATTTCCTCCTTCTGATCCAGGAGGATGTCTTCAATCCGGGATTCCAGGGCGTCGGGCAGCTTGAATCCGGTGCCGCTGAAAAACTTGATGCCGTTGAACTCCGCCGGATTGTGGGACGCGGAAATGACCACCCCCGCGTCGAACCCGCCTGCCCGAAGCAGCCAGGCCACCGCCGGGGTCGGCACCACACCGGCCAGAACCGCGTCCGCGCCGGCCGAACAGATGCCGGCAACCAGCGCCGCCTCAAGCATGTCACAGGAACGGCGTGTATCCTTTCCCACCAGAATGCGTGGCATGTGATGTGCTTCCCCGGCCAGCACATGCGCGCCGGCCCGGCCCAGCCCGTAGGCAAGGTCTCCGGTCAGCTCGGTGTTGGCCACACCCCTCACGCCATCGGTTCCGAACAATCTTCCCATGTTTGTGATCCTCCCTGCCGCATCTGTTTTCCGCGGCACAATTCACCATTATATGACTCCGGCCGTTGAAAGTCCAAAGCATTTTCATCCTGAATCACGCGTTCACAGCGGCCGGAGTTATGACCGTTCCGGATATTTTACCGCCACCGCAATACCGGCTGTTCCACCGTCCCGGCAATGGCGGGCACCGCCCATGGCGCGCCATTCTGTGACGGCAGGCGCCAGTTGTCATAACAATCATTGAGCTGTCCGGCCAACCCCTTGACATAGGTCATCCCCTTGTCGGCGTCCCGTACCACCCAGTCATCGGGAAATGCCGGCACCTCCGGGAACATGGCATGGACGGCATCCATGCACGCCGTGTGGGAAGCGGCGGCCTCCAGCCCGCACGGAACCCCGCCGCCATTGCGGATGGCCTGCAGGGTGAGCCAGAGCTTGCGGCCATCCTGTGCGAAGGGGTTACCGTAGTCCACGGTTTCCCCGGATTTGAACCGCGCGCGGATGTGACCGGTGCCCGCGCCCTGCTCCGCCTTGTAGGTGACCCGCGCATGCTCGAACGCCAGCTCGAATTCCGGCTCGCGTGCCGCTTCCGGCGTGATGGCGTGGGACACGAGATACAACAGCGACACCTCGTTGCCCACGCGCATGCGGAAGGCGGCCGTGTCGAAATTCTCAATCGCGTTCGCGCGGTACACCTCGGCTTCGAGCAGGGCGGGCACCGCACTGGTGGACACACTGTCTCCCAGCAGATACAGCAGGTTGTGCAGGTAGTGCGCGGTGGCGTTGGCCGCCACGCTGTCCATGACGGGCTGCCCGGACGCGTCGAATTTCTTCCCGGCCCAGCCGCGTGCGTAATACTTCCAATCCCTGGGCCAGAGTACAATGGTCTTCAGGCGGCGCGGACGGCCGAGACGACCGGCAAGAATGTCGCGCTTCAAGGCCAGAATGGCCTCACTGAACGACCACTGGTAGCCGATGGCGACGATTTTTCCCGCCGCGTCCCTGGCCCGCATCATCCGGCGCACATCCGCCAGGTTCGCCGCGGCCGGTTTTTCGCACAGCACATGGCTTTCATAGGCAAGCGCCTGCTCGGTCAGCGCCGCGTGATACTGGATGGGCGCGCTGATGACGGCCAGATCCGCGTTGTGTTCGGCATAAAAGGCTTCCAGCGTCGCATGGACAGGAATGCCCGCGGCCTCCAGCTCGCCCAGCCGGGGGCAGGCCTGGGGATTGGGATCCACCACGCCGACCAGCGTGGCGCCCTCCAGGTGCGCGCGGGAGAGCATCTCCCTGACATAGAGCACGCCATAGCCCCCTATGCCAACCAGGACCACATCCAAATTCCGGCTCATCTTTCTTCCTCCGGCGGCATGTCGATTTCTCTTGCCCGCAGGCTGTCGGCACCCGCAATCATCTCTTCCAGTGTGCAAAAGGCAATGCCCGGCTTCGCGGCGGTCATCCCGCCGGCGGCACTCATGAGCGCAACCGTCCGCTGTGGCGGCAACACCTGGTGCCAGGCCCAGATCATGGCCGCCAGCGCGGCATCTCCCGCACCGGTCGCGCATGCCGGCCTGACGTTCAGCCCCGGGGCGTGCCAGGCCGTGTGTCCATCGAGCATCATGACCCCCTCCGGGCCCATGGTCGCGGCCACCTGCCGCACCCCGTTCCGCCGCAGGCCCCGCATCGCCAGGACCCATTCCCGGTCGTTTTTCAGGGAGAGGCCGGAATAACGGCGCAGCTCATCCTCATTCGGCTTGACGGCGTACGGCATGGCGGACACACCCCATTTCAGGTTTTCGCCGTCGGCATCCAGAAAAACCGGCACGCCATGCGCCGAGGCCAGAATCCCCAACTGCCGATAGGCGTTTTCCGGGCACCCCGGCGGCAGGCTGCCGGTCAGCACCAGCGCCGCAGCCTGTGGCAGCAGTTGGCGAAGCTGTTCGGCCAACCGGGCAAACGCCGCATCATCCACGGCAAATCCGGGCTGGTTGATTTCGGTTGTGCGGCCGCCCTGTCTGTCGTGAACCTTCAGATTGACACGCATTTCCCCAGAAACGGGGACAAAACGCGCGGCAACCCCTTCCTGTTCCAGGGTCTGTGCGGCCATGCCCGCGCCGGCGCCGCCCAGGAACCCCGTGGCCACCACATCCAGCCCAAACCCCTTGAGCACGCGCGCCACATTGATGCCCTTGCCGCCGGTCATGGGCTGGCTGCTCCTGGCGCGGTTCATCGCCCCCACCATCAGCCGATCCACTTCTATCACCTGGTCCACCGCCGGATTGAGGGTGACCGTCACCATGGACTTCATGCCGCTTCCTCCCCGGCGCGCGCCGGGCGGCGCGTTGGCCGGTCTTGGTTTAGAGCACGATCATAAAACAATTTTTCCCC
>JAEWSN010000101.1 GCA_023459915.1 Bacillota bacterium
GTGGACGGATGGCATGGCGCAGGCAGGCGCAGGACAGGCAGATGACGGGATGTTTGCAGGGACGATTCAGACCGGCCTTGAACTGCAGGCAGGCGCGCCCCAGGCAGATGCCGCGATGCCGGTGGACGTGCAGGAGGAGGCGTATGTGCTGCCGTCCTTCATGCGCCAGGGAGAAGCAGGGCAACAGCGACTTGCGGGATTTGAATACGGCACACTGATGCATCTGGTGTTGCAGCATCTGGATCCGGTGCCGGGGGGGCTGCCCGATGTGGAGGGCACCATTTCCGGGCTGGTGGCGCGCGGTCTGATTCCGCAGGACAGGGCCCATTGGCCCAATCGCGCCATGCTGCGCGTGTTTGTGCGCTCCGAACTGTTTGCGCGCATGACACAGGCGGGGCGGGTGTACCGCGAAACCCCCTTCACCATCCTGATGCCCGCTGCGGATGTGTTGCGTGACACTGGGATTCCCGCCAACGAGCAGGTGGTGATGCAGGGGATTGTGGACTGCTGGTTTGTCGAGGAAGGGCGCATCGTGCTGGTGGACTACAAAACAGATCGCACACTGGATCGTGTGCCGGCCTACAGGCGGCAGTTGGCATGGTACGCGGCGGCGCTTGAAAAAACCACCGGGCTGCCGGTGAAGGAACAGATTTTGTGGTTCCTGCGGCCGGGGATCGCTGTATGAGCCGGATTGGTGCCTGTCGGAACCGGATATTCAACGATGTTCCAGAGGTGCCATTCCGTCGGAAAAAACCGAAAAGCTACTTGCAGCAAGGCTTTTGAAAACAGGGTGCCTTGACAAAAGACAACTGCTGTATTATATTGGGCAGGAAGTGGCTGTGTGTTTACGCGCCATATCGCTCCACGGACGTGTTTGCGTTGACTGCACGTGCCAGCGGGCCGAAATTTTCCTCCTTACAACTGGATATGTTCACATGCCGCACCCTTCGTTTTGGATCTTCGGTGGATTCTGTTTGTCGCTTTGCGCGTTCAGACCAATTCGAAGAAATGTGCCAGGCTTGTCGTGAAAAGCCTTTTTCGCGCGTGATGCTTTTCTGTGCATTGTTTCCACCAGCAGTCGGCTGTACATCGTTGTATCGCAGATCATTTCAAATGGACAATTCTCAAATTATAGGCGGTGAAGAATGGAAGACAAGGCGATATTACAGGGCAAATCACTCGAGGATCTGCGCTACATTGCCAAAATGATGGGGCTGAAGAATCTGGTCAAGTACCGCAAGGCGGCATTGATTGATCTGATTTGGGAAAGCCAGCGGGAAGCGGGAGCCCCGGGTGTGCTCCCGAAGGCGAAAGCCCCGTCTCCGAAAAGCCGGGAAGCTGGCAGTTCTGCGAAACAGGCAAACAAACCTGTGGAACAGGCGAACGAACCTGTGGAACAGGCAAACAAACCTGTGGAACAGGCAGAAAAACTGGCGGAAAAACCGGCACGGACGGCGGCGAAGAAGCCGGCCGATCGGTTGCGCAAGAAGGCGGAACCCGCTGATTCAAAGGCGGAAGCTGCTGATTCAAAGGTGGATGCCGCTGATTCGAAGGCGGAACTCGCCAAAGACGCGCATTCCGATGCAGCGGTTTCAGCAGACGTCTCTTCAGACAGCGAAAAGACCGAGACTTCCTCGAAGCAGACAAAAAGCACACGCGGGCGCCCGCCGCGCAAGCGGAAGGCCGAAGCTGAAGCAAAAGCGGAGGCTGCGGCCGAGGTGAAAGTGGAAGTAACGCCCGATGACAATGCGGGCGTGAAGCCGGAAGCGAAAGCTGCAGCCAGTTCAGAACCCAAGGCGGAAGCGAAAGCTGCAGCCAATGCGGAAGCAAAGCCGGAAGCAAAAGCTGCAGACAATGCGGAAGCAAAGCCGGAAGCAAAAACCGCAGCCAATGAAGCAGTGAAACCGGAGCCCGGTGTTGAAACGCTTCCAAAGCGCCGCATCCCGGCGTCAGAGATCCTCAAGGCTGCCGCTGCCGCGAAGGAAGCCCAAAATGCGGCTGGGGGTCATGTGTCTGATGCACAGCCGGTTGCCGGCACGCCGGAAACGCTGACTCCGAAAGCTGCAGAACCCGCCGTTTCGGCAAATGCAACGGCAGCGAAACCGCAGGGCCAACACGGCCAACCGCAAGCGTTTCGTCATCCGCAGCCCCAGCCAGGCACAGCGGCGTCGACTGTCGCGCAAAAGCCGCAAGGCACACCCGCGCAGCAACGGCCGCAACCGCAAGTTCCGGACCGCCATGCGCGCCAAACCGTCAACAACCACCGTGGAAAAGACCGCACGCAGTTCAGGCAGCCGGATCGCAGGCAGGAACAGCCGGCGGGGGCTGAACGTCCGGGGCCTGCCGATCGTCAGAATGGTGGCGATCGTCAACCCGGCGCGGAACGCCAGAAAAACGTGGAGCGTCAGGACAATGCGGAACGTGCTGCCGCCACCCAAAACACGGTGACGCCCAATGTGCCGTTGCAGGCCGTGGAAGAACGCCGCATCGAGGACTTGCCGTGGAATGATGCCGTGCAGGACACCAGCGCGATGGAGCCCGCCCGCCCCGTTCAGGGCAGGCAGACCTTCACGCGGGAGCCACAGCGACTGGAAAGCGAAGAACCGGTCAGCGGCATTCTGGAGTTGTTGCCGGACGGGTATGGGTTCCTGCGGACAGTCAACTACATGTCCGGCCCAAAGGATATCTATGTGTCGCCCTCCCAAATCCGCCGGTTCAACCTCAAGACCGGGGACAAAATTGTGGGGAAGGGCCGGGTACAGCGGGCCGACGAGAAATTCCAGGCGCTGCTGTTTGTCACCACGGTCAATGGCGACACCCCGGATGTCGCGATGAAGCGCCGCCCATTCGAAACCCTGACGCCCATTTACCCGGAGGAACGCCTCACGCTCGAAACCGAGCCGAAGGAACTCTCCACGCGCCTCATCGACCTCATTGCCCCCATCGGCAAGGGACAGCGCGGTCTGATCGTCTCGCCGCCAAAAGCTGGCAAGACCATCCTGCTCAAGAAAATCGCCAATGCCATCACGGCCAAGCATCCCGAAGCGGAGCTGATTGTGCTGCTCATCGACGAACGTCCGGAAGAAGTCACGGACATGCAGCGCTCCATCAAGGGGGATGTCATTTACTCCACCTTCGATGAAGTGCCGGAACACCATGTCAAGGCGGCGGAGATCGTCCTGGAGCGGGCGCAGCGGCTTGTGGAGCAAAAGAAGGATGTTGTGATCCTGCTCGACAGCATCACGCGTCTGGCGCGTGCCTACAACCTCACCATTCCCCCGACCGGCAGAACGCTTTCCGGTGGTCTGGATCCGGGCGCGCTGCACAAGCCGAAGAAATTCTTTGGCGCAGCCCGAAACATCGAGTTTGGCGGCAGCCTCACCATCATCGCCACCGCGTTGATCGATACCGGCAGCCGCATGGACGACATGATTTTTGAGGAGTTCAAGGGCACCGGCAACATGGAACTGCATCTGGACCGCAAATTGTCCGAGAAGCGCATCTTCCCGGCCATTGACATCAACCGGTCGGGAACGCGCCGTGAGGAACTTTTGCTGTCGCCGCGTGAGATGGAAGGCATCTGGGCCATCCGCCGTGCCATGAGCAACATTGGCACCGCCGAGGTCGCCGAACTTGTCATCAGCAAACTGACGCAAACCAAGACCAACGAGGATTTCATCGGCACCATCAACACCGCGTTCATGGCCAAGGAAAAGGCCGGATACGACGGGTATCGCTAAGGACAGGCACTCTTTGTCACAAATGAGAAAGCCCTCCACCTGGGTATCCGGGCGGAGGGCTTTTTGCGGCCTTGCTTGTTTGGGGTCAGACCCCGGGGTCTGACCCCGGGCGCAACCCCGTTTTCAATCCTGCTTTCATGGCGTGGGCCATCAGCAGGAAGAGGCCAGCCATGATGACGATGTCTCCCATGCTGATCAGCGACGGGGAGAAGAGCGTGAACGGGATCACATCACCCAGAAAGGGGAGCATGGTGTGCTCGGTGAGCATTCCGTAATGGGGAATCCCACCGGATGCCAACGCCTTCAAGCGTGGGGAATCCGGCAACATGGCGGCATTGACAGGCATTCGGCCGCCGTTCGCCATGATGACGATGAAATTCAACGCCTCTCCCGCACCGATGACAAGCAGGGGCCAGCGTTTGGCGTTGAGGCCAGCCAGCGTAAACAAGGCGCCGTATTGGATGCAAAGAAGCAGGAAAACAGCCCAGCGCAGTGCTTCCCCAGCAACCACATGTGCGTGGCGGCTGTTCAGGAAGATGTCGATCACCAGGAATGGCAACAGCAGCCACGAGACACGCAACGCCATGTTGGTGAGGCCTGAAAGACGCCCTTTGATGAGAAAGCCGCACAGGATGCCTGCCAGAACGGATGCCAGAAATATCATGATTGCACCGAGTCCAGAGAGTCCATTTGTTCAAGCGCTTTGCCGGCGTCCTTGGCGGCAGGGATGACAACGGGAACAGCGCCTAGACTGCCGCGACGCTTCCTGCGTGTGGGCAATGTTTGCGCGTTGGCTTTGGCCTGCTGCTTGGTGAACGCATTGATGAAAGCCTCCGCGACGGATGGCTCGAACTGGGTGCCGGAACAGCGGCGGATCTCCTCGATGGCGCGATCCAGCGTGTACGGCTCGCGGTACTGGCGTTTGGAGGTCATCGCGTCAAAGGCGTCCGCAACACCAAGAATATACGATTCGTAGGGAATCATCTCATCCTTGGTGATATCCGGATAACCGCTGCCATCATAGTATTTGTGATGATACTTGATGATGGGAACGCATTCCTTGAGATACTTGACATTGGAAATGATGCGGGCTCCCATTTCCGGGTGTTGCTTGATGCTGTCGAACTCAAGTTCATCCAGCTTGCCCGGTTTGTTCAGGATGGTCTCGGTGACGCCGATTTTACCGACATCGTGCAGGAGCGCGGCGTATTGGAGAATTTCCTTTTGCTTGGGCGTATACTTGAGTTCATCCGCAATCAACGCGCTGTATTCCTGAACTCGCTGGGAATGGCCGCGCGTGTAGTGATCCTTTGCCTCAATGGCATCCGATAAAGACTTGACGGTATCCATATAGCTAACCCTCAGATTCGAATATAGTGAGAACGTATAGCGCGCGAGAAATAGCGGCGCGAAGAAAATCAGGATCATAAACCAACCGTAAGTTACGTAAAATGCTGTTAGAAGGACGCCCATAAGACCGACTACCAAAAGACCGGCGAATGACCAAAAAAAGTCAAAAATCCACTCTTGTATCATTGGTCGCTGATTAGTAGTGCTAAAATATGCTGATACTTGAAGTGAGTTTACCAAGATGTCTGCAAAAATAGATAAAAGGATTGCAACAGAATAGGTTGTAATCTGTGAAATAACTAGGGAAAAAGATTCTGTTTGGATCAGCGAAGTAGCGAATAGAATTTTCCCTCCAAACAAGATGTACGTTTTGGCAGAAATAAAACTTGGAATGACAAAAAAACCAATATTTGTTACAGTTGTGCTTATTGGTGTGTTAAGTATATGAGAAATATGCCCAGTGTCTGAATCCTTCATGATCTTACAGATAACTGACAAAAACGAGGTCCATACTGCAGCAACAGGTCCATATGACAATAAAGCGCATAATGATATCGCTGAACTAACAGAAAGCGTTCGATTGCCAATAGAGACAGCGACTGATTCTGCTAGAGCAGCAAAAAAAGATAGTATCAGTATCTCGAAATAAGGTATCTTCCCTGATGTAAATGTTACATAATAAAGCAAAAAAAAGGCTATTGCTGTTTGAAATATCACAAACAATTTTGTTTTTATGTTTTCCTGCATAATTAGGTTCCTCTTTTGTTAGCTTTGGCAGGCGCTAAATCACTTAATGCCCCATCTTGCTCCGCAAGAAAGAATAAAGGTTCCGATCGTGACAAGTACGTATAATGCTTTTCTCAATTTCATGTTGAACAGCCCTCCGGTTTTTTTTCCGCCCCTTTCGCTACTGGGGTCGGGCTGTTCCGCTTCGCTGTTGTAGTGAAATAAAGAAATACTTTGTGTTTAGTGGCATTGTAATTGCGCCTGCCAAAGCCTCCAAAAGGTATATGCAATCAGCCGTAGATTAACTACACTGAAGCAATTATGGGAATTAGGTTTTGTTAGCCTTGTCCGGCATTCATCAGCCGGTTCACCAATCGGTTCACCGCGTCCAATGTGGCTGCGATGATGGCGTTGTAGTCGCCGTCACGGACAATGGAGGCGCCGAGCAGTATCTGGTCCTCTCCTTTGTCGTTGTAGCTGACGGCGACGTTGTAGGAGTCTACGCCGGCGATACGCAGTTTTTGGATGTCGATGACATCAAAGGTGGATTCCAAAGTCAGGAACTCATGCAGCGCGGCGATACATGCGCGTGCTGCGGCCAGATTTCGGCTGGGGGCGGTGTTCATGCCGGTCGCGGTTCCCTTGGCTACCCGGTCGATGCCGGCGAGTGTCACGGACATGGTTACCTTGTTGCCGGCCCAGGAGACATCAAAATCCTTGATCTTCAACCGGATGCCGATTTCGAGCATCGAGTCGTCGGCGATCTGCGCCACACTGATGATACGGTGCTCCAGATTCATGTCAAAGGATGTAGCGGCCAGGGATTGCACATCCCGGACGATTTGCTTGGGAGAACGCTGGTAATTGGCCAGAATGTGAATCTCAGAAATATCGGATCTGGCATCTGTCACGACTTTCGAAAGGATGACACCGGCCAGGCGGTTGATCATCTTCTCGAGATCCGTGGTGAGAAAAGTGCCGGATTCATTCGTCTTCGTCATTTGCCTACCTCTCTTTGCGGATGCCTGTTACATGGCGACTACATGGAGGTCGTTGCGCTGCTGTATGCTTGCCATTGGCTTTTTCGTCAGTACGCTGTTGTCACCGGCTGATGCCGTTGGCGGAAGCCGTGACATGTTTCTCTTCGCTCAAGTTCGTTGTCAATCGAATGTTTGGGCTTTATGTCGCTTGTTGTTATGTTTCATTATACATTCTTTATGAAAAGCGACAACACCGATTCGACAACTTTTCCATAAAAGTAATCAAACCGTAATAAATAAATGATGGGATCCTTTGTTTTGGCGGAGACATACGTGGTATTAACTAATGTTAAATTATGTATTTGGGAATTGTTTTCAAGGATTGTTTCAAGGATCGTTTTCAAAGAATGCCTTCAAGGAATCGGTTCAAGAAATCTCTTTCCGGGAGCGATTCAGGGTCTGGTTCATGATGAGGTACATACCGAGGTACATATTGAGGTTCATATTGAGGTTCATGCTGGGGGTCCAGGTTCAGGGAACTGGTTCAGGATTCCGAATCATGTTGCCAGCGTCCGGATCCGATCTTGTCTTATCGGGGATGCTGTGTTATACTGATTCTCGACGCTTTGAGAAACAATACATGGCTTTTCATGTTTGGAATACGGAAAGCGCGGCAGGAAAAGCGAGGTGACAATCATGCAGGAAGGAATTCATCCGAACTACGGCAAAGCGGTTGTGCGTTGTGCTTGCGGTGAGACATGGGAGACTGGTTCTACCAAAAAGGACCTCCACGTCGAAATCTGCTCCAGCTGCCATCCTTTCTTTACCGGCAAGCAGAAACTGGTGGACGCCGGCGGACGCGTAGACAAGTTCAAGAAGAAGTACAACATGAAGTAAGCCGGGGTATCCCGGCTTTCTTTTTTCTCTGAATGTTCGGGATACTCTGTGCGTATCCCATTCGTTCGCGTGTATTGGCACGCGTTTTTGTGCTGTGTCGATACATCATGGAGGCTCGTATGAGCGAAAAGCTCAAGCTGCGCGTGGCGCCTTTTGTGGTCATTCTCGTTGGCTGTGTCATCATGGCCCTGGGAATGAACCTTTTTTTGATCCCCTACAAACTTGCCCCGGGAGGGGTGTCCGGCCTGGCGACCGTCCTCCATCATGTCAGCGATGGCAGGCTGCCCGTCGGCATGCTGATGCTGGCGATGAACATTCCCCTGTTTTTGCTGGGGTGGAAATCGAAAGGGCACGGGTTCATGTTGCGGTCGCTGTTTGGAACCATTGTGCTCTCGCTGGTCATTGATCTGACCGCGCCGTACATCGACAGAATGGTGAACGTGTGGTTCGTCAGTCTGGATGTGTCCATGGCCACGCCGGATTATCTGCTCAACGCGTTGGCCGGCGGCCTCATCATGGGCATCGGGCTGGCGTTTGTGCTCAAGGAGGACGCGACCACCGGCGGCACGGACATGGCGGCGGCCATCCTGAAGAAATTCGTTCCGGGATTGTCCATCGGGACGTTTCTGCTGATTCTGGATGTGCTGGTGGTGCTGTTTGCCACCATCGCGTTTCGAAGCATCAAGCTCGGCCTGTATGCGACGGTCAGCCTGTACATCGCGAGCAAGACCATCGACGCGTTTCTTGAGGGCTTGAACTTTGCCAAAACACTCATGATCATTTCCGATCGGGCACAGGAGATCGCGGTCCGGCTCATGAACGACATCGACCGGGGTGTCACCGGGCTCAAGGGCGTCGGCATGTACAGCGGCAAGGAGAAAACCGTGCTGCTGTGCGTGGTGAAACGGGAAGAGATTGCGCAGGTGAAGCAGGTGGTCCGGGAGTTCGATCCGCAGGCCTTCGTGCTACTCAGTGACGCGCGCGAGGTGCTGGGAGAAGGCTTTGTGCCGATGGAACCCCACAATCAGTAGCTTGCAGCTCCATATATTTGCACTAAAAAAGACGTTTCTGCCGAAGAAACGTCTTTTTTGCCGCACTGATGCTGGCGCATGCTGAAATTGGTTCAACAAGCGGGAGCGGCTTGCGTCTGGGGCACGTACTCCTTGATCATCCGTGCGCGCAAGTAACCGCGCTCGGTTTCAATGGCTTCGGTGAAGAACCCGCGGCTGTAGTAGAACCGCACGAGCGCCAGATGACGGGATGCGGTGTGCAGGCGCACACAGGTGACGCCGTTGGCGGCCAGATACTTGTCCACCACATTCATCAGCGATTTGCCGATGCCGAGGTTCCGGGCCTCATGCGCAACGGCAAACCGGCTGAGATAGGCCTCGGTACCGGTGATTTCAAGACGGACCGTACCGGCGATGCTGCCGTCGATTTCCGCCACATACACGGGCTTCGTGACAATCTGCCGCTCTACGTCCGCCACTGTTTCGCGCAGGGCTTCCAGCTGTGTTTGGCCTGTTGTTGCGGCGTATTCCTCGAACGCGGTCCTCAAAATGGCGTGCACCACAGGCGCGTCCGCCGCTTCCGCCCGGCGGATGATGAATGTGTACTGCATGGATGCCTCCCGATGCGCAGTGTTTTGGTGGTGGATACGGGCTGCCTCCAGCGCTGCTGGCGGGACGCGTGAAGGGATGCGTGAAGGGACGCGTGAAGGGACGCGTGAAGGGACGTGTGAGAGGACGCAACGGACGCGTCCGGTCCTATCCCATCAGTTTGACCAGGACGGCCTTCTGGGCGTGCAGGCGGTTTTCCGCCTCGTCGAACACCACGGACTGCGGGCCGTCGATGACGCCTTCGGAAACCTCCAGTCCCCGGTACGCGGGCAGGCAGTGCAGGAAAAGGGCTTCCGGAGCGGCTTGGGCCATCAGCGCCTCGTTGACCTGAAATCCCTCGAATTGCTTGATGCGTGCCGCCTTTTCGGTTTCCTGCCCCATGCTGACCCAGGTGTCGGTGTAGACGATGTCCGCGTCCTTGACCGCTTCAGCCGCGCTGGTGGTCAGCACCACCGTGGTGCCTGCCTCCGCGGCCGCCGCCTTGGCGGTTGCCACGCTGGCCGCGTCCGGCTCGAACCCTGTGGGGGTGGCCACCGAAATGTGCATGCCCACCTTGGCGCAGCCGATGAGCAGGGAGTTGGCCATGTTGTTGCCATCACCGACATACGCGAGCTTCAAGCCGGCCAGTTTCCCTTTGTGCTCCCGGATGGTCTGCAAATCCGCCAGCACCTGGCAGGGATGCTGCAAATCCGTGAGTCCGTTGATGATGGGAATGCTGCCGTGGGTCGCGAGCCCTTCCACATCCGACTGTGCAAACGTGCGAATCATGATGCCGTCCAGATACCGGGACAGCACCTTGGCCGTGTCGGAAACCGTTTCTCCCCGTCCCAGCTGAATGTCCGCCGCGCTCAGGAAGAGCGGATAACCGCCCAACTGCACCATGCCGACTTCAAAGGAGACGCGGGTGCGGGTGGAGGACTTGGAGAATATCAAGCCCAGGGTTTTCCCCTGCAGCAGATGGTTGTGCGGAATGCCGTTGCGGGACTCGTATTTGAGCCGATCCGCCAAATCGAGTGTTTCCAGGATTTCCTGTGAGGACCAGTCGCTCAGGCACAAGAGATGTTTCATGGTGATACCCCCGTTTCTCCAGAGGAGAGAATATGCATGATTATACACTTGAACGTATAATAATGCAACAAACACTTTTTCGGGTTTATTCCCCCACACGGATTGTGGTAATGCGGTGGCGGAAAATATCCGAAACGGTCATAACTCCGCCCGTTGTGAGCGCGTGATTCAGGATGAAATGATTGATGGACATTCAACGGCCGGAGTCGTATTTCCGCGATTTGGCTGTCAAAAGGGTTGCTTGAAGGGACAAGTGCGCCGATATATGTGACAGACCTCTGTGCGGGTTATGGTATGGACGGCCCGTGCTGTGGTAACATCTAATCGGACTCAAAAGAAACCACCCCGCCAACGGGTCGGCAGGGATGGAACGGGAGACACGGTATGGATATTGCGTCAATCATCGGATTGGTCGGTGGGATCGGGGTTCTGGTGTACGGCATGTTGAGCGGTGGCGACTTGGCATCGTTCTTTGACGCGCCATCCGTCGTCATGACCATTGGCGGCGGGCTTGTCTCCACAATCGTGAGCTTTTCGCTCGAAGAGTTCCTCAATGTGGCCAAGGTGTTGCCCAAAATCATCTACGGGAAAACCACCCCGCCGTTCGATCTCATCCGTTCCCTGGTGGATCTGTCGCAAAAGGCGCGCCGTGAGGGACTGCTGGCTCTGGAATCCGCGGGTGACACCATCAACGACGACTTCATGAAAAAGGCGATGGAACTCGTGGTCGATGGCGTGGAAGCCGACATCATCCGGGAATCGTTGACGCTCGAGCTCGACAACATGGCCATCCGGCACAAGTCCGGCATCAGCATCTTCAAAACGATGGGCACCTTTTTCCCCGCATGGGGCATGATCGGGACGCTCGTGGGCCTGGTGAACCTGCTCAAATCGCTCGATGACCCGTCCAAAATCGGCCCGGCCATGGCCATTGCCATCATCACCACCTTTTATGGTTCGGTCATGGCCAACTTTGTTGCCATCCCCATCGCGAACAAGCTCGCGAGCAAGAGCGATGAGGAAATCCGAATCAAGGAAATGATGATTGAAGGCATTCTGGGCATCCAGGCCGGCGTCAATCCGCGCATCATGGAGCACAAGCTCAAGACATTCCTGTCCCCGACACAGAAAAAGGCATACGACGCAATGATCGCGTCTCCGGAAAAACCGGAAGCGGAGGAATAGTTCATGGCTGGGAAAAAACGGGGTGGTTCGGAAGAGGGCGGAGGCGCGCCGGAATGGATGGCGACATACAGCGATCTCGTGACGCTGCTGCTCTGCTTTTTCATTCTGCTGTTTTCCATGGCCACCATTGACGCCCAGAAATACGTGCAGGTGGCCAACTCCCTGCGCAGCTCCTTTGTGAAGATCAGCGGGGGCGATTTGCTGCTGACCAACAAGGGGCAGGAAATGATCAATGTCACCAACCAGACCAATCCCAGCAATACCGGAGAACTCTCCACCGACACACAGACCTATGTGAAAAAGGCCGAGGAAATGGTGGCGGATGCCCAGCAGCAGCAGGAGAACCGGAAGATGGAGGACGCCGCGAACCGCATCCGCGACATCGTGGCGGAAAAGGGGCTTTCCGACAAGGTCAATGTGGTGGAGGAGAAAGAGTTCGTGATGGTCCGTCTGGACTCTGAAGTCTTTTTCCAGTCCGGCCGTGCCGACATCCTGCCGGTGGGACAGGATGTGCTGTCCGCCATCACCGAGGTGCTGAACCTGCTCGAGAACAAGGACATCCTGGTGCAGGGGCATACGGACAATGTGCCCATCCAGACGGCCCAGTTCGACTCCAACTGGGAGCTGTCCACCGCCCGTGCCACCAATGTGGTGCGCTACATGGTGGATACCCACCAGATGGATCCGTCCCGGCTCACAGCGACCGGAAACGGCGAGTTCCGGCCCATCGGGGACAACGACACCCCGGAGGGACGGCAGGCCAACCGCCGCATTGAAATCCGCATCATGCGGTAGGAGACATGTTTGGGTCAACCGCAGCATGGCTGGCCGAACAGGCACCCGGATACGCCGTGTGAACCTGGCTGAACCGACAAATGGCGGGGGCGCCTTGTGAGCCTGGCCGAACCGACAGACGGGACGTATGCGTATACGGGGTTGCGGCAATTGGACGAATCTGGTTATAATGAATTGCTTTTTGGGATACAGAACAGTGGGACCCGGGCAAATGTACAGGAGGTGCGCAACATGGCGGATTTTTGGGATTCCGAGGAACTGCTCGGCAAGTTTGTGAAGAACAGCCGGGAGGAAATTCATATCAAGAAGGTGGCCAAAAACAGCAAGGAGTATCTGGACATCCGGACATTCTGGTACGACAGCAACGCGGACGAGTTCCGCCCCAGCCAGAAGGGGGTGGCCCTGCCGCTCGAATTCGCGGGAGAGCTCAAGTCCATCCTCGATTTGCTCGAGGAATGACCGGCGTGACGCCGGCCGGCGCAACGAAGGGTTGCGCGCGATGGCATCCTGACGCGGATGAAAGCCCTTTCCGATAACGGAAGGGGTTTTTCTTTGACGAAATGTGGCCATTCTGTAAACAATGGGGAAATGGTCAACTTCCATTTGAGGATGCCGATCCAGGTGGTGTATAATGGGGAAGGCGTGGATTTTCGCCGGCATCCCTTTTTTGCGGGTTCCACCAACAGGGGCGACGCACGAAACGGATAGCTCCGAAACAGGAGGACAGACTCGTGGCGTACAAGGTGTTTCAATCGGTTGTCATGCGCATCCGTGACACAATGGGAAATGACTTTGGGATCACGGACAACACCGGGACGGTCATAGCCAGCACGATTGAGGATGAAATCGGTATTGTGAACGATCCCTGTGCCGAGTTCATCGGCACCAACGCAACCCTGTCCGAACAGGACGGTCTGTTGCTCAAGAAGATTGAAATCGGCGGACGAACGGACCATGTGCTGTTTCTGCTCAGCGATCACCCCGATCGCGCCAAGCATGCGGAGTTGATTGCCATCAGCCTTGAAAACGCGAAGCTCTATTACGATGAAAAATACGATCGCAGCAATTTCATGAAAAACGTGTTGCTGGGCAACATCCTTCCCGGGGACATCACCCTCCGGGCCAAGGAGCTGCGTGTGCGCAATGAGGCCCGGCGTGTGGTCTACCTGGTGCGGACGGAAAAAACGCGGGAGCTGTATGCCTACAATGTCATCCAGAGCCTGTTCCCCAACAACGCCAAGGACTATGTGGTGTTGCTCGACGATCAGAATACAGTGCTCATCAAGGAGCTCAAGGAGAACGAGGATTCCGGGGAGGTCTACAAGAAGGCACGTGTTGTCGTGGACACGCTCTCGAGCGAACTGATGATCAAGGCCAGCATCGGCATCGGCACGGAAGCCGACAGCCTGCGGGATGTGGCGCGTTCCTACAAGGATGCGCAGACCGCGTTGAAAATCGGCCAAATCTTCGAGAACGACAAGAACATCGTGGACTACAACCATCTGGGAATCGGCAGGCTCATCTACCAACTGCCAACCACCCTGTGCCGCCTGTTCCTCAACGAGGTGTTCAAGGAGGGTGTGTTCGAGACCATCGACAATGAAACGATGATCACCATCCAGAAATTCTTCGAGAACAACCTCAATGTCAGCGAAACCTCCCGCCAGCTGTTCATTCATCGCAACACGCTGGTGTACCGGCTCGACAAGATTCAAAAGATCACCGGCATGGATCTGCGTCGTTTCGACGACGCCATCTACTTCAAGGTGGCCATGATGGTGAAAAAGTACCTGGACGAGGCCTCGCGGTAAACGGAACCCCTGCCGCGAAGCCCGGACACAAGGAGTGCCATGATCCGTTTCATTGATGTCACAAAAGTTTATGACAATGGCGTGGTCGGCCTGGCCGGCGCCAATATCCATATCCGCAAGGGAGAATTTGTGTTTCTCATCGGGGAGAGCGGATCCGGAAAATCCACCCTCCTCAAGCTGATCTCACACGAAGAGGCGCCCAACTCCGGAGAAGTGCATGTCAATGGC
>JAEWSN010000102.1 GCA_023459915.1 Bacillota bacterium
TGTCGGTGCCGTTGATCGCAAAGGGAAATCCCTTGGGCATCGTGCTGGTGGAACAGGTCATTCCGGACGCGTTCAGCAACGAGACCGTTCGGCTGCTGGAAATCATCGCCCAGCAGATATCCATTGCCATCGACAACGCGCGCCTGTACCAGCAGATGCAGGAGATGGCGACGATTGACGGCCTGACGGGCGCGTACAACCGCATCCATTTTCAGAACACGCTGCAGGAGGCTTTCCTGCGATCGAAGAGTGCCGGTGGGGAACTGTCGATGCTCATGTTCGACATCGATCACTTCAAGCGCTTCAATGACACGCACGGTCACCAGTTTGGCGATCTTGTCCTGAAAACGCTGTCTGTGTTTGTGATGGAGAAACTGAGAAAAACGGATCTCTTTGCCCGCTATGGCGGCGAGGAATTTGTGATTCTCATGCCGCACACCACGCTGCAACAGGCCTATGACAAGGCGGAGGAGCTGCGCCGGGGCATCGAGAAACTGCCGGTCAGCTCGCAGCAGGTGACGGCGTCCGTCACGGTCAGCATCGGGGTGTCCACCTATCCGGATACCGCAGATACGGAAGTGGCGTTGATCAAGGCCGCCGATGACGCGATGTATGAGGCCAAAAATGCCGGACGCAACCTGGTGAGGCTGGCCGGCACCTTGTCCGAGGATGACGGGATGTGAATCAGTTGACCTTGGCGGCGTGTTTTTCGAGCATGTCCGCCATGTCTTTCTCTTCCTGCGTGGTCAGCACCTTGGTCAGGTCGAGCAGCAGGATGACATGTTCGTCGACTTTTGCCACGCCGGAGAGAAAGCGCTTGTCGAGGCCCTGGAGCGAGGGCGGTGTGGGTTCGATTTCCTCGTCCGGCACACGCACAATTTCCGTGACACTGTCCACAATGAACCCAAGCAGGAATTCATCCATGGTGACGATGATGATTTTTGTGTTGTCGTCGTTTTCCTTCTCCGGCAGCGCAAAGCGCTTGCGCAGATTGAAAACGGTCAGCACGCGGCCGCGCAGATTGAGCAATCCCTCGATGTAGGGCGCGGTATTGGGCACCTTGAAAATCTGCTGCGGTTTGAGGATTTGGTGGATTTGCGTGATTTCGATGCCAAACGTAAGATCGGCGACCATGAATTTGATGAATTGATGTGTTGCCATGTGTTTCCTCCATTGGACACGAGAACGCCGCTGTGTTGGTGGTACCGGCCGAATCGACGGTGTCGGGACGTTTCGCGACGTCCTTTGACGGAACGGCCGTTTGAATCTCCTCATATGATACCCGAATTTTCCGGCATCCAATCAATTTTTCGGGCAAATGTGCCACGGGATGCGCCCGGATGCACGATTGCGCGGCTACCGCGGATCAGGATCGGTAGGAGCCGTTGATTTTGACATAGTCACAGGAAAAGTCGCATGTCCACATCCGGTCGGTGATGGACCCGGCCTTCAAATCGAGGGTGATCACAACCTCGTCCCGCCGCAGGACCTCAAGCGCGGCAGTCTCGTCGAAGGGGAGGCCGGTGCCGTTTTGACAGACCGTGACGTCGCCAAGCCGGATGTCGATTTTGTCCGGATCGAAGCTGGCGCCCGAGTACCCCGCGGCGGTGAGGATGCGTCCCCAGTTTGCGTCTTCGCCGAAGAACGCGGTTTTCACCAGCGGGGATTTGCAGATGGCCTCGAGCATCTTGTGTGCGGTTTGCGGATCCGGCGCGCCGAGGACGACGAATTCGAGCAGCTTGGTGGCACCTTCGCCGTCACGGGCCAGCATGCGGGCCAAGCTGACCGCCACATCGGTCAGCTTGGCGACGAATTGGCGGAAATCCTCGTTTTCCGTTTCGATCAGCCGGTTTTCGGCCTTGCCGTTGGCCAGGACCAGCACCTTGTCGCAGACACTGGTGTCACCGTCCACGGAGATGCGGTTGTACGATTTGGACACCGCGGCGCGCAGCGCCTTGTCGAGCAGGGGGGCGGTGATGGCGATGTCGGTGGTGAGGACGGAAATCATGGTGGCCATGTTGGGGTGGATCATGCCCGATCCCTTGGCGAATCCGCCAATCCGGACTTCCCGGCCGTCCAGCGAAAAGGTGGCCTGCGCCTGCTTGGCAAAGGTGTCCGTTGTCATGACCGCTTCCGCCGCCGCCTGGCCACCGTCGACAGACAGTTGTCCGAACGCCTCGTTGAGTCCGTGCTCGATTTTCTGCAGATCGAGCGGGAACCCGATGACACCGGTGGAACCGATGAACGCCTGGCTCACCGGGCATCCCGCGAGAGACGCCAGCATGCCGGCGAAGCGTTCTGCATCCCGCTCGCCGTCCGGGCCAAGACAGGCGTTCGCGCAGCCGCTGTTGACGGCCACCGCGCGCCCGATGCCGCCGGCAATGTTCTTCCGGGACCACTGCAACGAATGGCCCTTGACCACATTGGTGGTGAAGACGCCGGCGATGGCGGCCGGTGTTTCGGAAACCACAACCGCCAGATCACGGTTGCCATTGCGCTTCAAGCCACAGGCAACCCCTGCGGCCAGGAATCCCTGTGGGTGGGTCACGCCGGAACGGTTCATGCTGATGCCTCCTGACAGGGCAGCCGGATGCGAATCGGGGAAAACGGGCTGCCAGCGGTATTATATCCCTGTTGTCCTGTTGGTGTAAAGCAACCGCCGGCTGTCTCAGCCGGGGCATTCCCGCACGGGGGGACTGTCATTGGCGACGGGATTGCCGGCAGGATCGGTGGCGGTCGTGAGTGACGCCTCCCGGGCGGCCGTCTGCTTTTTTGCCCGTTTTTCGTGGTACATGCGCATGTCGACATGGTGCAGGAATTGATCGGCGTTTTTGTGCCGCACCGGATCAAAAATGGCACAGCCGATGGAGACGCTGAGCTGATAGGGCTTGTCCCCGGAATGGTTGAGCCGGTTGAGGTTTTCCCGCACGCGGGCGCGGATGGCCAGGAAATCGATGGACTCGGAACCGACAAGCACCACGACAAATTCGTCGCCGGCATACCGTGCAATGAAGTCTTTGGAGTGGAAGCTCTTTTTGAGGATGTTTGCGATTTCCTCCAGCGCGTCGTCACCCTGCACATGGCCGTGGGCGTCGTTGATGTCCTTGAAATTGTCCACGTCGAGCATGAGCGCGCCCAACACGGTGCCCGGACTCCACGCCTCGATGCGGCCACGCAGGTGTTTGTCGAGCTGGCGGCGGTTGAACAGGCCGGTGAGATAGTCGGTGCGCAGGCTGTGGTGCTGCAGATACAGATGGAGGATCAGCAGGGAGATGGTCATGCCGGACCAGACCAGCGTGACCCCGAAGAAAAACAGCTGCAGGACACCGAAGGCGAAGGGCGGGAGCATGAAGGTGGTCAGTGGAAGAAAGTCGCGATGGTTGATTTTTTTCCGAAGCAGGATCAGCAGCGCGAAGGCGGCCAGCAGATAGCCGATCATCAGCATCGCGATCAGCCCGAACAGGGGCCCGCGGTGGAAGTGGTTGTCGGCGTCGATCATGAACAGCAGCCGGTGCAGCGGGGAGAACAGGGCGAATCCGGAGTACAGCAGCACGGGGATGGCGAGGATGGCGCCCTCCCGGAGTGTGCGGCGGTTGTCGCCAAGCACATGATTGTGCGCGTACAGATACCACAGCAGCGATATCACGGGGCCTGTCACACAGCCCAGCGTGCTGGTGATCCAGTTGAGCACGATGAGGCCCGGTGTTGCCATGCCCTCCAGGGTCCACCCGATGGTGTCGAGCATGAGGACGCAGAAGGTCAGGAACACCATGCCCCGATACAGGCGGTGGCTCAACAGGCTCCTGTCATAATTGGCCGCCTGGCCGAACAGCAGCAGGAGCAGCACGATGGCTGTGAAAAAACTGAGATCCGTCTGCATGAAATACGTCATGAGAACCTTCCTGCGCGGGATGATTTGTGCCTGCGGCGATGACGTGACGGGGGTGCCGGAGACCGCCTCCGGAGGTGGTTCCCGCAGCCTTGCGGGAGTCAGGGTAAAGATTATCATGAATTTGACATTTTTTCCACTGCCGTGCGCGCCGGAGCAAAAATGGTGCGGAATCAGGTTTGCATTGCCCCGTCACGCGTGTGATAATGGAGGAGATTGCAGTTCGTCGCAGGGCGGACGCCACCTGGAGGAGTCCGTGAACCCGAAATTGAAGGATGAAGGCGCAGATCGCCTGTTCGAGGCCATTCTGCAGCTGCAGACAATTGAGGAATGTTACGCGTTTTTTGAGGATGTCGGAACCATTTCCGAACTCAAGGCGTTTGTGCAGCGGTTTGACGTCGCCCGCATGTTGGCGGAACGTAAAACCTACCGGGAGATCCACGAGAAAACCGGCGCGAGCGAGGCCACGATCAGCCGGGTCAGCCGTGCGCTCCATTATGGCGCGGACGGATACCAGATTGTGCTGCGCCGCCTTGGTTTCGTGATCGAGGACGGGGCCGGTGCCGACACAGACACAAAAGCCATTTTCGCGCCGGATGGGGCGCAACGGGAGTAGACAACCATGGGAATCAACAATTTTCTCACCTTGATCTTTGGCAACTACGCGGAGAAGGAGCTCAAGCGCATTCTCCCGATTGTGGATCGCATCGAGGCGCTCGAGCCGCAGATGCGGCAGCTGTCCGATGAGGCGCTCAAGGCGAAAACGCAAGCGTTCCGCGACCGCTATCAGGCGGGAGAGACGCTCGACGATCTGCTCCCGGAGGCCTTTGCCGTGGTGCGCGAGGCCACCGTGCGCGTCCAGGGCATCCGGTTGTTCCGGGTCCAGCTCATCGGCGGCATCGTGCTGCATCAGGGCCGCATCGCGGAAATGAAAACCGGCGAGGGCAAAACCAATGTGGCCACCCTGCCGGTCTATCTCAATGCCCTGACCGGGGAAGGCGTGCACCTGGTGACGGTCAACGACTATCTTGCCCGCTACCAGGGCGAGCTGATGGGGAAAATCTACGGCTTCTTGGGGCTCACGGTCGGTGTCATCGTGCACGATTTGGAGAATGACGCCCGCCGCGCCGCGTACAACAGCGACATCACCTACGGCACGAACAACGAGTTCGGGTTCGACTATCTCCGCGACAACATGGTGGTGTACAAGGAGCACAAGGTGCAGCGCGCGCTGACCTATGCCATTGTGGACGAGGTGGACTCCATCCTGGTCGACGAGGCCCGCACCCCGCTCATCATCTCCGGCCAGGGAGACAA
>JAEWSN010000103.1 GCA_023459915.1 Bacillota bacterium
CATCCTGTGATTGCCGATGATGCCCGTGAGCACATCGGCAATCTTCGCGATCAGCGAAAGCATCATCTGTGAAGCTGGCGTGCCCTCCGGAAGCGACTCGAGATGGCTCTTGTATGCCATGTCCACACTTCTGACGTACTCGGTCAAAAAACTGGCAATCAGGCTGTCCTTGGAATCAAAATAAATATAGAAGGTGCCCTTGGAGACACCTGCGGCCGCCACGATGGCATCCACCGTGACCTCCTCGAACTCGTGATGGCCAAAGAGGACGGCAGCGCTCTCAAGAATTTTCTGCTTCGTCCGCTCCCCTTTGCTCACTTTCACACCGGCATTTTCTGCTGTCAATTCCATTTTCCTCGCTGTCGAAAACCGTCGCATTGTGTTATCATGAAGACAAACATGACCGTAGTCATTTTTTCAAACCTCATTATATCTTCACTGCGGGATGAATTCAAGGAGAGTGGAAATGAAGCGCTACTTGGCAATCGCCCTGGTCCTGTCCATGCTGCTGTCGATGGTCTCGTCCCCACTTGAGATTCAGGCATTTGAAGATGGCATCATCGCGTCGACCTCCACAACAGGCAGCACCACGCCTGTCATTTCAGGCGGCAGTGCCGCGCCAATACCGGATATGTCCCACGACACGCTGGCTTCGCTGCTGACACAGCTGGGCACGGTGGGAATCGAGTCCGAACCCGTGAATATCATCTATCCATCCGGAACGGTCAACGATATCCGGGTTTCATACGAGCTTGTGCAAGCCGGAAAAACCGCATTTCTGGAAACAGATACAGTCAGTGCGCAGGTTCGATTCTCCCTGTCTGCCACCGCAACAACCCCCGTATCCTTCGAGTACGGGGCCATTCCTGCAAGCGCCAGTTTGGGCCAGCACCTAACCGGTGCCACATCGGGAACGGTGACCTTTGCGGCGGGAGAGACAATAAAAGAAGTCATTATCCAAATCAAGCCTTTCGCCGACAACCCCGGTGAATATGGCATCGCCAGCAATGCAGACGCGTTCTGGACCGGTGAGCGCTATTTTCATTTGTACTGCGACGATATTTCAGGCGCACTGTTTGAAGGTGACCGATACACCCTTACTGTACCGGTGCCCATTCGGAGCGATTACAATCTTCAAACCGTTTACCTGTCGGCCATCCGCACCTCTCTGATAGATCTCGATACCATTTCTGGCGCCGACGCCCCTGGCATATACACGGTGACCGGCGGTGCCATCGCAGCGCTGACACTGACTGCAGAAATCTCGGGAGATATCCGCACCATGCTCGATGCCAAGGTACTGAGTCATATCCGGATGCCGGAAGGATACTTCTTGAATGAAACCGGTACAACAGGCACAATTGGCACCCGGGTGGACGCATATGTATCCGTAGACGATCCCCATCCCATGCAGACGATCACCTACGCCACCATCATGCCGGATCCCCTGGTGGTTCCGCCGCCAGTGCCCCCCTACCAAGTCAACTTCGCGTCTGACGATCTCCCACAGGAATTGCCGACCGCATTTGCTTTTCTCGGACCACTGCTTGAGGCCAACGGCATCAAACGCCGGCTTGATTTCGTCTTTGACACCTCCGGTCTCTCCGCGCCCGTCAGCCTCTGTTTTTTGGACGATCAGGATACCTATCTCCGGCACCAGATAAGGTTTTCCGATCAACAAGCCCCTGATGTAACCCGGGTATCCATCGGCATCCCATCCGGCATCCGATATGGCGACATGGTTCCTGTCACCGTTGTGTTCAGCGAGCCGGTCCTGACGGACAACATCACCCTCACCCTTGAAGGAACCACGCTTTCACCCATGGAGGCCGACGGCACCATCTCCAACGCTGTCAGCTTCCTGTACGAGGCGAGTGTCAACGCTGTCGGCGGCAACAATCTTTCCGTGACCATCGACAGCATCAACGGCGCAGTGGATCTGTCCGGGAAAACACAGCTTCCAGTTGGACCACATACCAGCGCTCCCGCCCCAATGGCCACTTTCGACCCGGCCGATCCGGAGCAGGTCCTTGCCTGGTGCGCGGATCCTGGCGTCAGCGTGAACCAGGGAACCAGCCGCAACGCGGCTGCGACCATCGCCATCCCAGTCAAGTACGATGGTTTTCTCAGCAACTGGCTCCTGGCTCCAGCCAGGGTGGACGAAAACAACACTTCCACCGCCTTCAAGGCCCGCGTTATCGTTGCGACATCGGGGGCCATCGACGTCCCGCTGACAATCCATACCGACGATCTCGGTCACATCACTGGATTCAGCGGTGCGTTCACCGCGCCGGAGAACACCACCGGTGTCGATTTGCTGTGCGCGATGGAGCTGTATCTCGACAAAACCGGAGCAGGAACCTTTTCACGGATCCATGCACTGGATACGCTGTACACCGTCCCCCCGCTGATCCTCATCGACGACGCGACAGACATCTCACTGGACTACACACACTGGCCGCCCACCGATACTCTCTCCGCGGACGGAGGTGCCGCGCTCTCTCTCGGGTATCATCTGCATGTTGCCGCCAGTTGGCAGGATGCCGCGTACTTCTCATGGACCAGCAGCAACGCCGCCGTGGCGTCCATCAACAACGCGGGCATCATCACGTTGACCGGCACGCCGGGCACGGCAACCTTCACGCTGACTGTCTCCAATCCTCTTTCAGAGCCTGCTTATGCCGTGACCTCCCGCACACTGACCGTGCAGGCGGCACAGGCTGCGTACCTGTATGTACCAGCCGGTCTGGCACAGCAGGAACGCCTGCGCGGCAATGACGCGGTGGTGGATTTCGCGACCAACCTCCATGAGCGCAACGCGCAATATGCCGGGCAGTCTACGGAAACCGACTTCACATTCACCCTGTATCGGGCAGAATATACCGGCAGCATCCTGGGCAAGGGAACCGCGCTGTTCACGGAAACACTTCCCGCAACCGCCGTCGCGCCAAGAAACACCTACACCGTCGGTTCCGAATACCTGCAGGACAGCACCCCCAAGGGCGTATCCGGCTATGTGCTGGAAATAAGCGCGGAAGATCGGCAAACCGGGCAAACCTTGTCTGCCGATGTGCGCATCCGGGTGCGTGACCTGCCGGCCATCGCCACACTCGTCCGCCCGGAAAGGCGCTACACGACAGTTCTGGAGGATTCCATCCCTGTTCGGTTCGACATTGAAAACAAGACGGCAGACACCGAACATCTGCTTTCCATCACCCGAAACAGCGAAACCACACCGATTTATACCTCCTCCGATCCTGCCGGCGTTGGGCAACCCCTCTCTGTCCCGGTCCCCCATGTGAATGCAGGCCGCCTGCTCGATGTCTATACAGTGACACTGAAGGCGCGGAACCCTTCCGACGAAACCTGGTCCTATGACGCCTATCCCTTCTATGTCTACAATCACGATGCGCTGGAGATTTTCGTCAACGGATTGCCAAACCCCCGGAGCATGAGGGTACAGGCGAATTTCCCGGATGGTGTGGTCGCATACTACACGGACATCTGGTGGTACAGCACTGAAACCGGCCTGCTGGATTGGATTGGCATCAACAAGACCGAGTATGCCTGGAGCAGTGTCGCGGACAAAATCACCTGGTCGGTCGACGGCGACAGTGTTTCGCTGTGGTACAACTCGGGTAACGGCAGAGAACGGATCACCGCTGAAAACGGCATACATCTGCCGGGAACAAGTTTTACCCTGGAGGCGGACGAAGCCGGCCATTCCGTGGTGACCGCCACCCATGCGCTCACCGGCATGTCCGACAGGCTTCTTGTCGACGTAACCCCCATCCACGACAAACTCTTCATGTTCCAGTCCTATCCCCCCATGCCCTGCAACATCCACTACACCAATGGCGACGGTGTGGCGCGTTCATACACCACCACCGCGCTGGGCCAACTGACAGTCCATGAAAGCAGTGGCATCGTCGGGGATGTGCTCTTTTATCCAACCGGCGACAATCAGGACATCTACGACTATGGCGTGCTGCGAAGCGGGAAGATGGCCGCCACACAGCAAACCGTGGGCCGGTTCACCGCCTACCCGCGGAACATTGTGCTGCTGCCGCAGCGGCAGTACCGGGTAAGCCTGTCCCTGCAGAATCAGGAAACCGGCGCGCCCTACACCGGCCCTGTTGTGCTGCGGGGTGGATTGTACCTGAACGACAGATACCAACCGCAGACCACCGTCAACGGCGTGCCCGGCAACACAGACCAGACGATCTCCGCTGACACGAACGGGCGGTATGCCATCGATTTGGCCGCCACGGGCGTGACCGACAACCATGAATTGACACCGGAGGATGGCGTCTCCTATGTGCTGGAGGCACGGTTCCCGGACAATGCCCACCGACCTGTGTTCATCCGGATTGATGCAAAGGAGGTCTGGGAAAACCGGGCGTCCCCGCTGGGCGTGGATCGACTGCAGCCCATCCATCCGGTCAACGGGAACGCCATTGACAACAGCGTCATCATCGTATCCGAGGACCTGTCGATCAATGGCGAATCCATGTCCTTCGAAGCGCTCAATTTTGTCGACGACATCCCCGTCAACGCCGATTTGGCGCTGGAGTTGATTGTCTCCGGCGGCTATCGCCCGTCCTACGAGGTCGGCCTGGTGGATGAAACCGGCGCTGTCCGAACCCACACCACGGTGGCGCGTTCCGAAGCCTATCCCTTTGCCGACACCACCATTCTGAGTGGCGCAACCGACATGACAAAAGGCTTGATCGATATCCTGCGCCACTACGATGATCCGGGCACGCGGTTCAATCTCTATCCGGTCATCCGTGCGCCGGGGCTTGAAATCCGGCTGTCCAAGTCCATCCAGATACAAAATCTGATGAATGTGCCCATGATGGCGGAGGGGTTGGCGGACAACTTCGCTGACACCGAGGCCCTGCTTGCCGATGTGCAGGCCGGTGGTTATTACCCTGTAGATGACAGCTTCGTCGGCGACGCGCTTGATTTCCTGTCCTATTACGACATGGACTTTGGGAAAACCGCGGGCCTCGAAATCATCCCCACGGACGATCCGCTTGTCTACAAGGGCATCTTCCGCTTCGCGGTCGGCACCTACGACAGGGACAATCCTTCCGGCGTTTTTGTGGCCTCGGGAGAGGATCAGAAATTCAGTTACATGCCCGGTTTTTCGGATGTGAAAGCCATGAAAAAGGGGGAATTCCTGAAGAAAAGCAAGGCGACCATGAACAAGTTCAAGGACACCAGCAAGGGCTTCTACTACTCTTACGGTGGTGGCGCCTACGTGGAATGCGAAATTTACTATGACATCGGCGAACAGGAGTGGATGATGCGCCTGCTGACCTCCGACACCTATATCGGCGGCGGCGGCGGGTATTACTACAATGTCAACGGCAGCATCGGGCCGGTGCCTGTCACCGCAACCCTCAAGGCCGGCATGACCGCAACCGTGGGCCTCAAAATTTACACGGAGGAAGACGGCGCCACCACATACATCACATACCTGTACCCGGGAACCAATATCTATGTGTTTGGCGGCATCGGGTTCGACTACGACGTCGTTTCGTTCAAGGCAGGCCCCTATGGCATGTTGGAACACAACCAGGAGTATTACTGGGTCAACAACAACGAACGGGACGGCCAGCGTTTCAGCATTTATGGCGAGGTCGGCATTGAATTCGAGGTGAAACTGCTGTTCATTGGGTACAATGCGAAATGGAAATGGGGAGATGACGACGATTCCTGGTATTACGGAGATTGGGCAGGCATCTATGTTGATTATTTCATCCCCAAAGAGATCAAGGAGGCGTTGCGCAAGGGTTGGCCACCACGCATGACATTCGGTTCCAGCTATTTGTCCGCCGCAGGCCTCTCGGGCACCGCGTCCAGTGAAGGTGCCACCGGCCTTCGGCTCATCCCCGTTGAACAATCCGTTTCCTTCGAGGGACGCGATTATCTGACGGCCAGTGAACGCGTCTGGCTGTCGGTACCGGCGGATGACGGCCTGTTGCGTGCCGCCCCTGCCTTCTCGCTCCTGTCAATACCTTCCGATGCACCGGAGATCGGCATCACGGACATCTGGCAGAACGGGTACCCCCATGCCAATCCTGTCCTCACTGAGGATGCTGCGCTGCTTGCCTACCTGTCCGACATGGGCAGCACGGATCTCCTGGATACAGCCGTCTGCGTCAGTGACAAGACCGCCGGCGCCTTCCCGGAAGGCACACAACTCGACGCGTCCGACTATCCGGACAGCAACCTCGCCCTCGCCGGTACCGCCGCAAACGCCGTGGCTGTCTGGAACAGAACCTTCACCACGGACAGCCCTGCCGCCGGGAGCAATGCCACGGCCGAGGACCTGGTTCGCGCCATGTCCGCAACCGAGGTGATGGCCGGGGTTCGCCGTGACGGTGTGTTCCACACGACACGCCTGACCGACAATGCCACACCCGATCTCGGACCGGTGGTGGCCGCATCAGGCGACCGTGCCATCGCGCTTTGGCGTGCCGTCTCCCCTGGAGACTTGTCCAGTCCGCTGGACTTCACCAGCGACACCATCCAATACCGGATGTACAACGGCACTTCCGGCGGTTCGGGCTGGCAGGAAGCCGCCACCCTGTACGACGGCAGCCTGAACAAGGCCACCGGTGTCAACGCCGCCATGCTGCCGGATGGACGGGCCGCGGTGGTGTACCAGGTGTCCGGTTCAGACGATACCGGCGCCCACATCGTCTGCTCGGTCCTGAACGCGGACGGATCGGTTGCGAACACCTTGCGTGTGAGCGACATGGGCGACACCGGCGAACGCGCCGACACAAGCCTCGCCAACCTGGCTCCCCTCGTCACCACCGCCCGTTTCCCCGACGGTGAACAACGGTTTGTGGTGGGCTGGCAGGTGACCGATGGTACCAGTGATTCCGAAACCGCCACTGGTCCTGAAGCGATCATGGGTTCCGACAGTTCCGAGGGTGCCGCATTCCGGCTTGCCGCGATCAACGCGGACGGCAGCGCGTACCCCGAATTCGGCCTGACGCTGACCGGTGATATGGGCGCCGTTGGGAATCCCCGGTTCGCCAAGGGCGCGCAGGACATCGAAGACCTCTCCATCATCTGGACGGAGTCGGACTTGGACGCGGACTACGCCGCGGATGGCACCCGACGGGACCTGATCATGGGCCGCAAGCTTGTCCGTGCGTCGGACGACACACTTTCCGCCACCGGCCGACTGCTCCTGGAACCGCTTGCGCCATATACCACGGCAGAATCGTTCGACCCGATCGTCGATCCGGCCACCGG
>JAEWSN010000104.1 GCA_023459915.1 Bacillota bacterium
TCGGTGGTGCTGGTGGACGAGGGCGGGGAACGCAGCTTCCTGCACGCCCTTGGCGCGAACGCGGCCTTCACGGACACCGATGTGCCGGATGCCCTGCTGTCTTCCTCGCGCATTGTCTTTGTCGCGGGCACCATGCTGATGCCCGCCTTCGACGGCGAGCCCTGCGCCCGTGTGCTCCATCGCGCACGGCAGTTTGGCGCCATCACCGCGCTCGACACGGCTTGGGACGCTCAGGGCCGCTGGATGCGCGTACTGGCACCCAGTCTGCCTTTGCTGGACTATTTCCTGCCGAGCTATGATGAAGCCGCAGCCCTGACCGGCGAAACGGATCCTGAACGCATGGCGGATCTGTTTCTTGAAAAGGGTGTCGGCACCGTGGTCATCAAACTGGGCGGCGAGGGCTGTCTGGCAGCCACAGGGGAAGGCAAATGGCGGGTGCCGGGATTCCGGGTGCCTGTTGTCCAGGATACCACCGGCGCCGGCGACGCATTCTGTGCCGGATTTCTCACCGGCATCACAAACGGGCTTCCCCTCGCGGAGGCCGCCCGGATGGGCAATGCCGTGGGCGCGCTCTGTGTCGCGGAAGTGGGCGCATCCACGGGAATCCATGACCTGGCACAGGTGCGGCAGCTCATGAATAACACATGAACAACACATGAATACCACAGGGACAACACAGGAACTGGAGGAAATACATGATCAACCGCAATGAACACATCCAACGCGTCCTTGAGATGATGGACAAGGCCGGCATCGCGCTGACCCCGCAGGAACGGGAGAAGGTGGAGCTGGCGGATTTCGGATTGAATGATTTTGAAACCACCGGACTCTCCCTCATCACCTACCTGAACACACAGCGCTGCTGTGCCAAGGAACTGGCGCTGTACGCGGGACAAACCTGCCCGGAACACCGGCATCCGCCGGTGGACGGCGCACCCGGCAAAGAGGAAACCTTCCGCTGCCGCTGGGGCACCGTGTACCTGTATGTGGAAGGCGATCCCGTCGAATCCATCCAGGCCAGGATTCCCAATGGGCGGGAACAGACCTACACCGTTTATCACGAAGTGGTGCTGCAGCCGGGCGAGCAGTACACCCTGATGCCCAACACCCGCCACTGGTTCCAGGGCGGGCCACAAGGCGCCATTGTGTCGGAGTTTTCAACCACCAGCCGGGACGACAAAGACATCTTTACCGATCCGGAGATCGTGAGATAAGACGCCGGAAAGAAATTACCTGGTCTTTTTCCGAAAAGAATGGCAGGTTTGGCCATTGTTTTCGGAAATTCATAGAGCAGGTTGTTTCTTTCCAAGTCCTAAGCCCGTCCCAGTATTGACATTCATACTTTAACCCAAACACGACTAACTTAGTCATGGCTAAGTTAGTCGTGTTTGGGTATAATGAGTGTGCAATGATCCTTGACCAAGGAGGCACGCACATGCGGGATTCATTTGTCGGCCGCACGGCGGAACTCGCCAGATGCAGAAATATGGCGTCTTCCGGGAAATTTGAATGTCTGGTGCTGTACGGAAGAAGACGTGTCGGCAAAACCTTTCTGATGCTGGAACTGCTCAAAGAACATGACGGGCTCTACTTCGCGTTCGAGCAGCAAAGCGCAAAGGTGCTGTTGGAGAAATTTTCAGAACAGGTGCTTCACCGGTTTCCCTCCGCGTATCTCACCACATTCGCCTCTTTTGAGCAGGCTTTTCTCTATCTGGCCGATCAGGTGGGAAACAAGCCCTTCATCCTGGCACTTGATGAGTTCCAGTACATTGCCATGCAGGACAAGGGCTTCCTCTCCATGCTGCAAAACATCATTGACCATCACTGGTTGAAAACCAACCTGTTTCTCATCCTGTGTGGGTCATACATGAGTTTCATGGAAAGTGAGGTTCTGGGTGCCCAAAGTCCGGTATTTGGGCGGAGAACCGCCGCGATAAAGCTCGAGCCGCTGCGCTTTGCAGAAGCCAGAATGATGCTGCACGGGTATAGCAATCTGGAGGCTTTTATTGCGTGGGGCATTGTCGGCGGCATGCCCCTGTATCTCAAGCAGTTCAGCACGGATGTGGACATCCGCCAGAATATTCTGGAAAACATACTGGCCAAGGGATCCCTTCTGAACAATGAACCGGTTTTTGCCCTGAAGCAGGAGTTGCGGGAACCCAGTCTCTATTTCTCAATTCTTGAAGGCATCAGTACGGGCAAAACCAAGTACAATGAACTCACCGGGCTGATCGGTGCGGACGCCGGCTACTACCTGAACAACCTGATCGCGCTGGGAATCGTGGTACGTGAAATGCCCTTCGGAGAAAAGGACAACGCCCGAAAGGGCGTCTATCGTTTGCGGGATCCGTATTTCACTTTTTATTTCCGCTATATCAGTCGACACCTCTCTCTCGTCGAGGCGGAAAAGCATGCGCTCCTTTGGGAGCAAGTCATCGAGCCCTCCCTTTCAGACTATCTCGGACAACGGTTCGAGGCCCTGTGCGGGGAACAACTGGATGATTGGAATGGCACTGCAACGCTCCCCTTCGTTTTCACCGGTAAAGGCCGCTGGTGGGGAACGAACCCGGCAACCCGCATGCAGGAAGAAATGGACTGGGTTGCCTCGGACGGTGCGAACAAGGTCCTGATTGCGGAATGCAAATGGCGAACGACACCGGCCACAGACAAGGACGTCCAGAAAATCCTGGATCGCCGCGCCCTGATGCCGCAATCCGAGGCGCACCTGATGCTGTTTACAAGAAAAAAGCTGTCCACAAAAGCCACTCGCCTCGCCCAAGCCCACCACATCATCCGCATGACGTTTGTTGAAAAAGGCGATATACTCTGGAACAGAGAGTAATTTGCAGGCCGTTCGGGCCGCCACACGGTGTTCACGCGGGCCACGCGACGCCCGCCGGAAAGGAGCCTCCATGAAACCCATCCGTTACACCGCCATCAAGAACAATCCGTCACTCGCCGGATTTGCCTCCTGGATGCGTGACATCACGTATTCCACGGAAACCGGCACCGAGCTGACACTGCAGCTGCTGCTCCCGTGGGCCGCCACCGATCCGGCATTCCCGGACCAGCGCTGGCCGCTGGTCGTGTTCGTGCAGGGCAGTGCCTGGACCTTCCCGGATGTGGGCTACGAACTGCCCCAGCTGGGCAGTCTGGCGCGAAAGGGATATGTTGTGGCCACCGTCACCCATCGTTCGTCCATCGACGGACACAAGGCGCCAGCCTTTTTGCAGGATGTGAAGGCCGCCATCCGGTTCCTGCGCAAAAATGCCGTTCAATACCGCATCGACACGGATCGGGTCGCCATCTGGGGCACCTCGTCCGGCGGCAACACCGCGCTGCTGGTGGGATTGACCGGTGATGACCCGGCGTACCAGACAGCGGAACATGCGGGCTATTCCGACGCGGTGAAAACCGTTGTGGAGTGCTTCGGCCCCTCCGACCTGCTGCCCATGTTCGGGCAAGGCATCCCGGAAACAGACGAAAACGGCAACCCCTCCATTTTCATCGCACTGCTTGGCAATACGAAGGAAGAACAGCTGGAGCGCCTTGGCCTGATGGATCCCATCCGCATGGTGGTGCCGGGACGTGACTATCCTCCGTTCATGCTGCTGCACGGTGATGCGGATCCGGTTGTGAACTACAACCAGAGTGAGAAAATGGCCCAGCTGCTGAGCGAAAACGATGTCCACACGGAACTGGTCCGCGTGGAAGGCGCACCGCATGAGCGTGATTTCTGGAGCCTGGAGCTGTGGGAACTCGTGGAGGACTACCTGAAGCGAACCCTGTGAGCACGGCCATTTTCGTCAACGTCCATTCGATGGTTCCCTACCCCATCATCCTGGGATTCGCCGGACTTACCCTTGTCCTGCTGGCGTTGTACGTTCCCATGCGCAAGTGGGTGGAGAAGCGTCACACTCGCTGATACCCCGTGAAGGGGAGATAGCCCAAGAAGGGGAGATAACCCAAAAAGGGGAGGCAGCCCATGACAAAAATCGCCATCATCGGTGCCGGAAGCATCGTGTTCTGCAAAACACTCATTCTGGATGTCCTGGCCACCCCCGGCATGGAGGATGTCCAGTTTTCCCTGATGGCCCCCTCCACCCGGCGCACCTCCCAGGTGGCCGATTTCATCAACCGGGTCATCCGGGAGAACCGCCTGGCCGCGCGGGTGGAGATCACCACGAATCAGCGGGACGCCCTGCAAAACGCGCAGTTCGTCATCGCCACCCTGCAGATTGGCGGCAATGACGCCTATGCGCTGGATATCGACATCCCATTGCGATACGGCGTGGATCAATGCATCGGCGACTCGATGGGACCCGGCGGCATTTTCCGGGCGGCCCGCACCATCCCGGTGATGGACGCGCTGGCCCATGACATGCGGGACTGCTGTCCGGACGCGCTGCTGCTCAACTATGTGAACCCCATGGCCATGGTGTGCAATGCCCTGCAGGACGCCGGTATCCGGAGCGTGGGCCTGTGCCACGGTGTCCAAACCACGCTGGATCTCATCGCCGGCTATACGGATGTGCCCAAGGCTGAAATCGACTTCCTGTGCGCCGGCATCAACCACATGGCCTGGTTCCTGCGCCTGTTCCACAACGGTCGCGACCTGTATCCGCTGCTGCGTGAGCGCATGGAAAAGCCGGCGTATTACGCGAGCGAAAAGGTGCGCGGGGAAGTTTTCCGGCACACCGGCTACCTGATGACCGAATCCACGGGCCATTTGTCCGAGTACCTGCCCTGGTTCCGAAAAAACCGGCAGACGCTGGACACCTATTGTGATGAGCCCGCATTTGGCGGCGAGACCGGCGCGGCCCTGAAATTCGGGCAGGCGGTGGCACGTAAATACGGCAGCCACATGCTGCTGGAGGACGAACCCGCCACCCTGCCGGATCGCAGCGTGGAATATGGTTCCTACATCATCGAAGCCCTGACGCTGAACCGGCCCTTCCGGTTCAATGGCAATGTCCGCAACACCGGACTCATCGACAACCTACCGCAACACGACTGTGTGGAGGTGCCCGTGCTGGCGGACGGGGCCGGCCTGCATCCGCAGGCTGTCGGTGCGCTTCCCGCCGCATGCGCCGCCATGAACCTTTCAAACATGGTGGTGCAGCGCATGGCCACCGACGCGGCCCGTTCCGGCGATCCGGAGCTGCTGGCACAGGCGGTGGCCATGGACCCCCTCACCGCGGCGGTGCTGGACCTGAAGGAGATCCGCGACATGACCACGGACATGCTCGAGGCGCAGCGCCGCTGGCTGCCGCAGTTCGAAGGCCGAACAGTCCGCAGGCTCAAGCCCATTCATATCCCCGAGGACGTGCAGCGGGTACCGGTGCCGGTGGATCCCGCGCTGGCGATTCTGGCCCGGTTCGGGGAGCTGGGGAATCCTTGACAAGGGGTCAGTCGCACAGCACAAACCGGATTACGCCGCAGTCCGCCTGGGCCCAGATGCCGTGACGCGCCTCATCGCCGGAACGCACCCGCTTGGCCACGAAGGCGCCATTGACGAACTCGCCTTCCTCGATGATCAGGGTGCCCATGGCATTGGCCTGGTGACCGGGGCTCATCCAGATGGCAGGAATGGATCCGTCGACCGCTTCCGGGCGATGGAACAGCAGGCGCAGCTTGTGTCCCACCAGATAGAACTCGTTTTCCGAGACCTGGAACAGCAGTCCCCGTGCGGTTTCCGCCTGCACATCCGTGACGGGAACGGTCTCCTCCCGGATGGCGTCATGGTGGCGGAAATCCATGGCATTCCAGCCTTCTCCCGTCCCCTGATAGCAAACCTTGCATTTCCAGCCCGGAAGCTCCAGATGTGCGCCTGCCTGACCCGGCTTCTGCAGCAGGGCATGCATGCGGCCACTGGCACGATGTGCCTGAATCAGGGTCTGCACCGCCGCCACCATGTGCATGGAACGGGCCATGGGCTGCGCCTGTTCGGTGAGATTCCCGTCGCCGTCCAGACTGCTCTCGCACCCGAAAACATGGTACCCGATGGCGCCAAGTTTTCCGATGGCATGAAACATCATGGTCGCGTTCAACCCGGCCGCATGGGATTCCGGCACATACAGCGGCCAGCCCTGCGCTGCATTCGCGTAGATTTCCTGGTTTTCAAGATGACGTTCCGGCTCCCCCGCGTAGATGTCCGGGGCTATCACGTCCAGCGCCTCACACGCCGCATACCACACATCCAGCGACTTGGAGACCGCGCCGCCACAGGGATACTCCAGACCGCCAAGGTCCCAGCCATCTCCCTGGCAGCCGCCATCCAGCCACGCGTTCGCATACAGAAACAGGTTATACTCCGCCTTGCCGGCTGCCGCGATGCTGTCGATGTATCGCGCCGTATGCCAGGCGCTGCAGGCTTCGGCACCGTAACGTCCGAACACCTCCGTCCAGGTCCCCGCCTCCAGTCCGCCGGCCTTCATGCGGAACCCATTGAGCCGGCTGTCCGGGTACGCCTTGGCATACGCAATGAGCCGTTCAGGAACCTGTGCCGAGAAATCCCGCGTGCCATCCGGGCCAAAATCACGGCGGACCGGCCCGAGGATGCCGGGTTCGTTCTCCACCTGCACGGCGATGACAGTCTGGGTGTCCCCATCGTACTCCCGCAAAATCTGCATCAGGTGGCAAAACGCGGCCTCGTCCGCCGCCCGGTTGCTCTCGGCGTGGCAGGACAACACCGCGGTGGGGCTGCCGTCAGGACACATGGTGCGGGGAAACCGCTCCGGATTGGTCTTGATCCATTGGGGCGCATATTCCATGGTGCCGTTCTTCCAGGTGCCAAACCACAGCAGGATGAGCCGCACTTCCCATTTTCGGGCCTGATCGATGACGGACTTCACATACGATTCGTCGTACACGCCCTCCCACGGTTCGAACCGGTCCCATGGGATGGGTGTGGCCACCGTGTTCCCGCCCAGCTTTTTCACGCTGTCAAAGCTGCGTGCCATGTCCAGCGGAAAATAGCTCGACGAGTTGTGGGTCTGCCCACCCAATGAAAAAAACGGTTTGCCTTTCACAGTGAAACAAGCCTGACGTTCCATATACCCTCCACCCGTCCTTGCGGGACACACCATGCGCAGCCGGGGCATCGTGCCAGGTTCGGCGGGAAGCATTTCCAAACGATTGCCCCGGGTACAGCTCATCCCCATTCTATCACTTGTCCGGTGCTATCACTTGTCCGGCATATCGGATTTATTCCACCAGGTGGATGCTTTTCTACCGGGAATCCGTTTGTGCTCCCAACACCGATTGGGTAAGATGGGGTCAGGCCCCATGAAGAGAACTTGAGGGGGCCTGACCCCCAAACCTCAAAGGGGCCTGACCCCGAAGGGAGCATCATCATGAAAACAAAAGCCTATCCCATTGTGGCATTCAAACCCGACACTTATGAAATCGATGAGTTCGACTGCGCAAGCATCTTCCTGCTGGTTGGCGATGAACGCGCCATGGTCATCGACGCCGGGGTTGGGATTGGAGACCTCAAGGGCGCCATCGAGGCCATCACGGACAAGCCCCTGATTCATGTGGCCACACACGGGCACATGGATCACATCGGCAACAGCTGGCAGTTTGGCGCCGTCCATCTCAACGAGCGCGATTGGGGCGACCACATGCACGGGTACCAGGACAATCTGGAGGCCCGCAGAAAGTACGCGAACATGATTGCCCATCGGCAACGCGGCGAGAACCCGGATTATCCCTATGATCCCGATACCGACATCACGCCCTGGGGCACGCCCGCCGAGCGGCTTCCACTGGTGGACGGGCAGACCTTCGACCTGGGCGGACGCGTCATCACTGCCTTTGCCTGCCCCGGCCACACACCGGGCCAGATGATGCTGCTCGATGAAAAAACGCGCACCCTGTTTGTCGGCGACGCGCTCAATGCCAACATCCTGTTCTTCGGCAAACCGGGGGATCCCGGATTCACCAGCGTTGAAACTGCCAAGAAAGGGTTGGAGCAGATGGTTGCCCTCTCCAGCCGTTACGATGACATCTTCAACGGCCATCATGACTATCGTCCATTCGGCGGGCCACTGCCCAACGACGTGCTTCCCGACGCAATTGCGTTGTGCGATCAGCTGCTGGAAGGCAACTTCACGCCCACGTATGAAAAGAATCCAATGATTGGCTGGCCGGATCAACTGGCGGTTCGAAAGGGCATCACGCGCATCGCCTACACCCTGGAGGGCATCCACAACCCGAAGTAATCACATATACTGCCAATCACCGCCCACGGAAGCATCCCATGCAAATCGCAACGCGTACGACATGTCGCGCAGTTCTTCCCGCACAAGACCTGTCGTGCATGACATCCACACAAACCCCTGATAGAAAGGATATCACATGCCCATCGGAATACTGACCAATTCACTTTCCATTCTTCTGGGCGGCCTGTTGGGTGCCATTTTCGGCAAGCACATCCCCGAAAGAATCCGCACCACCCTGCCATTGATTTTCGGGCTCTCCGCCATGGGGCTGGGCGTGAGCAGCATCATGAAGGTCAACGCCATCCCGGCGGTGGTGCTTGCGCTCATTCTCGGTACGATTACGGGCGAACTGCTTGCGCTTGAAGCCCGTATTACCGCGGGTGCACAACGGCTCAGAAAACCCTTGGGTAAGCTTTTCTCCTCCCATCACGGACAGGACGAGACCGCGTTCATGGAACAGCTGGTTGCAGTGTTCGTGCTTTTCTGCAAAAGCTGATGGCCATGCTGTAAATCATTTTGCATGCTGCAAACCCCAGATGACAACACGCATTGCCCCAGGTGACAACACGCATTGCATCCAGTGTGGTCCACACATTCAAATCCCAATGGATTTCGCTTTGTATCACGTATGGTTCACACATGGAACCCCTCTGTGTTCAGCCTCCGAAAACGATGTTTCGGACATATCTGCGCGTCAATATGGACACAATCCAACATATTCGGTATAATTCAAGCATATCCACAACCATTGACGCCAATGGACTGGTTTCAACGAATCCTACGCAGCAGATCGTTTTCAGGAGGACAACCATGCACGCATCACTGACAGGTCAGGTTGCCATTGTCACCGGCGCGGGACAGGGACTAGGCGAAGCGCTCGCCCGACGCCTCGACGCGGAAGGCTGCCATGTGGCGGTGGCGGACATCAACGCGGAAGCCGCGTCGGCTGTGGCCGCAAGCCTGCAAAACGGCCTGGGCTTTGCGGTGGACGTGACCGACGAGGAACAGGTGTCCGCCATGGTGGACGCCGTCATTGCAAAATGGGGACGTCTGGATTTGATGGTCGCCAACGCCGCCATCCTCATCGCCAAACCCATCACGGAATACACCATGGCGCAGTGGCGCAAAATGATGGATGTGAACCTCAACGGATATTTCACCTGTGCCAAACATGCGGCAAGGGTGATGATTCCCCAAAAGTCGGGCAACATCATTCAAATCAACAGCAAATCCGGCAAAAAAGGGTCCGCCAAGAATGCCGCCTACGCCACCTCCAAGTTCGGCGGCATCGGGCTGACGCAAAGTCTGGCTCTGGAACTGGCAGAACACGGCATCCGTGTCAACGCCATCTGTCCGGGCAACCTGCTGAACGCAAGCCTGTGGAACGACGGACCCAACAGCCTGTTCAAGCAATATGCCCGCAATCAGAACACCACGGAGGAAGCCATCCGGGCCAAATACCTCGCCCAGGTTCCCCTCGGCCGCAGCTGCGAATATGAAGACATCGCCAATGCCATGGTTTTCCTGGCCTCCGACATGGCCAGCTACATGACCGGCCAGGCCATCAATGTCACCGGCGGCCAGGAAATGCGCTAATCCCGGCAACTCGTGACGAATACCGGCGGATGCCAACCGCATGCGCCGGCAAAAACGCAACTGACAAATACGCGCCAGTGCTGGAAAGGCGGGCAATCGTCATGGCAGATAATCCATTGGATCACCAAGCGGGCAACTCCCCGCGGGAGGATGTGAACAACCACATCCACACCTGCTATTCCTTTTCTCCGTACACGCCGGAACAAGCCATCCTTCGCGCGAAGGAGGCCGGGCTGGCCACAGCCGGCATCATGGATCACGACACGCTGGCCGGCGCGGAGGCGTTTGAACACGCGGGCCGCCTGCATGGCATGCCCACCACGGTCGGCATGGAGGTTCGCGCCAACTTCAGCCACACCCCGCTCAACGGCCGCCGCATCAACAACCCGGATCAGGCATCCATCGCCTATATCGCGCTGCATGCCGTCCCCAAGCCGCAACGCGGGGCGTTGCAGCAATTCATGAAGCCCTACACGGAGGCCCGGATGATCCGCAACCGGGTCATGACCCGTCGCCTGAACGCGATGCTGCAGCCACACGGCATCGTCCTGAGCTACGACGCCGATATCCTGCCCCTGTCCCAATGGCAGCATGGTGGTTCCGTCACCGAACGGCACCTGCTGTATGCCCTGTCCCGCAAATTGCTGGCGATGAGGGAACCCGGCCCTGAACTGGTCTCCTTCCTGCAGGACGATTTGAACCTGTCCCTTACCCCGAAACAAACCTCACAGCTGTCGGATCCCCGCAACCCCCATCTCGCCTATGATCTGCTGGGCATCCTAAAAAGCGGTCTGGTTGCCTCCTTCTATGTGGATGCCACGGCGGAGTGTCCGGACATTTCAACCCTGGCCGTCGCCGCGCGGGAGGCGGAGGCCATCCTTGCCTATGCCTATCTGGGAGATGTCACGGAATCCGTCACCGGTGACAAAAAGGCACAATCCTTTGAGGACAGTTATCTGGAGCTGCTGTTCCAGACCCTGAAGTCGCTGGGATTCCAGGCCGTCACCTACATGCCCTCCCGCAATACACCCGAACAACTGCGCCGGCTGCGCGCCTTGTGCGACAAGCACGGTTTGTTTCAAATTTCCGGGGAAGACATCAACTCCCCGCGTCAGGCTTTCGTCTGTGAGGCCATGCGGGAACCGGGCTTTGAAAACCTCGTGGAGGCCGCATGGGCCCTCATCGGGCACGAAACGGCTTGCGCGCAGGGAGCCGGGAACGGCATGTTCTCGGAGAACAGCCTGTCACGGATGCCGGACTTGGCGGAGCGCACCGCGCATTTCGCCACACTGGGCCGGGCCGTACACAACAGAAGCCTTCGATGATTCGGAGTTTCGTGAATTCGCATCCCAATGAAACCGGGACTTTTTGAAATCACATCCCAATGAAACCGAGACTTTTTGAAATCGAAGCTCGATGGCATCGAAACGTCATGAAATTGTAGTCCAACGAAACCGGCGCGCCCCGCGGGGTGCGCAGACAGGGGTCGCCATGTTTGCTGAAGAGAGAAGAAACCGCTTGCTGCAGCAGCTGCAGGAAACCCGAAGCATCTCGGTGCCCGAGGCGGCTTCGCGGTTCCAGGTCACGGAAGAAACCATCCGGCGGGACCTGAAGCTGCTCGAGGCCTCCGGCTTCCTGCAGCGCACGCACGGGGGCGCGATCCCAGCCGATGACGCGCGCACCGAGCCCTCCCTGGAAGTACGCCAGGGCATCAACATGCAGGGCAAGGACCGGATTGGCCAGTTGGCCGCCACACTGGTTGCCGATGGCGATACCGTCATCCTCGACGCGTCCACTTCCGCGCTGTCCGTTGCCAAACACCTGAAGGAACGAAAAAACCTCACCGTCATCACCAACGCAGAGAAGATTGTGCTGGAGCTGGCTTCAAATCCGGACATCACCCTCATCTGCACCGGCGGGATACTGCGGCAGGGCAGCCTGTCGTATGTGGGCCGCGCGGCGGAGAACACCTTGAGCGGATTGCAGGCGGGCATGGCGTTCCTTTCCTGCCGTGGGTTCCACCCGGATCGCGGATTCACCGATGCCAGTGAGCCCGAATCGGAAATTCGCCGGTTGATGATGCGGCGCGCGCAAAAAACCGTATATCTGTGCGATCACACCAAATTCGAGCGTGTCGGCTTCGTGACCACGGCCACACTCGCGGATGCCGACACGGTTGTGGTGGACACCGACTTGCCCGAAGGCTGGGCAGATCTGTTTGCACAAGCTGATGTCGAGGTGCTGTTGGCGAAACAGAAATAACAGGCAACAGACCGTCCACCAACCCCCGGCACTGCTGCGGACAGACATCGGCGCGCAACTTGCTCCCCCGGCACTGCTGCAGACTGGCGGCGGCACGCCACTTGCTCCCCCGACGCTCCTGCAGACTTGCGCCGGCACGCCACTTGATCCCTCCCCCAATCTGGCATACAATGGGGACGACTCCTACGAAAGAAGACCCTCACAAGCGAGGAAACTCCCATGATGCGTTATTTTCCCGCCCTGTTGCTCTCCCTGCTTGGCGTGGCCGCGCTCATTCCCCTGTTCATGAAGCTGGCCATCCGCCTCGATTTTGTCGACAAGCCTGTTCCGGACAACGAGCGCAAGGTGCACCGTGAGCCCATCCCCATGCTGGCCGGCATTCCCATGTACCTGGTTTTCATGGCGGCCTGGTTCATGCTGGGCGACCATTCAAACAAGAAGCTGATGTCTGTCGCCATCGGCGGCCTGCTCATTCTGGGCATCGGCACGGTGGACGACTGGTACAAGACCCATCGGCGCGAGTTCCCCGCCCTGCCCAAGTTTCTGGTCCAAATCTCCGCGGCCGCCCTCGCCTATTTCGGCGGCATTGTCTTCACGGGCTTTGAAAACCCGTTCACCGGAGACTATGTCTGGCTCCCCGGCATCCTGCAGTTCCTGCTGACCGTGGTCTGGATATTCGGGGTCACCACCGTCATCAACTTCACGGACGGGCTTGACGGGCTGGCCGGCGGACTTTCGGCCATTTCGGGCGGCACCCTGTTCATTGTCGCGTTTGTGATGAACCAGCACGCATCGGCTCTGATGGCCATCCTGCTGGTAGGCACCACGCTTGGATACCTGCGGTTCAACCGGCATCCGGCCAAGGTTTTCATGGGCGATGCCGGCGCCACCTTCCTTGGCTACATCCTGGGCATCATCGCCATCGACGGCGCGTTCAAGAGCGCCACGCTGCTTTCGCTGCTGATTCCGCTGCTGGCGCTGGGGGTGCCCATCTTTGACAACCTGTATGTGGTGATTCGACGGTTCCGGGAAGGCAAGCCGGTGTATCAGGCAGACGCCCTGCAAATCCACTACCGGCTCAAGGGACAGGGCATGAACACGCCGCAGGCCGTTCGGTTCATCTGGCTGGCCAATCTGTGCTCCTGCATGGCCGCGATTATCCTGCTGCTGTTGCAGGTGCGGTAAGGCGTCAGTTTCACCGGGAATCACCACCCATTCGGAGGGAGCCCATGGACAACACACGGCTGCTCATCGCCGACGACCACGCGCCGCACAGGGCCCTGGTCCACGCCATCTGTGAGCGGGAGGGCTGGCAGCTGGACGAAGCGCTGGACGGGGTCAGTGCCATCAAGCGTTTTCGGAGAAACGGCTACCGGCTGGTGCTGCTCAATCCCGTGTTGCCGGAACTGGACGGGATGAATGTCCTGATTCAGCTGCGCCATGTGTCCGACGTTCCCATCTTTCTCTTGTGTGACGCGCCCAACGAGACCCAATGCCTGGAAGGATACCGGCTGGGCGCGGACGAGGTGATCCACATGCCGATTGGCGGCGAGGAGCTGGCCGCCCGCATCAAGGTGTTCCTGCGCCGTACCGGCACACAGGTCGCCGCCCAGACCCCCCCCGTGCTGTACAAGGGGCTGTTCATCGACACGTTTTCCCACAAGGTGCATGTGGACGAAACCCCCATCGCGCTGACCCCAAGGCAGTATGCCCTGCTGGCATTTCTCGCGCAGCACCCGCACCAGGCCTTCTCGCGCGAGGCGCTGCTCGACGAGGTGTGGGGGGATGAGTTCGTGGGCACCGGACGCACAGTGGACACCCACATCAAAACATTGCGCCAGCGGATTGAACCCTACGGAGACTATCTGGTGACTGTATGGGGCTTCGGCTACAGATTTGAGCCATCCAGCTGAACCGGCTCCAAGCATCCGAACCGATCTCACGCGAAAACCCCGCAACGAAAGACCCCGCCAGCGTTCCACAAACGGACGATGGCGGGGTCTCTGTTTCACAACTGCTGACAACGGGGTCTCTGTTTCACAACGGCTGATAAAGGGGGCACCGCTTCATGACCCTTGACGACACGGCGCGACGCCGAATCTGCAAGTGCCCGGACGCTCACCTGCGCGCCAGCCTATGACTGGTGCTCCTTCTTCTCGATCTTTTCAATGATGTGATCGATCTTGTGCAGCTTCTTCTCATCCTGATCCCAGGCTTCCTTGAGCTGATCGTCGTAATCGTGCCCTTCGATGTATTTGCGTACGGCATTCATTTCATAAAGCACTTCTTCCCGTTTGTGTTCCAAATGATTCCTGTTTGGCATGCCAGCCTCCTTTATCCTGTCGTATCGTCGACAGAACGGATGCCACAGGTGGCTGCCCTTACCGGGTGTTGTAACCGGAAACCACCTGCTTGAAAATATCCACCGTTTCGAGCGCGTCGGCGAGTTCACCCTTCAGACGCAGATTTTCAGCCTCGAGGGCCATCAACCGTGCGGAATCGGCTTCCGTCACGGTGTTCTGGTTGTCTGCCCGTTGAAACGTGTGCTGATGCTGCGCTGCTTTTCTGCGGGTGGTCACGGTGGTTGGTGTGCCGATTTCAAAGGTCTCTTGCGTCAGTTCGTTGAAAACGCCGCGCGGTGTGTAGGTGGTATGCAGGTATTCGTGCGACACATGGCTGCCGGGATATTGCAGGAATTCTTTGTACAGGCTTGTGACATACGGGTTCTCGTGGGACTTGCGCAACGGTTTGCCCTCATCCTCGGCATACATGCCGGACAGCCGTTTCTCCCGGACCTCCGGATCATTGCTCCTGGGTTGTCCACCACCCATGATGCAACCGCCCGGGCATCCCATCACCTCAATGAAGTGGTATGGCGATTCACCCTTCGCGATCTGATCCATCAGCTTGCGGGCCCCGGCCAGACCGCTCGTGACAGCCACACGGATGTCCATGCCGCTGAGGAATCCATAGGCCGGAACCGGATCCTCGATGCGGATGACGGCCTCCTTGATCTGCTCGAATCCCACGATGGGGGTGACATGCAGGTTGTCGAACGGGAGTCCGCGGCCGGTCACCAACTCGTACACCGTTCGCAGCGCCGCTTCCATGACCCCGCCGGTGAGGCCGAAAATATCGGCGGCTCCGGTGGACATGCCCAGTGGCTTGTCGAATTCCCCGTCCGGCAGTCGCGCAAAATCGATCCCCGCCTCTTTGAGCATAGCCGCCAATTCCCGCGTGGTCAATACCGCGTCCACGTTCCGGGTTCCCAGATTTTTCATTTCCTCCCGTTGGATCTCAAATTTCTTGGCCGTGCAGGGCATCACGGAAACCACAAACAGGTCTTCCGGACGCTTGCCAATCCGCTCCGCCCACCAGGATTTGGCCAGCGCGCCCAGCATGGTGTGCGGCGACTTGCAGGTGGACAGGTGTTCCAGCTTCTCCGGATAGGTATGCTCCACATACTTGATCCATCCCGGACTGCAGCTGGTGATCATCGGCAGGACCGGCGAGGTGTGGTGGCCCGCGTCCTGACCGGTGACGGCCAGGCGCACCCGGTTGAGCAGTTCCGTGCCCTCCTCGAGGATGGTGAGGTCGGCGGTGAAATCGGTGTCGAACACATCGGCAAAACCCAGCGCGCGCAAGGCGGCCGCCAGCTTTCCGGTGACCCGGGCACCGGGCTCGAACCCGAATTCTTCGCCGATGGCCACACGCACCGCGGGCGCCACCTGCACCACCGTGCGCTGTCCCGGGTTGCCCAGCGCGTTCCAGACCACTTCCGTGGCGTCCGTCTCCTTGAGCGCCCCGACCGGGCACACCACCGTGCACTGGCCGCACATCGCGCAATTCACCGTACCGATCGGCAGGTCGCCGGACGGTCCGATGACCGTTGAGAATCCGCGGTTCTGGGCATTGAGGATGCCCACCCCCTGCACCTCGTTGCAGACCGTGACGCAGCGCCGGCACAGGATGCACTTGGACATGTCCCGGGTGATGGAGACGGATCGGTCTATCATGCGCACGGATTGCTCTCCCTCAAACCGGGAGGTTTCCACGCCCAGTTGGCGTCCCAGCTCCTGCAGCTCGCAGTCCTGGTTGCGACGGCAGGCAAGGCAGTCCTTGGAGTGATCCGAGAGGATTAGTTCATACAGCACTTTTCGGGCTTTCCGAACCTTGGGGGTGTTGGTGAACACCTCCATCCCTTCGGTCACCCTCGTGATGCAGGACGCCACCAGGGCTTTCGCGCCGGTCACCTCCACCGAGCAGATGCGGCAGGTGCCGAACTCATGGACATCCGGCAGGTTGCACAGGGAGGGAATGCGGATGCCGTTGGCCGCCGCCGCCTGCAGAATGGTCATTTCCTCTTGGGCCTGTATGGCTTTCCCATTGATGGTCAGGTTGATCATATCCTCACACCTACCTTCTGTCACAATGCAGACAACGCATGGCCTCGGCCATCGCCGAGAGCTTGTGGTATCCCAGCACCACCTCGTCAAAGGAGTTCTTCCGGCTGCCCACCGGCAGCATGTCCAGCGGGAACCGCTTGAGCGCCACCACCTCGTCCTCGTCATGCACATCCGGAATGGCGATGAACGCGCCCTTGTTCAGCCGGCCGGCGCCCCCGAGGAACCGGTCGATGGACGCGGCCGCCTGCTTGCCGTCCGCAATGGCCTGGATGACGGTGTCCGGGCCGCGGGCCACATCCCCGCCGGCGAACACACCTTCCATGGTGGTCATCAGGGTGTCGTGATCCACCACGAACGTGCCCCAGGAGGTGAGCCCAATCTCTTCGGGCTTGATGAACGGGAGATCGGCATGCTGGCTCACCGCGGGGATGACGGTGCCCACGTCGATCAGGAAGGCTGAATCCTCGATGGGAACGGATTTCCGGCGGCCGGACTTGTCGAACTCCCCCAGCCTCATCCGGACACATGCCACCTGGGTCACATGACCATTCCTGTCTCCGATGAACCGGACGGGATTGACCATCTCCACGATTTCAACCCCTTCGGCTTCGGCTTCGGCAATTTCGCTTTCATATGCCGGCATGGCCGAACGGTTGCGGCGATAGAGCACCAGCACCTTTTCCGCGCCCAGGCGCATGGCGGTCCGAGCCGAATCGATGGCCGTGTTGCCGCCGCCGACAACCGCCACCGTCTTGCCCAAGATGAGGGGATGGTGGAAATTGACGTCCTTCAGGAACTCGATGCCCGGAATCACGCCGGCCAGATGCTCCCCCTGGATGCCGATTTCCTGCGGCATCAGCGCGCCGGTGGTCACATACACCGCGTCGTACTGCGCGCGCAGCGTCCGGAACTTCATGTCCTTGCCGATTTCCGTATTCAGGTGGATGCGGACACCGGCCCGTTCTATCAGGGAAATCTCGTGGGCCAGCACATCCTTGGGCAGCCTGTATTCCGGAATTCCGAAGGCCAGCACGCCGCCGGCCACGGCCTGCGACTCGAACACCTCCACCTCGTAGCCGGTTCTGGCCAGGTACCAGGCACAGGTGAGTCCCGACGCGCCGGCCCCGATGACCGCCACCTTTTTCCCGTTTCTGGGCAGCATCATTTCCTGCGGCGCCTGGGATTCATTCTTGAAGGCCCAGTCCGCCACGAAACGCTTCACGTCACAGATGGCCACCGGTTCGTCCGTCATGCCGCGCCGGCATTTGGACTCGCAGGGCCGGGTGCAGATGCGCCCGCAGATGGCCGGGAACGGGTTCTCCTGCCGGATGAGATCATAGGCATCGCGGATGCGGCCCGAGGCCACCAGCGCCAGGTACCCCGGCACATTCACATGTGCAGGACAGGTATTCTCGCACGGGGATACGAATAGGTCGCTGCACACGCCCGCGCGGCAATGCTTGTCGCGGATGTGCTCCTCGAACTCCTCCCGGAAGAAACGGATGGCGCTCAGCACCGGGTTTGGCGCGGACTGGCCCAGGCCGCACATCGCGGTGGCCTTGACCGTCTCACCCAATTCCTCCAGCAGCTCGATGTCGCCTTCCTCCCCCTCCCCCCGGGTGATGCGTTCCAATATCTCCAGCATGCGCTTGGTGCCGATGCGGCACGCCACACATTTTCCGCAGGACTCGTCCTGGATGAACTCCATGAAAAAGCGTGCCGTGTCCACCATGCAGGTGTCCTCGTCCATGGCGATGAGCCCGCCGGAGCCCATGATGGCGCCGAGTTTCGTCAGCGCGTCGTATTCCGCAGGCACATTCAGGTTCTCCTGGGTGACGCAGCCGCCGGAGGGGCCGCCGATCTGCGCGGCCTTGAAATGCTTCCTGCCCAGCATGCCGCCGCCGATATTGAACAGCACATCCCCGACCGGCATTCCGATGGGCACCTCCACGATGCCTGTATTCACGACATTCCCGGCCAGCGCGAACACCTTGGTGCCCTTGCTCTTCTCGGTGCCGAACTGGGCATACCAGTCCCCGCCGTTGAGCAGGATGGGCGCGATGGAGGCCAGCGTCTCCACATTGTTGATGATGGTGGGATGGCCGAACAAGCCCTTCTGGAACGGGAACGGCGGCTTCTGGCGGGGTTCTCCGCGCCGTCCCTCGATGGAGGCGAGCAGCGCGGTTTCCTCACCGCAGACAAACGCGCCCGCGCCAATCCGGATTTCAAGGTCGAACACAAAGGTGCTGCCGAACACGGGGCCGCCCAGCAGCCCGGCCTCCCGCGCCTCCCGGATGGCCGATTCCAGCCGCTCCACCGCCAGCGGATATTCCGCGCGGACATACACATAGCCCATTGAGGCCCCGATGGCATATCCGCCGATGATCATGCCCTCGATGACGCTGTGCGGATCCCCTTCGAGAATGGATCGGTCCATAAACGCGCCGGGATCTCCCTCGTCCGCGTTGCAAACCAGGTACTTGCGCTCGGACTTGGCCAGCATGCCGGCCTTCCATTTCACGCCGGTGGGGAACCCCGCACCGCCGCGCCCCTTGATGCCCGAACGCATGACCTCCTCCACCACCTCGCCGGGGGTGGCGGTGAGCACGGCCTTGGCCGCGGCACGATATCCGACGCGGGCAATATAGGCGTCGAGCGACCGGTAGTCCATCAATCCGCAGTTCCGCAGCGCAATGCGCAGCTGCTGGCGGAAAAAGTCGATATCATCGTAGCACGGCACATGCTTGTGCAGGGACTCGTCATAAAAGGTGTGCTCGGTGGCGATCTCGCCGCCCACCAGATGCCGGCGGACAATCTCCCGCGCCGATTCCGGTGTGACCCGGGCGTAAAAAGTCTTCTCGGGGAGCACAATCATCACCGGACCCACCGCGCAGATGCCCATGCAGCCGGTTTCCCGGACAATGACCTCCTGCCCGATGCGCTGGGCGGCAATTTCCCGCTCCACGGCATCCCTGACCTCACCACATTTCGAGGAAATGCAGCCAGCGCCGGCACAAACCAGCACCTGCGCGCGGTATTGCGCCTCCTCCTGTTTGGTCCGCTCCCGGATGCGATCCAGATCCGCCACCCCGTGAATCGGTTCATGCACTGTTTTCACACTCATGGCTGTTCCTCCGCGTACCGCGCCAGGATGGCGTCGAGCTTGTTGGCATTGACCTGCTTGTACACCTCATCATCGATCATCATGGCCGGCGCGAGTCCACAGGCCCCGATGCACCGGGCCACCTCGAAGGTGAACCGGCCGTCGGCGGTGGTGCCGCCGATTTCAACGCCCAGGGTGCCCATCAGCTTGTCCACCAGCTTCTTTCCACCGCGGACATAGCAGGCTGTGCCCAGACAGACGCGGATGGTGTGTCGGCCGCGCGGCTTCTCGGAGAAGAACGAATAGAAGGTGACCACGCCGGACACCTCGGACAGCGGGATATCCAGTGCCACGGCCACCTTCTTCTGCACGGCCGGCGGCAGATACCCGTAAGATTCCTGCAGCAGGTGGAGAATCTGGATGAGGCTTTCCCGGTGCCCCTCGAATTGGGCGATGATGCGATCGACGTCCGCCATCAGCAGCGCCTCGCTTTTCCTTCCCGGTTTTGGTTCCATGGTCTTGACCGTCATGGTGCACCCCCCCGTTTTCCGAATGTGATTGTCACCCAATGTGAAATCATTAACATTTTTGTGTATGAAACGGACTTACAATGAGAGCATATCACTGAGTTGTGAGGGAAAAATGACAGTTTGTATTTATTCTTGAACATTTTTCGGCAATTTTCACGATTTGAACACAAATTCACGGTAACCTGTCACAATTTGAACACCGGCTGACATATGCGCTTTTCATCCTGCTGCAGACCCTTCAGGACTCTGCTGTGGAAACCAACGGGCACAATCTGACAAGCCTTCATCCCCCAACCATGCCGGCACCGCTCATTCGACCATGCCGACACGCCACATTCGGATTGACATGTGACCCCCCACGCGGGGATAATAAGTACGAAATGCCGTCATCACTTCATTCGGGATACCATGCGTGCCGAAGGGAACAATGAGGCGCCGGACCGGACAAACATCCCCCCGCAGCGCACAGTACGGGCTTCGGCGTCACGACAATCCAGCAAAGGAACGGGTGGACACCCATGCGAAGACTTCAGGTACAATCCCCCTTTGCCAAGTTGTATGCCGAAGCGGGACTGCTGCCGGAGATTCGACGCAGTCTTCTGTTCATGATCTTCGGCAACCTCTTTGGCAATCTGTTCGGAACGGTCACCAGCAGCTCCGCCCTGACCGGACTGGCGCGGGATCTCGGGGCCAACGACTTCATCTTCGGTGTCCTGACGGCCATCCCCCTGTTCGGCTCGCTGATGCAGCTGCCCGCCGCCCTGCTGGTCAGCCGCACCAAAAAACGCAAAACATACATGCTCACCTATGGCCTCGTTTCCCGTGCACTCTGGATTCTGGTCGGCTTCGTGCCCTTTGTCATCCCGGTTCAGTCCGGCTGGTTGCGCATCTGGTCCCTGATATTCATCGTGGGCCTGTC
>JAEWSN010000105.1 GCA_023459915.1 Bacillota bacterium
GCCGCGGGCTGCCCGCCGGCGGGCATGGCCTGCAGCGGTGTTGCGGACGCTTTGACGGCCGTGTCAAAAAAGGCCGTCAGGGCCTGCTTGAGCTGGCTTCCGGTGACTGTCTGGTGATTGGCGGCAGTCCGTCCGTCCGAACCGGTTTCCAGCTTCACCAGATGATTGGTGACACCGGTGGGCGCGACAAAGCACCGCGCAATGGCCCTTGACCCTTCCGGTGCCGGCAGACGTGCCTCCAGTCCGGCGGCCAGCATCCAGGTGCGCGCAAACTCCAGCCCCATGGCCTGTCCAGGCTCGCCAAATCCGATGCATTGCGCCCCGGTGTCCGGATGGAAGGCGGTACGCAGCATCGCCCGGTCGAAGGGGGCACGGGCACTTTCAGGAGTCCCGCCGAGCTTGTACTCTCCCAAACCGGGAACCAGCGAGACGAAGGCCGGTGCAAGCCAGCGGACATCGTGGGAGCGGATCCCCGAGAGGCAGTGCTGGTTGAACTGTTCCGCCGTCATCAGCAATGGATCGGCAGGCTCATGTGCCAGCAGGGATCCCAGCAGGGCACGCCGGTAGGCGTCGATCGCCTGCAGATTCATGACGAACGCCTCAAGCGTGCAGGAGGGCGGCAGAAAATTCTGCGCCGTTTCCTCCAGGTTGTTGGCATGCGCGTCGCACCACCAATCAACAAACGCACCGACGGAGGACCACCCAAGGATTTCCACCAGGCCGTCCGCTGTGGGGCGGATGCCGGTGATGTCGCCGGCCGTGCGCTTTGCGCACAGGCACAGCTCGGTGATGGGCCAGTCACCGCCACCCATGCGCATGGTGACCAGCCAGTCCGGATTCGCCAGCGTGCCCACGTGTTTTTTTGCGTCAGGATTGTTGGCAAGCGGCTGTCCGGCTTGGGACAAGGGCGCCTGTGTCGGCGGCAGCTTGCCGAGCGGTGACAATGCGGCCAACGGGGCTCCGCTTTGCCTGGCCAGCGCGAGACAGTCGTTCTTTTCCATCAGGATCGACAAGATAGCCATTACGCGTCCTCCCCATTCTCTTCATCGCGAATTGCCTGCATGGCCGCCTCAAAGGCTTCCGGGGACATGCTTTCCCTGCGCATGTCCGTGTCCTCCATGCCCACATGATTCAGCCCGCCTTCAGCCAGGTACTGCAGACGCCCATCGCCTGCCATCCCGAGGTAGGGGCATCCGCCCACATCGGCGCGCAGCAGCAGGCTGTCATCACCCGGTGCGATCCAGAACAGCTTTCCCCGCCGGATCCAGGGAGCCAAATCGGTGTCCGCATCCGGCAGTTGCCAGATGGAGGGGCCCCGGACAAAGGAACCCTCCTGTGTCGGAACATCACACCAGGAGGCGCCCCATTCATTGGGTGGAATATAGCGGTATCTGTCCCGAAGCACAAACCAGGAGACCAGAACGCCCTGCCATGCGCCGATTTGCACACGGGATAGCACCGCGCGGACATCCTTTTCCGCAAGCAGTCCGGGGTATATCACCGGTACGGATGGACCGGGCATGACAACATGTGTCGTCACGGGCCATGGTTCGGCCATGGCCAGACTGCCGGACAACCCAAGCCAGGTGGCCGGCATGCGCTCTTCCGGGCGAACCGGGTTGCTGTAATCCCACCAGGGGCCGTCCACGCCGATGGTGTCCAGGGTCTTCTCCACAACCTGTCCGGTAAAGGGACAGCGTGAAATGGCTGTTTTCGGGAGGAGCGCCAGGTATTGCTGCTGAAGCTGTTCGCGTGTATTGAGCAGGGAGATGAGCCCGGCGTCCGGATCGGTTCCCAGTGGCTGCGCCACAGCCGCCTCCGTGATCGATGAAGCGCTGTCGCCGGCCGGTTCACGACTTTCGTCCGCCAGGGCATCCAGACTGCGCCTGTTGGCCTCGAGCCGAGAGAGCAGATCCGCGCGTGATTTCATAATCTGGTTGTCACTCATGCGGGCGTCCTTCCTTTCTGATAAGGGGCGGATTCCAAGCGAGTCGGCCGGGCAGGTTGGGCGGCTTATTGTGGCGCGGAGCGGATGAACTCGTTGAGCACCTTCTCCAGCGGGACACCATCCGGGCCCACGGCAATGACACCCTCATCCATGGCCGAACGGATCATCTTGCCATAGGCTTCCTTGTTGAAATCGCTGAGATTGGCCCAGTCGGCCAACGTGCCGTGCTCAATCGGAAGCCCCGCCTCCCGGCATTTCCGGATGAACGCGTCATGGACCGACTTGGGCAATTGTTTGCCGCCCTTGGTGAGGTTGAAAAGATCCCAGTCCGAACCAAACGGCTTTCCTGTCTTCGCGTCGCGAATGAGGCCCCCGGGATCCAACTTGATTTTCGCAGCTCTGACGAGCTCGTTCTTTTCATTGTAGATGTTTCTTGCCAAGTCCTTGATGCGTGCATCCTGGATGCGGAATTCGTCATATCGCTGCAGATACCGTTTCCAGACACTGTCCAGCGTCTTGGGATCCATTTTGGCCATATCGTCCGCGGACGGCAGTGTGGGCTTGAAGTGCGAGGCAAGCCCGCGGCTGTTCTTGGGGGCGCCGAGGAATGCCTCGTCGATGGCATTGACGGTTTTGTTCATGATGTCGTGCGGCTTTGGCAGCACTTCTCCCCGCACCATGCGCTGCATGATTTGCTTGCTGCCGCCCATGCGGATGGTGGCCTCGTCGATGCCGAATTCCTTGACCAGCTTCTGGAACTTGCGCAACTGTGCCGGATTCATGTGCGAGGTGTCGGCGATGCCCCTGGTGGTGAAGGTGGGCATTCTGGGATCCGGCAGACGGGGCTTGCCCTTGCCAAGGAATTTCGCCACATCATCCCCAAGGTTCTTGATGGTTTGGGTAACGCCGGTTTGCGCAACCTTGCCGCCAATCTGCACCACGGCGCGCGTTGTGGTGATGGCGCCATACAGCTTCACCACGCCGAGCCCATACTGGCTGAGGCGATCAATCAAGCCCCGTTTGGGATCGAACGCATTCTTGAAGTTTTCGTACCCGACAAAGTCCTTCGCGAATTCCCAAGCCTTTTTGGGATCCGTGATGGTGGTCCAGACCCCTTTGACGATGGCGCTGCCGATTTTCTGGGCACCGGAGATGATGTCGCCCGTGGTGCCGGCGATTGTGTCGATGACGATTTGCGGATTGGTGGCGAGTTCCCAGCCCAGCTCCATTGTTTCCTTGATGGTGCCGAGGGTGCCATTGATGACGGTCTCCACATAGACACCTGGATTGTTCCAGACATCCTCGGCGAATTCGGTGAGATCCTTTTTGGCCTGCTCGTAAACCTTTTCCGCGACTTCCTTGGTTTTTTCCCAGACGGCATCAATTTGCTGTCCGGCCTCGTCGACTTCCTCCGCAATGTTTTCCCACATGCCATCCCAAACATCGGGGCCCATGACCTGCCGCATCGCCTCGCCAAGGGTGCCGTTGATGGCGTCGGAGGCTTTGCCGCCAACATACTTGACGCCATCGACAACCTTGCCGCCCACATAAGTGCCGGCGTCCACGACTTTGCCGCCGACATATTTGACACCATCCACAAGCTTGCCGCCCACATAGGTGCTCGCGTCCACCGCGGTGCTGAGCACGCTGCCGAGAAGACCGCCGAGCGTACCGAGAATGCCTGGTTGGACGCCGCTCTTGATGACCATCTGGCCGCCCGGATCCCGAATGTAGTTGCTTGCCTTGCCGCCAAGCTCGGCAAACCCGGCATCATCGGCAAACACCCGGCCGAACAGCCGGAACCAGACCAGGTTGACGCCGAGGAACATCAGCAGCATCGCGACCGCCTTGGGCGCCAGCGCGGTACGCAGCAGCAGCACCCCCAATGTGGCAAATATCACAAAGAGGATGATGGACAGCACCGTCAGCGCCTTTTGGGGAACCAGCAACAGGGCGACAGCGCCAAGCAGCAGGCCAAGAGAGAGGAATCCGCCAATGCCCGGATTGAGATCGCGCAGCGGCTTCCTGCGCTGGAAGATGCGCTGGAAATCGAGCCAGCCGGCACGGGAGAACAGATACGTGAGGTTCCGGTTCTGGGAGATGTATCCGAAGAACTGGCCGACCGCAATGGTGATGAACAAGCCCGCGTTTTGCGCGAACAGTCCCAGCGGCATGACAACCGCCATGGCAAACAGCATGGCGGCAAAGCCTTTGCGCCCCGATTCCGCGGCGCAATACCCCGTCCAGTTGAACACGTGGAACAGGTTCTTGAAGAATGGCTTGACGCCGAGCGCGCGGATTTGATGCCACAACGAGGTCAGCACATAGGGAATAAGAAAGGACAGCATGCTGAACGCGGCCTTGTTCGCACCGACGTTGAAGAACCAAACCCATGGCTTTTGCTGGTAATCAATGACGGGACCACCGCCATAACCTTCATTCCGAACCGCGACGACATAGAAGTTCAGCCACATGATGAACAGGAAAATCCCCACGGACTTGAGCAAAATCCACAGCCCCTGCTTGGGAATCATTTTCACGAAACCCTGTCCCAACACCAGAAAGAGCCTGGGCAGGGAGTCGGGAACGATCTCTTTCTTCTGTTTTGCGGGTTTCCCGGTGGATGTCTGCGCTGGATGTTGCACAGATGTGTCCGGATGTTCCGTTTTGCGCGCCATGATGGCCTCCTCCCGGGTATGCCCTGCCTTGGTGAAGCGGCGGGAACATTGCCTGTCAAGGATGAACTCCATTATTATCTTACCACAAAGCGTGGTGTTGAAATGGGAAAAGGGGCGGGTTGCCGATTTTGTCTTCCGCAGGAAGTGGCTGCTTTTTGATTCAGTGATTGTCCGGATGGGTAAACCCACATGGAAGCAACCGACCAAGACTTGGAGAAAGCATTGGCTGGTTGGAAAATGCGCCTGGAACAACGGTTTGGACGCGGGCCAAAAGGTGTGCCTGCGCGGAAAACGTACCCATGGCAGGATGAAGGAGGAGAATCATGGTCGTATCAGGAAAGTATCAGATTTACCGCTGCAATGTATGTGGCAATGTGGTGGAGGTGCTGGCGGTCGGTGGCGGCGAGCTGGTTTGCTGTGACGAGCCGATGGAACTCATCACGGAGAACACCAAGGACGCCGCGAAGGAAAAGCATGTGCCGGTGGTTGAGAAAACCGCGGACGGCTACCTGGTGAAGGTCGGCAGTGTGGCACATCCCATGGAGGAAAAGCACTACATTGAATGGATTGAGCTGGTGACGCCCACCTCCGTGCTGCGGACCGAACTCAAGCCGGGTGCCGCTCCGGAAGCGCTGTTCAAGACGGATGAGGAATGTTTGTATGTGCGCGAGCACTGCAATCTGCATGGTCTGTGGCGCGCATAGGCATTGGCATGCCATCGTCGCCGGCCGAGCCGGTTGACTGATCGCGCCGGTTGATTGACCGTTCCGGTTGACTGGCCGCGCCGGTTGATTGGCCGCGCCGATTGATTTGCAACGCAGCGCTATTTCTCCCAGGCCCATGAGCTGTCCAGCACATGGGCCTGTTTGATGGAAGATTTGAGCAGCGCGATGCGCGCAAGGCAGGTTTCCCGGTCGTGACAGGGATCGCTGGTGAAGATGTGTTCGCCGGCGATCCCTTCGAGCGTGAACTGATAGCCCTGATCGTTCTGTGACAGGAGAAACCGCGGCGGCGTCTGGGAGGGCGCACTGCCCTCCTCCACAACCGCAAGCGGCACCATTTCACGCATGTCCGCCACACAGCGTTCCAGCGCGGCGCGGTCCGCGAAGCTGTGCGAGCACAGCCTGGCCGCGCCGTCGGCGGCGCGGTAGACAAAGTAGTAGTAGCCAACCGCGTTTTGCTTGATTTCAAAGACAGCCTGATCCACAAGGCACCTCTTTCACCCATGACAACCCGCGTGCATCGCAAGGAGGCGGGTCGGCTGACAGGATGCCGTTCGGTGCATCCTGTCGCCATCCCCTTGATTTTGACGGAGATCGGCCATGAATCCCAGTGTCGATTGTCCTTTCCTCGGCGTGTCTGCCGGCCAGACCTTGAGTGGCCGGTTGTCCGGAATTGGACAATCGGGCATTTGGAAGGGACTGGATGCCGAAAGACGGGGCTTGCCGTGCGCCGTCCGGGCAGGTGTGGTACGATGAAGGGCATTGGGGTGTGGCGATTCCCGGCAATCCCCAATGAAGCGGGTTGTTTGGGGGAGACATGGGGATGGTGGTTTCAGAAAAACTTGGCTTGGAAATACTGACCATTTTGGGCTTCCACCTGCCGGCCGTCCTGCTGCTGTTCGGATTCAGCCTGCTGATGCTGCTCAAATCCCGCCGCACGGCATTGCTGCATGCCTATCTGGCGGCGGTTTCCATGCTGTTGATGTGGATGATCGCCAAGATTCTCAAGACCGTTTCCCCAACCGTGACACTGCGATGGATTTTTGTGGTGGTGCAATACATCGGGGTCCAGTTCCTGGGGTATTTTCTGCTCCTGTTCGCCTATCCCTACAGCCGTGGCCGCCCGCTGCCTCGCCCGGTGGCCCGCTGGCTGGGGCTCCCACCGCTGGCGACCTTTTTGATTGTGGCCACCAATCCCCTGCACATGGGGTTCTATGCCTCGTTTGACATCTATCGGGACAGCTTCGGCCCACTGTTCATCCCGGTGCAGCTGGTGAGCTATGGCTATCTGGTGGCGAGCATTGTGCTGCTCACGCGCGGCTTTTCGGAGCAGCCGGGATTCTATGGCCGTCGAAAATGGGCGCGGCTGACCGCGCTGGTGATTCTGCTGCCGTTGCTCGGGAATCTGTACTATATTGTTTTCAAGCTGGTGGACGGGTTTCCCTGGATTTTTCCGTTCCCTGTGTTCGATTTTACGCCAATCGCCGGGTCCATCTCCCTGGTGGCCTTTCTGGTTCCCGCGCTGCGCCACCGCTTCTTTGACATCGCGCCGGTCTCCTACCGGCAGATGTTCAATCAGATGCCGGATCCTGTGGTGTTCTGCAGCCCGGATGGCAGCCTCTACGGATGGAACCGCGCGTTTGAAAAGGTGTTTGGCGCAAACGGGCTCCCTGCGACCCTGTCCGGCTGGCTGGCCGCGCTGCCCATGACGTCCGATGCCCGGGCCGTCTGCGGGGAGGCGCTGGCGGATGGCGGCAGGACGGCGTTTGTGCTGTCGCTGCAAAGCGGCATCCAGTACCGGGTGAACCGTGTCGCAACGCGGAACGGGCATGAAATGCTGCGGCTGACCGACGTGACCCGGGTGCGTCAGGATGCGGAACGGGAACAGGCGCTCAGCCTGGAACTGGCACGGGCAAACCATCAGCTGGACAGGCACCGCGCCAGCCTGCGCGCCCTGACAATTGCCGGAACGAAAGCGCAGGTGGCACAGCATGTGCACGACATCCTGGGACACAGCCTGACGGTGGTGCTCGGAACGGCCGAGCTGGCGCTGCGTGAGCCGTCGGCCGCGATGGTGGACGAGCGTCTTGAGAATATGGAAGAGCTGATCCGCAACAGCCTTGAGGATCTCAGGAACGCCATCCTCGGCCGCGCGGACGCGTTGACGCAGTCCGCGCTGGCGCATCTGATTCAACGGTTGTCCAACGATCAGCTCCAGGTACACCTGACGGTGCAGGGGCAGGCCAGGGAGCTCACGGGCGGGCAAACGGAGGCCCTGTTCCGCTTGTGCCGGGAAGCGGTCACCAATGCCATCCGCCATGGGGACGCCCGGGCGATGCATGTGATTCTGCGGTACAAGCCGCGTTCGGTTGAATTGTACGCGATGGACGACGGCAGGGGATGTCAGGACGTTGCGCCACACATGGGCCTTTCCGGGATCCGGGATCGCGTGGCGGCGCTCGGGGGCGAGGTGTCGTTCGCCTCGGACGGGGAGCATGGATTCACCATTCACACGGAAATTCCCACCGGCGCGATCAGGCATCCTTCCGGTCATTGAGCGCCTGCACGGTTTTTCGGACGGACTGGTACGCTTCCCGCAGGGAATGGACAATCCGGGCCAGCAGGTCCGGAGATGCGGAGCCCCCGTCCGGCAAGGCGCGGGCCTCCCGGATCAACGCAAGCGTCCGGGACAAGCGATCCGCCAAGTCCCGTTGCACGGTTTCGAGCAGGGAGGCCGTTTCTTCGGCGCGGGCCAGCTTTGTTTCCACCTGAACCTGTTGCGCAAGCTGGCGATTGGCGGCAGTCAGCTCCTTGTTCTTTTCCGCCAGACGGAGGGCGCGCAGCCGTTCCTCCCGGATGTCATGAAACAGCACCAGTGTGCCGACCCGTGCGTTGGGCTCCCTGTCCGTCACCGGGGCGCTGCCCACCAGAAAGACGTCCTCCCCGAGGGCGATTTCGCCGGTCCATGAATCCCCGCTGTCGAAGGACACAGTGCCCGAGGTGGTTGAACCGGCATGGGCCTGCAGCGCGCGCGCCAGCTCGGAAAGCGTTTCACAGGACTGCCCGACGGCCTGCCACAGCCGTTCCGGATGGTTGATTTCCGTGATGCGCCGGCTCCAGTCGGCAATGACGATGATGTCATCCGTTTCCGCAAACACATGACGCAGATCCGGCGCGCTCACGCTTGCGCGGCCGCGCCGCGCGGCCGGCGACAGGTGGCGTATCAGCAGCAGCACAAAGCATCCCGCCGCCGCAAGGAAAATCCCGGGGGTCAGCCAGGGCGGCACGGAGATGGGCCGATGGTACTGGGTTGCGAGGACAAGGAACCGGATCGCCGCGCCCGCAAACAGCAGACACAGCGGAATCTGGCTGCCGCGCGGAAGCCAGGCCGGCAGACGTCCCACCCGGTGGACGATCAACAGGGACAGGCTTGCGAGCAGCAGCAGCAGCAGCGCGGAAAGCTGCGGCAGCAGATTGGGGTCGAGCATGCGCATGGGATACCTCTTGCCGGCGGCGTGGATTTCCTTCAGTATATTACGCCGGCCGTTGAATATCCAAAACAATTTCGCCCTGAACCACGCGCGGGTTCCGCCTTCCGGAACGGGTTCAAATTGTCGGCTTGCGGCACGCCGCACGTCGCAATACAATGGGAGGGAAGGCGTGAACACGTTCCCACGGAGATACCGCAAGGGGTTTCGGAATCCGTTCCGCCTATCCTGACGCAACAAGGAGCAAGAGATGAGCAACGGCACACGCTATGAAAACTTTCGGGCGGCCCTGTATGTCCGCGCGCTGGACATCGCCCCGCTCAAGGACGACATCCGGCCCATGACGGAGACCTTCGAGACCCTGTTCAAGTACGTCCGGTTCGGGAAAGTCTATCTGGAAACGCACCGTGACATGGTGATTCCGGACGAGGGCACGCTGGCCGCCCTGCGCGACTGGCTTCGGGCGAAGGGCATCGCGGTGTCCGGCGGCATCACCGTCACCATCGACGAAGCCGCGGATTTCAAGACCTACTGCTATTCGGATCCCTATTACCGCGACCGGCTCAAGTCACTGGTGGAGATGACCGCGCGTCTGTTCGACGAGATCGTGTTCGACGATTTCTTCTTCAACAACTGCAAATGCCCCAAGTGCGTGGCGGCCAAAGGGGAACAGACCTGGACAAAATTCCGTCTGGACCTGATGGCGCAGGCGTCCCGCGAGCTGGTGCTCGCGCCGGCGAAGGCCGTGAACCCGAAGGTGGAGGTGGTGATCAAGTACCCCAACTGGTACGACCATTTCCAGGGCCTCGGCTTCAATCTGGAAGTGCAGCCGCCGCTCTATGACGGCTTGTACACCGGCAATGAAACCCGTGACGCATATCACGGCGCGCAGCATCTGCAGCCGTACGAGAGTTATCTGGTGCAGCGGTTCTACGAGAACATCAAGCCGGGCGGCGTGCGTGGCGGGTGGGTGGATCCGTTCGGATCAAACACCCTCGACCGGTATGCCGAGCAGCTGTGGCTCACACTGCTGGCCAAATCCCCCGAAATCACCCTGTTCGATTACCATTCCATCCAGATTCCCGTCCGGGACGCGCAGCGCGGGGCCTGGCAGGGAACCGGCACCAGCTTTTCCTTCGATGGAGCGACTGCCTGTGTGCGCAACGCGGACGGCACCTTCAGCGGGGAGGCGAACCATTCGGTGGCGGCCGGCGCCGCGCTGGAGAAAATCGACAAGGTGCTGCCCCTGCTGGGAAACCCTGTCGGGGTGAAGATGTACAAGCCATATCATTCGCTGGGCGAGGATTTTCTGGTGAATTATCTGGGCATGATCGGTCTGCCGATGGATCTGGTGCCGCAGTTCCCGGAGGAAGCCAACACCGTGGTCCTGTCCGCGGCTGCGGCCCATGACCCCGATTTGGTCGCGAAAATCAAGAAGCAGCTCATGGACGGCAAGACGGTGGTCATCACCACCGGTCTGCTGGGCCTGTTGCAGGACAAGGGCCTGTGGGACATCGTGGAGATGCGGCGCACCGATCGCAAGATGGTGGCCGAGGAATTCCAGATGGGCTGGAACCCGGCCACCTGCAAGGCGGACAAGCCTTTCCTGGTGCCCGTGGTGGAGTATCACACCAACGATTCCTGGGAAATTGTCAGCTGCAACTGCGGTGCGGCGGGCACGCCCATGTTCCACGCCGCCGACTACGGCAACAGCAAGCTGTTCGTGCTGACCATCCCGGACAACCCGGCCGACCTGTACCATCTGCCGGCGCCCGTGATTGGCCGCATTGCCCGCACCATCGCACAGGACATGCCCGTGCATCTGGAGGCCCCCGCGCAGGTGTCGCTGTTCTGCTATGACAACGATACGGTGGTGGTGCACTCCTTCCGGGATGAACCGGCCGAGGTGAACCTGGTGGTGGGAGACGAAGTGACGGAGATACAGGATCTGTTCCCGGAAACGACACCGGTGGATCCCATGGCGGCCATGTTCGGCGCGAAGCCGGAAGCACCTGCGACCATTATCCGTTCTGAGGAAATCGAGGGCGGGTTTGGCAGAAAGACCGGGCTCCGCAAGGCGGCGGTGACGCTGAAACCCCATTCGTTCAAGGTGTTCCGGATCAACCGGAAGGCATAGGGCGCAATTCCGATTTTTCATGAACAAGGCAGGGGCAGGGCCACCCGCGAGGGGTCCTGTCCCTGCTTTCGTCTGTTGTTGTTGTCGGTTTGCCGGACGCGTCACATGGATGATTTTCCAGATCCCATCAAAATTTCCGAATGATTGGTCAGCGCTGTTGCCGGCGGGAGAAAACTGGGTATATATAGGCGGTAAGTCGGAACACACAGGGGAAGGGATTGGGATGAAGGACGAACAAAAGAGTGACAGTGGTCATGAGACGTTTTTTGCGCGGCTGATGCGGCGTGAGGACTACCGGCTACGACGTGGCGATGTGCCGTTGCTGGTGGCGGGTGCCCTGCTGTTTTTTGCCATGCTTTCGCTTCAAGGGAATCCACGGGTGCCCTTTTTGCTCAAGGGGGCGCTGGCCCAGGTTCAAGTGCTGATCTCCATTTTTGTGACGGCTGTGGTGCCCAGACGCGGGTTCATCACCATGAGCACCTGCAATCTCATTGCCGCGCTGGTCGTCGGGGTCACCATGTTTGTCCGACAGGATTTCACCCTGTTGTCCGGTGTGATTGTGCCCATCGGCACCTACATCACGCTGATTATCTTGGCTCTACTCTTCCGTCAGCTGTTCAGGCGGTATCAGGAGGTGCGAAAGCAACAGACTGCGCTTCAATACGCCCATGATGAGATCGAGGCACGCGAGGAGGAAGTGGAGGCCCAGAACCGTCAGCTCGTGGAATACAGCAAAATTCTGGAGGAAAACGAGCGGCAGCTGGCCTGGCTGGCGACCTATGATTCACTGACCGCCCTGCCCAACCGCAAGCGGCTCATGGATCGGCTGGGCGCCCGCATCCATGCCCTGGAGGAGGAGGGCCGGAACCTGCCGGGCGAAGGGCGGGAGATTGGCGTTGCCTTCATCGACCTCGACAATTTCAAGCAAATCAACGACAGCGCCGGCCACCATGTGGGCGACCAGGTGCTCAACATTGCGGTGTCCCGCATGCAGGGGCTGCTGCACGAAGAGGATCTGCTGGGCCGGCTGGGGGGCGACGAGTTTGCCCTGCTGGTGAACCGGCCGATGCGGGAGCAGGAGATGTTCCAGTACATGGAGGAGCTTCGAAAAGCGTTGGAACAGCCGGTGGAACTCGGAAACTATGTCTTCTCCATCAGCGGCAGCTTCGGGGTTGCCGTGTATCCGCAAGATGGCCGCTCGGTGACGGATCTGCTCAAATGCGCCGACACCGCCATGTACAAGGCCAAGGAGTCCGGACGCAATGTCATCCGCTTTTTTGATCGGCAGATGGAGGAGGAGATCCGGGAACGCATGGAGATGGAGAGCCTGCTGGTCAACGCCATCGAGCGGGAGGAAATCCATCTGGTGTATCAGCCGCAATTCCAGACATCCACTTTGCAAATCCGCGGCGTGGAGGCGCTGGCCCGCTGGCAGTCCGCCGAGCTGGGCAACATCCCGCCCGACAAGTTCATCCCCCTCGCGGAGGCGCAGGGCCATATCCTGCCGCTTGGAAAATGGGTGTTGCGCAACGCCTGCATGGACATGCGCAGGCTGCAGGAGGATCTCGGCCGGCGGTTCATCCTTGCGGTCAACATTTCCGCCGCGCAGATTTACCACCCGTTGTTTGTGGACATGGTGCGCGAGGTGCTCGAGGAAACGGGATATCCGGCGGAATGGCTGGAGCTGGAGATCACGGAGTCCGTGGTCATCGCCTCGTTCGAGTCCGTGGTGCGGCATCTGGACGCCCTGCGCGCGCTGGGGGTCGGCATCGCGCTGGACGATTTCGGCACGGGCTTCTCCTCCCTGTACTATCTGCAGGAGTTGCCGATTGACATCCTGAAGGTCGATCGATCCTTCATCCAGAACATTGGCGCGGAAGCGGGACGGGATCAGGTGGTCAGCGGCATCATTCTCCTGTCGCACCGGCTGGGCCTGTCCGTGGTGGCCGAGGGCGTGGAAACCGAACCGCAACGCCAGTTCTTGCGGGCCCACGCGTGCGACATGCTGCAAGGGTTCCTGCTGGCCAGACCGCTCCGGTATGAGGCGCTGCAAACGCGCATGCTTGAGGAAAAGGCCTCCGGACACACTTCCCAAGAGGTTTCCACTGTGATTCAATAGTGGCAGTATCTTTCAGGAGGTTCTGCCATGGCCGAATATTTGTCCATTGCCAACCATCCGCTCATCTTTGCCATCTGTGGCGTCGTGTTGTTCGTGATCCTCATCCAATCGCTGATCTCCCTGCGCATCGCCTGGCGCCGCGGGCTTGAGATTGGCATGGACAGGCAGCGGATGCGGGCGGTCATCCGTTCCAGCGCGGTTTTCTCCATTGTGCCCTCCCTGCCGATTGTGCTGTCCCTGATGGCCATCGCGCCGGTGCTGGGTCTGCCGTTCTCCTGGATGCGCCTGTCTGTCATCGGCTCGGCACCCTATGAGCTCATTGCCGCCGGCATCGGCGCCAAGAGCATGGGCATTGCCGATCTGGGTGCGCCCGGCTATACCGCGCAGGTTTTTGGCAATTCCATGTGGGTGATGACCATTGGCATTCTCACCGGGCTGCTGTTGAGCATCTTCACGCTCAAACGCTACCAGCATGGCATGAAGAACATCGGGAAGAAAGACAACCAGTGGGCGGCCATTCTGGTCAATGCCCTGTTTTTCGGCATGTTGTCCGTCTTTATCGGCCCGCCGGCCGTGGCCGGTGGAACCCCGCTGCTGGTGCTGCTGTTCAGCGCGGCCGTGATGCTGGGGCTCACGTTCCTGGCCAAACGGATCAAGAGCCGCAGCATGGAGGAATTCGCGATGTCGCTGTCCATGCTGGCCGGCATGGCGTTTGCGGTGCTGCTGCAGGGCGCGGGGAGGTAAGCGATGGGAGAGAACATGCGCAAGACGCAACAGAACCAGGCAACAAAAAGTGGACGGGTGCCGTACGATCAGGGCATCCACCGGTTCGGCCGCATCTACAATTCCGTGGTGGTGCTGCTCCTGCTGGCGGTGCCCTATGCCGTCTGCCTGTATTTCGACATTTTTCCGCCGGTGAACAACCTGCTCAAGGGACTTGGCATGGTGGCCATGGTGTATGTGCCCATCGCCATTGCGGAATACCTCACCTATGTGCCCATGCTGGGGTCGAACGCGTCCTATCTGGTGTTCGTCACGGGCAACCTCACCAATTTGAAGATTCCCTGTGCCATGATGAGCATGGAAACCGCGGGCGTGAAGCCGCAGACCGACGAGGGGGAAGTGGTGGCGGGCCTTTCCGTGGCCACCTCGTCGATTGTGACGCTGGGCATCGTGTTTGTGGGCATGCTGCTGATTGTGCCGCTGACCCCCGTGCTGCAGTCGCCCGCGCTCAAGCCGGCGTTCGAGCACCTGATGCCCGCCCTGTTCGGGGCGCTGGGTGCCTACTGGGTACAGAAACAGTGGAAACTGGCTGTTGTGCCGATTGTGCTGGTGGTGCTGATTTTCCTGCTCATTGATGTGCCGGCCGGTGTGGAGGGCGCGCTCATTCCGGTCATGGGGCTGGTTTCCGTTCTGGCCGCCCGCCTGATGTACAAGAAGGGCTTTGTCGGGGTCTGAATCCGAATGGGGTCAGGCCCCCTCAAGGTCACTGCAGGGGGCCTGACCCCACCGTTTTCCACCGTTTCACCCAAGGAGGTTTGTCATGCCTGTGCTTTGGATTTGTCTCGGTTTGCTGTTGTTGCTGGCCGCCATCGTCCTGGTGCGCGCCATCCGTTTCGTGCCGGCAGCGGCGGCGACAAAACGCGCCCCGCTGCGCATGCCGGAGAACCCGAACTCCGTGGCGGAAAAGCTGTCCGCCGCGATTCGGCAGCCCACCATCTCGTTCGCGCCGGGCCATCCGGAACGGGAGGCGGCCATGAAGGCCCTGCATGCCGAGCTGGAGCGTCTGTTCCCGAAGTTTCATGCGGTTACGGAAAAGCATGTCATCAACGAATTCAGTCTGGCGTATCGCTGGAAGGGCAAAACCGGTGACAATCCCGCCCTCGTCATGGCGCACATGGACGTGGTGCCGATTGCGTCCGGCACGGAAGCGGACTGGACACATCCCCCCTTCTCCGGAGCCATCGCGGACGGATTTGTCTGGGGGCGTGGCGCGCTGGACATCAAGAGTCACCTCGTCTGCTCGCTGGAGGCGGCCGAGTGGCTGATGACCGAAGACTTTGTGCCGGAGCACGACTATTGGTTCGCGTTTGGCCACGACGAGGAAATCGGCGGGGTCGACGGGGCGACGAAGATGGCGGAATGGTTTGCGGCGCAGGGCATCCGGTTTTCCTGGCTGCTCGATGAGGGCGGCGCGGTGCAGGAGGGTGCGCTCAAGGGATTGGAACGGCCGTTGGCGCTGATCGGCATCGGGGAAAAAGGCTATGCGGACATCCGCTTTTCCGCGCGCGACGAGGGCGGCCACGCCTCCATGCCGCCCCGGCATACGGCGCTGGGGCATGTGGCGACTTTCCTGCACAAGCTGGAACGGACGCCCATGAAGGCCCGGCTGGTGCCGCCTGTGCGGCTGTTCCTGGACAAGGTGGGCCGCGAGCTGCCCTTCGGGTTGCGGCTCATCCTGGCCAACCTGTGGCTGTTCGAGCCGCTGTTCCTGAAGGTGTTCAGCGCCGGCCGGACGGGGAATGCCATGGTGCGCACCACGGCCGCGCCCACCATGGCCCAGGCCAGCAACGCCATGAACGTGCTGCCGCAAAAGGCGGAGGCGGTCGCCAACTTCCGGATTCTGCATGGGGATACCTGTGAAACGCTGATGGCACATCTGCGCAACATCGTCGGGGATGCCGGCATCGCCATCGAGCCGGACAAGATGAACGATCCGTCCGCCATTTCCTCAACCGCGCATCCCGCCTGGGACCGGATGGTGGCCGGCGTGGAGGCGCTGTATCCCGAGGCGCTGGCAGTCCCGTACCTGATGATGGGGGCCACGGACGCCAGAAAATACGAGGCGGTCTCGGACAACCAGTACCGGTTTACGCCCTACCGCATCACTATGACGGATCTCAAGGGCGTGCACGGTACCAATGAACGGATTTCCCTGGACAATCTCAACCGCTGCGTGGCCTTCTTCCGGCACATGCTGGAAGGATGATGCCCGTGCGGAAACACCCGGAGATCGTTACTGTTGCCGAAACCAGTGATTCGGTGGAAGACGGCGACGGATGACAACAGACGGCAGGCGGTTGACGACAGGTGGTTGCCGGCATGCCATAGCAAAGCCGGGGACAACGGGCCAATGGACAACGGGACAGTGGAACAACGGGTGGACAACAGGACAATGGGACAACGGGTGGACAACAGGTTGAACAGAAAGGACAGCGAAATGGGAAAATTTGACGGCTGGCTGCTGGCCTCGGACATGGACGGCACGCTGCTCTCGCCGGATGGGAACATCTCGGACCGGAACCGGCGGGTGATTGGGTCTTTTGTGGCACAGGGGGGGCGCTTCACGATTGCGACAGGCCGGATGCCAACCTCCATTCTGGAACGGATTCATGGATTGGCCGTGAATTGCCCGATGATTGTCCTCAATGGCGCGGGCCTGTACGATTTGGACAGCCGGCAGTGGCTGGACACCCAATTCATGCGCATGGACGTATTGCATGCATGCGTGGCGGACGTGGCACGGGAATTTCCGGATATCGGCATCATCGCCTTTGAGCCGGAGCACGCGGCGGTGCTGACCCATGTTCCCTGGCTGTCGGAAATGACCGCCGGCGAACGCGCCCGGTTTGTGGAGACCGCGGCGGAACAGGTGGGCGCCGATGTGTTCAAACTGGTGCTGACGGGTCAGCCGGCACGCATTGACGCGCTGGCCCCGTATCTGGCCGCCCATCCGGTGGCCCCCCTGGTGGACATGCTGCTCACCGCCGATTCCTGTCTGGAACTGATGCCGCCCGGCATCTCCAAGGGAACGGCCCTCGTTGAACTGCGTGACAGCCTGGGCATCGCGCCGGAAAAGGTGCTGGCCATCGGGGATTATGAGAATGATGCCGCCATGCTGCGGGTGGCCGGCATATCCGCGGCGCCGGAGAACGCGCATCCCGATGTGCGTGCCCTGGCCGACCACATTGTGGCGCATCACGGGGAGGACGCGGTGGCGGATTTTCTGTATCTGGTATTCGGGAGGGAGTGATTCGACGCATGACTGGCGGGGATGCAACCGGCATGAGCCATGGCGCGGGCGCACATGCCACAGACACGACAACGGACGCTTCGCAGGCGCATCGTGTGCTGGTGGTGGAGGACGATGCCTCCCTGTCCGCGGAGATCGCGGCCGGCCTGACGCGGTGGGGGTTTTCCGTTCTTGTACCCAATCAGTTCGAGGACGTGATTCGGGAGGTTGCCGCCTTCGAGCCGCATCTGGTGCTGCTGGACGTCAACCTGCCCCGGTATGACGGATTTTGGTGGTGTGCCAGGATTCGGGAGCTGTCCAGGGTGCCGGTGGTGTTCCTCTCCTCACGGGATGCCCAGATGGACATTGTGATGGCCATGAACGCCGGCGCGGACGACTACATCACCAAACCGTTCTCCATGTCGGTGCTGGTGGCCAAGGTTCAGGCGCTGCTGCGCCGCGTGTATGCCTGGGCCGACGTGCCCGCCGATTTTGTGTCCCGTGGCGGATTGGTGTTGAACCTTCCGGACGCCACGGCCCGCCACCGGGACCAACAGGTGACACTGACCCGGAATGAGCAGAAGCTGCTGAGCCACCTGTTGGCGCAGGACGGGCGGGTGGTGGGCCGGGACCGGCTGATGGAGCTGTTGTGGAATGACAGCGTGTATGTCAATGACAACACGCTGACCGCAAATATCACGCGCCTGCGGGCCAAGCTGGCCGGGATTGGCCTGCCGGACTTCATCGAGACACGGAAAGGACAGGGGTACCGGGTGCCATGAAGATTTCAGCCTATCTGCGCGCCCACCGGTACAGTCTGGTGACCTCGCTGTTCCTCTGGGCGCTGGTGGACGCGCTGGCGCTCGCCAGCGGCACACTGGCACAGGGGCTGCCGGATTTCGGGTATCTGAACCTGTTGCTGGCCGTCTGTTTCCTCCTCGGCAACGGCGTGGGCTGGTTCCGTGAGCGTCAGCGTTTCGCGCCGCTGCGGGAGGTGCTTGCCAAGGGACAGCCGCTCGAAGGCGCGTTGCCCGCCGGAGAGGGTGTCTACGAGTCGCTGGTCAGGGAAACCGCCGCGCGGGAGCATGACACCTGGGAGCCGCGGCTGCGCACGCTGCGCGGCCAGATGACGGAGCTTCAGGACTACATTGTGCAGTGGACGCACGAAATCAAAATCCCCCTGTCCGTGATGGAGCTGGTGCTGGAAGAGACCGCGGGTCAGACCGGTGCCTTCCCGGAGACCGGGGATTCCGACGAGGACCCTTCGCCAGAGCATCCCGATGCGGCCCTTTCGCCCGGGCATCCCGATGCGGCCCTTGCGGACGGGCGTCTCAAAGCTGTCCCGGAGGCCGGGCAGGCCGAAGTGGGTGCGCGGCGGCTGCGGCTGGCACTGGCGCGCGTGAAGTTTCTGGTGAACCAGGTGCTGTATGCCGGCCGGGCCGCAAGCAGCCAGGAGGATCTCGCCATGTCCGAGATTTCCCTGCAGAAGGCGCTCCGGGCGGCCATCCGCACCAACATGCCCTTTTTCATGGCGCAGGACATCGCCGTGGAGGTGGCGGGGATGAACCTGACGGTGACGAGTGATGAGAAGTGGGTGGTGTACATCCTGGAGCAGATACTGCACAACGCCGCCAAATATACCCCGCGCGGTGGAATGGTTGTGGTACAGGGCGTTCCAACGGACAAAGGGGTTGCCGTGATGATCCGGGACACCGGCATGGGCCTGTACTATGCCAAGCGGGCGGCGGATTTGTTGGGCATAGGGCTGCAGGCGGCCTCGGAACCCGGAGAGGGAGCCGTGTTCCAACTGCACTTCTATCGCATCGGGGACTGGTTTTCTCCCGCCATGTGAGGAAGCGCCAGATTCCCGTGGCGCCTTGATCCAGCGGCGCCCACTATCCTGCGGCGCCCATTGCCCAGTGGCGCCCATGGTCCGGTGGCGTTTCGGCAAGACGGGTGGAAGGTGACAAAACTGTCACGTTGCGGCGCGGTTTGTCACCTTGTGGCGCAGGTATCCCCGTTGCAGCCGAGGTACAATCATGTCATCCCCGGCACACCCCATGAAACGGCCGGCAACCAGGGAGCGGAGACCTTGGCCTCCGGCGGCCGGAGCAAAAGCAAGGAGATGACATCATGGAAGCAATCCAGCAAACCACATCCGCCGTGTCGCAGGACACGCCGATCGAAACGCCTGCCACCCGCGCGGCACACAAGGCGCAGACCGGTCATCGGCATCCCGTGCTCGCGCGCCATGAAGGGGCCGGCCATGTGCTGGTCACCCAGGGGCTGCGCAAGGAATACGGAACCCGCGGCAACCTTTTCAGCGCCCTCAACGGCGTGGAGTTGCAGGTCCGGAAGGGTGAGTTTCTCGGCATCATGGGGCCGTCCGGCTCCGGCAAGACCACACTGCTCAACCTGCTTTCCACAGTGGATCGCGCGACGGCCGGCACCATCACCTTTGACGGGACGGACATCGCCACACTCAAGGGCGACGCGCTGGCGCGGTTTCGCCGGGATCGGGTGGGCTTCGTTTTTCAGGACTTCAACCTGCTCGACAATATGACCGTCCGCGACAACATCGCCCTGCCGCTGGCGCTCAACCGCGTGCATCACAAGGAAATCCTGACGCGCGTGCAGGAACTGGCAGCCTTCTTCGGCATAGAGACCCAGCTCGACAAGCACCCCTGGCAGCTCTCCGGCGGCCAGAAGCAGCGTGTGGCCGCGGCGCGCGCCCTGATTCTGCGCCCGCCCGTGATTTTTGCGGATGAGCCCACCGGTTCCCTGGACTCCAAGTCTTCCGCGGAGCTGCTTTCCTGTTTCCGGGAGCTGAACAGCCGATATGGCACCACCATTGTGATGGTGACACACGACGCCTTTGCGGCCAGCTGGTGTGAACGCATCCTGTTCCTCAAGGACGGGCAGATTCACGCGCGGCTTGACGGGTCCGGCAACCGGCGCGATCTGTTCCAGAAAACCCTGGACATGCTGTCCTCGATGGGAGGTGCCAATCCCGATGGGCTGCTTTAGCATCGCATGGAAAATGTTCCGCAACAACCTCAAGACCCATTTGCTGTATCTCGGCGTCCTCGTGTTTTCCGTGGCCGTCTACTATGAGTTCATGTTCCTGCAGTACAGCCCCGAGTTCCTCGAGGCACAGCGTGTGAAGCAGGCGGCGGCCATGAGCGCGGGCATGACCGCGTTTCTGATGGTGGTGTTTCTGTTCTTCTTCCTGTTCTATTCCAGCAGCTTTTTCATGAAGCAGCGGAAGAAGGAGATAGCCCTGTACCTGTTCATGGGCGTCAGCAACCGCAAGCTGGGACGCGTGTTCGCCATTGAACACCTCATGACGGGTGTGGTGACGCTGTCGCTGGGACTGGGGGTGGGCATCCTGTTTTCCCGCCTGTTCCAAATGGCGGTGGCCAGGGTGGCCCTGCTGGACATCGTGGTGCGGTTTTCCATTCCGCTGCAGGCTGTCCTGAGTACCGTGGTGACCTTTGGACTGCTGTTTGCGGGGCTGGCGCTCTGGCACCGCATCAAGGTGGCCCGCAGCAGCCTCATCGATCTCATCCGGGATACCGCCCGGGAGGAAAAACCCATGCGCCTGATGTGGCTCCGTGCCGCCGGCGCGGTGCTTTTCATTGGCGCAGGATATTTTCTCAGCCGATCCCTTAATTTCATGATTCCTGTCGTGGTTCTGGTGGTCATCGGCACCTTCTGGCTGTTCGGCGCGTTCGTGCCCCTGCTGGCCCGCCTGCTGGAGCAGTCGCCGCGTGTCATGTACCGGGGTGTCCGGCTCATCGCCATCAGCAACATCCTGTTCCGGCTGCGCAGCAACTACCGCAGCCTGGCGATGATGGCGGTGATGACGGCAACCACGGTCACCGCGTTCGGCACATCCCTGTCGCTGAAATACTATGTCTCGGAAACCATGCACCTGAACTGTCCCTGGTCGTACTCCCGCGTTTTTTCCGGTGTGGAGAAGGAAACCGCGATACGGGATGCCATTGTGGCCTCCGAACACGACCTGCTTGATGAGATGCGTGTGGAAATCAAGACCGTTGCCGCGGGCCCGACCGACAATTTGGGACTCACAACGGATTCGATCCGGATCATCCGGCGTTCCGATGTGATTCGGATTCAGCAATCCGTGGAACAGCGGTATCCCGGAAAAAGTGTCGACTTGCCGATCCTTGCGCCGGATGAGGCATTGTACCTCATCTCGCCCGCAACCATCGGCGGGGTTTTCAACACGAAAGGCAAGGTTGTGGCTTTTTCAGAGGGAACCGGTGTGTCCCCCGTCACGATCGTGAAGCAGCTGCGGGTTCCCCTGTTTGGCAAGGGCGCCATGTACCAGCGTGACGTTGTGGTCGTGGCCGATTCCGTCTGGGAAGCCTTTGGCGACAAGGTGTTCGAGACATCGGTGTTCCATGGATATGCGGTTTCAAACGCGTATCAGGGTGAGGCATTGGGCATGGAACTGGCCGCGCTGCTGCCACAGGAGGCGCAGTTCTTCTCGCTGGCGGTCCGGTATATGGAAGAGGAGAGCTTTTACGGGTTGTTCTTCTTCCTGGGAACCTTCCTGTCGGTGGTGTTCCTGCTGGCCACAGGCAGCATCCATTACTTCAAGGTGCTCAGCGAAGGCCTGGCTGACCGTGAGAAATACAGCGTGCTGGTCCGGCTGGGGCTGACCGGTCAGGAGTTGCGGAAGGCGGTGTCGATGCAGCTGGGGCTGTCCCTGCTGGTGCCGCTGCTGGTGGGTCTGCTGCACAGCGTGTTTGCGGTTGCCGAGCTGTCGAACCTGCTCGATTACAGCCTCCTGACGCCATATCTGTGGGCGGTGGGTGTGTATCTGGTCTGCTATGCCGGCATCAACGCGCTGACCACGCGCAAGTTTCTGTCATTGGTCCAGGCCGCGCCTTCCGTTTCATGATATGACACAGGACGCCGTTCATACATTATAATGAAGGGGACCGTACATTGGACGGTTCCTTTCCCCGTTGGGCGGGATGCTGCGGGAAGAATTCCCTCCGTGCGGATTGAGGCCGCGGAAACAAACAGAACAGGAGAACGCGCCATGATGTTCGTGCCGTCCCTGACACAATGGGTCACCTCGCAGGTTGCCATCGGGCACGATGGTTTTGTCAACCTGTTCCTGTTCCGCAAGGGAAAAACGATGATTGCCATCGACAGCGGATACCGGCCCCGTGTGGTCCGCACCTCGCTCCGGCGTCTGAAGATCGACCCGGCGTCTGTCTCCCATCTGTTCCTGACCCACTCGGACTTTGATCATGCCGGCGCGCTGTCGGTGTTCCCGAACGCCAAGCTGTACGTGGGAAAAGGAGAGCAACCCATGATCGCCGGCGCAATGCCCCGCGCGCCCAGGCATTTCAACAAGCCGTTGCCGCGACCGGCGGAGTGGGTGGCGGATGGCGAAACGGTTGACGCGGATGGCATCTCGGTGTACGCCGTCGCGACGCCCGGGCACACGCCCGGCTCCACCAGTTGGCTGGTGGAGGGACGCCACCTGTTTGTGGGAGACGCGCTGACACTCCTTTTTGGGAAAGTCCGCATCATGCCGGCATTCATCAACATGGACACCGGGACGCATCGTGAGAGCATCCGGATGCTGGCTGCCCGCATGCTGGCCAGTGGTGGGGACGATCCGCTGCGGGGCGTCAAATGCCTGTATACCGCCCACTCCGGATACACCATGGAGGCGGGACGCGCGATGCGGGGCTGGCTGGCGCCATGAGTGGCGTCAGCCCTTGCCGTTGAGGTGAATGTGTCGTGTGTGTCAGCCCTTGCCGATGAGGTGGCCGGGCCGTAAGTGTCAACCCTTGCCGTTGAAGCAGTAGGTGCACAGCTTGCAGGCCGGCAGGCCGATGGCATCGATCATGTCATCGAGTCGGTTGAACACCAGAGAGGTGAAGTTGAGCCGGTTGCGGATGCCATCGAGCATGGCCCGGTATTCCGGTGTTTCCGGATCCGTGTAAAGCGGCAGCTTCTCCTCCGCCTTGTCCCCTTCCATGTCGCGAATCACCCGGCGTGTGATGAGATCCATGACCGACGTGGCCCGCGAGAAGTTCAGGTAGGGACAGCCGTAGACCAGCGGTGGGCAGGCGGGACGGATATGCACCTCGCGCGCGCCGCACTGGTAGAGGAATTCCGTGGTTTCCCGCAACTGCGTTCCCCGGACAATGGAGTCGTCGATGAGCAGCAGCCGCTTGTTGCGGATGAGCGAATCGATGGGGATGATCTTCATGCGCGCGATGAGGTTTCGCATGCTCTGATCCTGCGGCATGAACGAACGCGGCCAGGTGGGGGTGTACTTGATGAATGGCCGGGAAAAGGGAATCCCGGATTCATTGGCGTAGCCGATGGCGTGTGCGGTGCCCGAATCGGGCACGCCGGCGACCAGATCCGGTTCGGCCTTGTCGCGCCGGGCCATGCGTTCCCCGCAGCGGTAGCGGATTTCCTCGACATTCCGGCCCTCGTAGGACGAGGTGGGATAGCCGTAATAGATCCACAGAAAGGAACAAATTTTCATCTCCTCCTGCGGCGGGCTGATGGTTTCAGCGCTGTCCGCAGTTATTTGAACGATCTCCGCCGGCCCAAGCTCCCGCAGATCCTGATAGCCCAGGTTCAGATAGGCGAAGGATTCGAAGGAGACACACATGGCGCCTTCCTTTTTCCCAATGGACAAGGGGGTGCGGCCCAGACGGTCTCTTGCGGCGTAGAGGCAGTCCGGGGTCATAACCAGCAGGGTCATGGAGCCCAATATCAGGGACTGCGCGTATTTGATGCCCTCGAGGATGCTGTCGCGCTCGTTGATGAGGGACGCCACCAGCTCCGTGGCGTTGATGTCGCCGCTGCTCATTTCCAGAAAATGGCCCCGCCGGTCCTTCATGGCCCGTTGGATGAGCTCCTGCATGTTGTTGATGCGCCCCACCGTGGTGATGGCGTAGCTGCCAAGGTGGGAGCGGACAATCAGCGGCTGCGGGTCGCTGTCGGAGATGCAGCCAATGCCCATATGTCCGGACAGCCGTTCCAGATCCAGTTCGAATTTGGTCCGGAAGGGGGAGTTGCGGATGTTGTGAATGCCGCTGGTGAATGTTTTCCCGTCATAAAAGACCATGCCGCCCCGACTGGTGCCGAGGTGGGAATGATAATCCGTTCCAAAGAAAACGTCGAGCTTGCAGTCGTTCCTGGAAACGACACCGAATATGCCTCCCATGGGTTCTCCTCCTGCTGTCCGGGCGATAAGCCGACAAAAACTGTCCGTGTGCGGTGGTGAGGTGTTCCGGTGAATCCGCCTGTGTGTGGCGGTGCCACGCGCCTCATTGTATCACAGGGTGGGACGTATTTGCATGGTTCCGTGCGATAGCTTGCAGAACACGTGTTTACATCGACAATGCACAACCGCAGGGGATATACTCTCATGCGTCCCGGCGTATCTCGGTGACGCAGAACCCGCGTTTCCGATTGGTCAAGGTTCCGATTGGTCAAGGTTCCGGTTGATCAAGGTTCTGGTTGATCAAGGTTCCGGTTGGTCGCGTTTTCGATTGCCCACGTTTCCGATACCCCCGGTTTCCCACACCCCTGCGGGGATGCGTGTGCCACCACCGGGCAGCCCCAGGAGAGCAGCATGCAATTGTCATTCAAATCGTCAAAAGCACCATTTGTAACCCCGTTCTACTACGGATGGGTGATTGTGGCCGTATCCGGGCTTGGCATTTTCTTCTCAAGCCCCGGACAGACCTATTCCATATCCATGTTCATCAATGAGTACATCCGGGCGTTTGGCTGGTCGCGCACCTTTGTTTCCCTGTTGTACTCGGCGGCCACCATGCTGTCCGGCCTGCTCCTGTTTTTCATGGGGCGGGTCATCGACCGGTACGGCGGGCGGCGCATGTCCATGGTGGTCGGCGTCCTGCTGGCGCTGACCTGTTTTTGGAACAGCCTGGTGGCCACGCCGGTGATGCTTTTTATTGGCTTTTTCTTCTCCCGTGGTGGGCACAGGGCTCACCTTCCACTTCATCTCCATTCTCGGTGAACGCGGCGTGGGGGAGGCGAGCGCGGCCACCGTGCTCGGGATCATTGCCGGTGTGTCCTTCCCGTCGACCTTTCTGGCAGGCTATGTGCTCGATCGGCTGAAGGTGCACCATGTCATCGCGGTGACCTATGTGCTGCAGGCCGGCACCCTGTTGATGCTGCTGTTTGTGAACAGTCTGGCCGGCGCCATCCTGTTTGGGGTGCTGCGGGGCTTCCTGCAAGGCTTTGAAGCCATCGCCGGCAATGTGGTCTGGCCGAACTATTTCGGCCGCAAGTACCAGGGCAGCATCCGCGGCTTTGTCATGACCGTGATGGTTGTCGCTTCCGCGCTCGGGCCGTTGCCGTTCGGCGCCGCGTTCGACTTCTTTGGCGGCTACACGCAGGTGATTCTTGTCATGATGCTGTTCCCGGCCATCGGGAGCATCGCCGCGGCACTGGCTCCCAAGCCGGAGAAGCAACGGGGATATGCGAGAGTGTAGCCTTGGTTACGCCTTTTTCGTTTCAAGCCCGTTACACTGGGAACGAAAGAGGTGACGGACATGGCGGATGCAAGCGGCGCAAGCCAGGACAAGACAACGGGAGACAGGACGGCGAAACCCACGGGGCGAAAACGCAAGGCGGACCCCAGACAGGTCATCACCACAGGGGTGCGGGTGGCATTTTTGGCCATTTTCCTGTTTCTGGTCCTCAATGGCAAATTGCCGGTCTGGTTGGGACTGTTTGCGCTCAGCCTGGTTGGGGCCACTTTTTTCGGACGTTTCTTTTGTGGCTATGCCTGTCCCATGAACACCCTGATGGTGCCGACAGACTGGCTGGCGAAAAAGCTGCGTCTGGCCCGGCGACCGGCGCCGGCATGGCTGAAGGGCCGTTACCTGCCGTGGGTGGTGTTGGTTGTGTCACTGGTTTCCATGATGGGCCTCAAGCGCGCGCTGGGTCTGGACATCCCCATTCTGCTGGTGCTGACCGGCGTGGCGGTGGTGATCACCCTGTTTTATGAACCGGAAGTCTTCCACAACCGGATTTGTCCGTTCGGCATGCTGCAGAAAATCGGCGGCCGGTTTGCCCGGTTCTCCAAAACCGTTGATCAGGATGCCTGCGTGGGCTGCGGATTGTGTGTCAAGGCCTGCGACAGTGCGGCGGTGCAGGTCCGGAACCGGAAGGCGGCCATCAACCCCGCAATGTGCCATCAGTGCCAGAACTGCACGGTGGCCTGCCCGAAAAATGCCATCGCCTACGGCCGGGCCCGCTGAAAGAAACACGATTCAAAGATACATGATTCAAAGAAACGCGATTCAAAGAAACACGCCACAACAGATGGCGATACGAGAGGGAGGCAACATGATCGAGAAGGTTCACAAGTTGGCAACAGGCAATGAGAAGGCGGTGGAGAAGGTCATCATGGATGAAAATGTCCATTACATCCACATGGTCTTCAACAAGGACGAGGGCCTGCCCCAGCACAACGCGAATTCGAATGTCTACATGACCGTGGTCCGCGGCACGCTGACCATCGCGCTCGATGATCAGGACCCGCACCGGTATGAAGGCGGCACCCTGTTGAAGATTCCATTCGGCACCCGGATGGATGTGGGCAACAAGGACGATGTGACGCTGGAACTCATTGTTGTGAAGGCACCGGCGCCGAAGTCCTGATTGCGCGGACCTGGCCCGTTTTCATGTTTGGCAGGCATCCCGGCTGCGCGGACTAAAATGATGTGCCCAGCACGGTCGTGATGAGATGGCCATATCTCCGGGCATCCATCTCCGCAAGCGGGATGAACTGCAGGGAGGCGCTGTTGATGCAGTAGCGCAAGCCCCCGGCCTCCCTGGGGCCGTCCTCGAACACATGACCGAGGTGTGCGTCGCCCGCGCGGCTGCGCACCTCGGTTCTTTGCATGCCACGGGAATTGTCCTCGCGGGTCGTGATGACCTCCGGCACAATGGGTCTGGTGAAGCTGGGCCATCCACATCCGGAGTCGTATTTGTCACGCGAGCTGAACAGGGGCTCGCCCGTCACGATGTCCACATACAGTCCCGGTTCATGATTGTCCCAGTACAGGTTGATGAAGGAGCGCTCCGTGTCATTTTCCCTTGTGACGGCATATTGTTCGAGCGTGAGCCGCGCGCGCAGGCTTTCGTCATCCGGTACGGGGTACAAGGCCGGATCGATGAAGGGGGCCGCGTCGGCCAACGGTTGGAAATCCACATGGCAGTAGCCGGAGGGGTTGTTCTCAAGATAGTCCTGATGATAATCCTCCGCAGGCCAGAATCCCGACAGGGGTTCAATTTCTGTCGCAACAGGCTTGTCCAGTTCGGCCGCCACCTGTTCGGTGACCCGCTCGATGGCGGGCAGATCAGAGGCGTCTCCGTAGTAGATGCCGGTGCGGTATTGCGTGCCGCGGTCGTTGCCCTGCCGGTTGACACTGGTGGGGTCGATGATGCCGTAGAAATGTGTCAACAGCGTTTCCAGATCGGTGCGCGCGGGATCATACCGGATGTGTACGGTTTCAGCGTGGCCGGTTTTTCCGGAGACCACCTGTTCATACGAGGGGTTTTCCGTGGTGCCGTTCGCGTATCCGGAGACCACGTCCGCCACCCCGTAGATCCTGGCCATGTAGGCTTCCACGCCCCAGAAGCAGCCGCCGGCGAGCCAAATGTCCCGAAGCGGAACGTCGCTGTAGTCGATCAGGGTGTTGGGGTTGGCCGGATATTGGCCGTTGTGGGTGGTGGCGGCCAGCCGGTCGTACCAGGAGCTGCCGGTGGTCGCATCGGCCGTGTTACCGTCGGTCATACCGGTTGTCCCGACGTTCGTCCCGCCGGTTGCCCCACCGGCCGTGGTGCCGGTCTGCGCACCGTCGGCTCCGCCTTGCTGTTGATTCTCCTCAAGGATTGTGTCGATTTGCCCCCAGACGTCCGTGATCATGGTGTTGTCCATGCCGCCGGCCATGGAAAAGGCGATGGCGCCATGCGGATCAATGAAGACATTGGTGGGGAAGCCACGCACATTGTAGAGATTCGTGACGCGTCCGCCTTCATCGAGCAGCACCGTGAAGTCATAACCCTGGGCGCGGAACCATGTCCGGAACTCGTCGGATTGCATTTCACCGTACAGTCCCGGCGCGACGACGGTCAACACGGCAACCTCTCCAGATGCCGCCTGCGCGTCCGCATATGCCACAAACTCATCCATGCCGGCCATGCAGACCGAGCACCAGCTGCCCCAGAATTTCAAGAACACCTTTTGTCCATTGTAGTCCGACAATTGAACCATGTTGCCATCCAAATCCGGCAGCGAGAAATCCTTCTCCGCGGTTGCGACGGTTGCTTCTCCGGCCGGGGCCCCGGTGTCCCCATTCCGGTTCGAAAGCGCAGGCCCCAGATTTGTCGCGACCATCCAGATACCGACGGCGATGATGATCAGCCCGCCGGCGAGACGGATTTTGGGCAGGAAGCGCGACAATTTTCTGAAGAAGGCGAGCAGCGCGTTGGTGAACAGGGCCAGCAGCAGAAACGGAACCGCCAGCCCCAGCGTGAACACGGCCATCAGGCCGGCGCCCACCCAGGCGGTGCCCCCTTGCGCCGAGAGCACAAGCACGGACGCGAGGATGGGACCCACACAGGGGGTCCAGCCGAAGCTGAAGGTGAAGCCGAGCAGCCAGGATCCGAAAAGACCGTTTCTCGTACCGGCCTCCATGCGCGCCTCCCGTTCCAGAAAGGGGATGCGCAGCACACCGGCCTGCTGCAGGCCCAGCAGGATGATGATGAAGCCGCCCACAACCGAGAACACCCGCGCATCGAGCACCGCGCCCAGCGCGCCGGCGCCGAAGCCCATCAGGACAAAGGTGGTGCCAAGCCCCAATACGAAGGCCACGGTCTGGACCAGCACGGCCGGCTGGAACAAGGCACGGCCCAACAGGGCGCGGCCCAGCGGAGCGCCGGCCAGGGTCGTGCTGCCAAAAGACATGCCGTCGCGTGTTGCGCCGTCCATCGGCGCACTGCCGTCAGCCGTTTGTGCGTCGCCCCCTTGACTGCCGGGCTTCGCGGCGCCGGCAAACCGGGCCAGATACACAGGCAGCAGGGGAAGGATGCAGGGAGAGAAAAACGACAGCAGACCTGCCGTGAAAACACCAATCAGGGAAAGTGTGGATACATCAACCACAGGGATCACCTCCTGACCTTATGATACTACTAAAACCATCATAATTATAATGAATAATGCGTGAATGGACTGTGAACACCATGCGCTTCCTTGTTTCAGCGGCGTGAAAAGCGGGATTGTATGAAACATATGAGGCGTTGCCGACCAGGTTCGCGGCCGGCACGCGTAGGGCACATTCATGACAGGCCGGCTGGCCGGACCATATGAGGAGGACAAGATGAAGGTATACGATTTCAAGGTGGAAAATGCCTACGGGTTCCAGACAGATTTGCATGAGTATGAGGGCAAGGTGTTGCTCATCATCAATTCCGCCACCAAATGCGGGTTCACGCCCCAATATGACGCCCTGCAGGATCTGTATGAGAAATACCGGGACGAGGGCTTTGTCATTCTGGACTTTCCCTGCAACCAGTTCCATGAACAGGCGCCGGAGGCGGCGGAGGAGATTGTGAAGTTCTGTGATGCCAACTTCGGCATCAGCTTCCCCATCTTCAACAAGGTCGAGGTGAAGGGCGAAACCGCGCATCCCCTGTTCAAGTATCTCACCTTCAAGAAGGGCTTCCAGGGATTCGACGACGCGCACGAGCTCACGCCGGTGCTGCGTGACATGCTGTCCAAGGAGGATCCGGGATACGAGAACAAACCGGACATCAAGTGGAATTTCACCAAGTTCCTCATCTCCAGAAGCGGTGAGGTGGTGGCGCGGTTCGAACCCACCGAGGACTTCCACATCATCGATGAGATGGTGGCCAAGGAACTGGCCGGGCCGGCATTGCCCGTCTGATCATAAAAAGCAAAAGGGGTGTTTCCCGCGTGGGAAACACCCCTTTTCAGCATTTTTGGGCAAAAAAAAGACACCTGATTCGGATAATGAATAATGATTCCGATTGCTCACGGTGTCTGCAGATCAATGAAGATGAACTATCATGAAAAAGGAGGAATACATCTTACCCTGCGAAATCATTATACCACGTCCCATGTAACAGGTGTATGTCTGGAATGTGATAATATTATGAACAATTCTTGAACAGAATCGACAAATTTGACAAAAAGACAAAATTGTGAACGGTGGATGTCGGGGGAGTCCTGCGTATCGGTTGACATTTGTCAAAAAACTTTGATAACGGCATGCGTCTGCGTGGTAAGAAAGCAGTGGCTGTGAATCAGGCCATGGATCGGAACCGGAAGCTGCGCGCGGAGGCCTGGATGAAACCCACCCATTCCAAATTCTATTACCGTTTTGCCATCCGCCTTGGCTGGGTGCTGCTGGCGTTTGCCATCTTCATTGGTGTCCTGCTGGTGATGTACCGTTACGAATCCGCTTATGATACCGTGCGGGACAGGCTGGTGGACACGCTGGGCCTGCAGCGGGCCTACACCATCGGCCTGGCGCGGGATGCGGCGCGAAAGGCATCCGTGCTGGGCGCCATGGACGCGCCAGACCGTGTGCAGAGCCTGGAGGAGCTCCAGGCAAAAGTTGGGGAGATCAACCGCACGCTGGCCGGGTTTCGGGGCTCCTTCGACGCCACCTTTCTCAGTGTGCGCAACGGCACATTTTCCTCCGATGGCGTGGCTTATGACATTCCCCGTTTTGAGGAGCTTCCGCTCAAGCCCATCCTGAACGACATGAACCCGGCCTGGACGGCGCTCAAGGCGGCCGTGCTGGCGGTGGAGTCGGCAACAGAACTGGACACGGACATGCGCAAGGCCGTGATTCAGGTGACCTCGCTGAGCGAAACCGTCCTTGCGCAGAGCCTGGCGCTGAACCAGGCACTGCTGGAGGGGCTGGAAGACCGGCATCACCGAAATCTGGCCACCTTCACCATGATTGTGATGATCCTGATCGCACTGGTGGTGGCACTGTTGTATGGGGTGCTTCATTTTCTTGTGCGTCCGTTGGATCAGCTGTATCTGCGTGTGGCGGAGAAGGGCGTGAACCGGCAGCTCCTGATCGGTGACTCCCGGCAGCTGCAGCCGGTGCTCGACGACATGGGCAAGGTGCTCGACGAATTCCGGGATCTCATGGATCTCATCGGCAACGTCAACCACTCGCAATCCTTCCAGGAGATTCTGCAGTTCATTTATGACAAGTTCAGCCGCTATCTGCCGTTCGATTACATCGGAATCGCACTGTTTCGACATGATGAGCCGGATGTGCTCGAAGCCCAGTTCGGGATTTCGGACGGCACCTTCACCGGGCTGCCCCGCCGGATGCTGGGCCTGCGGGCCCGTGTGAATGAAACAACCCTGGGCAATTTCCTGCTGGACAAGGAACAGGAAACGCGGGTCATCAACGATTTGGCCGGGCATGTGTCGCAACGGCCGGATTCGGACTACAACCGCGTATTGCTTGAGGAAGGCATCCGCTCCTCTCTGACGCTCTCGCTGCACAACCAGGAGCGGGTGCTGGGATTTCTCTTCTTTTCCAGCCGGCAGATGAACGCATACGAGGAGAAGCATACCGCGTTCCTCTCGACCGTATCCGACGCGTTGTCCATCGCGGTGGAGAAGAGCCTGTTCCTGGATGAGCTGCTGTATTCCAGCGTGCTGGCGCTGGCCAAGCTGGCCGAAGCCAAGGATGAGGATACCGCGGTTCATCTCGATCGCATCCAGCAGTACACCACCCTGTTGTGCCAGTGCCTCATCAAGGAGGGCGTGTACGGGGAAGAACTGACCGACACGTATTTGCGGGACATCATCCGGTTCAGCCCCATGCACGACATCGGCAAGGTGGGGGTCCGGGACAGCGTGCTGCTCAAGCCGGGCAAGCTGACCCCGGAGGAGTTCGAACACATGAAGACGCATGCCACCTTTGGGGCGAATGTGCTCCAGGAGGCGGAGAACAACATCCTCAAGGCGGGTCGGAGCCTGTTTCAGGTTGGCATCGAAATCGCCGGCGGGCATCATGAGAAGTGGAATGGCGGCGGGTATCCGCTGGGCCGGCGTGAAAAGGAAATTCCGCTCAGTGCAAGGATTGTGGCGTTGGTGGATGTGTTCGACGCGCTCACCTCCCGCCGCCCGTACAAGGAACCCTACGCCTTCGAGCAGACTGTGGACATCCTGCAGGAAGGCCACGGCAGCCATTTTGACCCGATCATCGCGGATTGTTTTTTCCTGCATCTGGACCAATTCAGGGAACTGTACAACCGGTTTGTGACCGCGCAGCCCGAGCTGTTCCGCTAACCCCTCGGCCAAAGCTTCCATCCATTTTCCTGGAAATGAACGATTTCTCCTGCTCTCCCGTCCGATTGGGCAGAGACACCACACAGGCCATCCGGCGATGTGTGGACCGGGCGTGTTTCACGGATCCCGGAACCCCTGCAATTTTCGGACAGTCCAACCCACTGGGTTGGAACGAAAAGGAGGAATTGATCATGGCACAGAGAAAAGAACTTTCTGCTTGGATTCTGGTGTTGACATTGCTGCTCTCCGGCTGCGGCGCGACAGCCATCACCCCTGCCCATTCCGCCATTGTGGCGCCCCGGGACAGCGCCGCGCCGGCTGCCGCAAGCAGCGCGGCAGGGGCCCCTGTGTCCATCTGGCCGTTCACCTCGGCCCGCGTGCAGAAAAGCGGATCGGTTCAGACGGAGTCCATTGCCGGGAACACTGCGGACACCGCCTATTCCAGGGAAGCGCCCCCGATGGGTATGGAACCGGGGCTTCCGGATGAACCGATGAATACCGAAGACTACGCAACCATCCGGGAACGCGGGTTTGTGAGCCCGTTGCTGGAGCCATTGTCCACCTTTTCCGCGGATGTGGATACGGCCTCTTGGAGCAACATCCGGCGGTTTCTCAACACCGGCGCGTCGATTCCCGTGGATGCAGTGCGCATCGAGGAAATGATCAATTATTTCCCATACGGGTACGCCGAACCGACAGATGATGTGCCCTTCGCGGTGCATCCGGAACTGGCTCCCTGCCCTTGGAACACGGATCATCTGTTGATGCGTGTGGGCATTCAGGGCAAGCGGATCGAGAAGGAGGCGCTGCCACCGTCAAACCTGGTGTTCCTGCTGGATGTGTCCGGTTCAATGAACGATCCGATGAAGCTGCCGCTCGTGAAAACCGCGTTTTCCCTGTTGGTGGAGCAGATGAAGGAGACGGACCGCATCTCCATTGTCACGTATGCGGGAGATGACCGGATTGTTCTCGAGGGCGCGGCCGGTGGGAACAAGGCGGAAATCATGGCGGCCATCAACGATTTGACGGCCGGCGGCACCACGGCGGGAGCCAGGGGCATTGAAACCGCCTACAGGCTGGCGGAGCGCCATTTCCTTGAGGGTGGCAACAATCGCGTGATTCTCGCGACCGATGGCGATTTCAACGTGGGTGTCTCCAGCGACAGCGAACTGACCAGGCTTGTCGAGAAAAAGCGGGAGAAGGGTGTGTTCCTCTCCGTGCTCGGGTTTGGCGTGGGCAACATCAAGGACAACAAGATGGAAGCCCTGGCGGACAACGGAAATGGCAACTACGCCTACATCGACAGCGTGAATGAGGCGCGCAAGGTGCTTGTGTCCGAAATGGGTGGCACGCTGTTCGCCATCGCCAAGGATGTGAAGTTCCAGGTGGAGTTCAATCCGGCCATGATCAAGGGCTATCGGCTCATCGGGTATGAAAACCGGATGCTGGCCGCGGAAGATTTCAACAATGACGCCAAGGACGCGGGAGACATCGGAGCCGGACACAGTGTCACCGCTCTGTATGAGATCATCCCGGCCACCTCCGATGAAACGGTGCCCGGCGTGGATCCGCTGCGGTACGGACAACAGGGGGATGAAGCGCAAGCAGGCGGGCAGCATGGGGACGGACAACATGAGCAAGGACAGCCAGGGGATGGAACAGATGATGCAGAAACGCCTGTGACAGCCATGACGGCGGATGAATGGATGACTGTGAAGATTCGTTACAAGGCACCTGAAGCCGAAGTGAGCGAACTTCTCGCATATCCGATCCAAAAGAACGCGGTTCGCGCCACTGCCAGCGAAGATTTCATTTTCCAGTCCGCGGTGGCGGAAGCAGGGCTGGTGCTGCGTATGTCCGAGTACAAGGGCGCCTCATCCCTGGACCATGCGATTTCACTTGCCAAGTCGGTGCTTGGGGAGGATGCGGGCGGCTATCGGAAAGAGTTTGTTGACCTGATGGGCATGGCAGGCAGTCAATTCGCTGCGCAGGAATAACGCCGCGCTTCCCCTGTTTCGGGAGAAGGCGTTGCCTGTGGTTTGGATTCAGGATGTGGATGAGGAGGATGGTGTCATCCCGAGCGTTGATGGATTCGAGTTCATCACGGCGCTCAATCCGATGGTCGTGGAACGCGCGTACGATGTCATCAGCTTCGGCGCGTTACGGAAGTTCATGGAGAACTGCTGACCGCCTTCTGTTTTGCCACCCATTTTCTGATGGGAATGAACAGGGCCAGCAGAATGAGGGTTATCAGCACGAACAAGACCAATTGCGGCCCCACCACACCGAGGTTGCCGGTAACAAAAATGGCAGTCGGACCATCTGCGGAGCCGATGATGGCCACGTTCTCCGGAATGCTGACTTGCGCGCGCAGCACCGCCGCATACCCCATAAGAAAAAGAACCAATGATAAAAACGCGGTGAGCGCGAGTCCGCCGATGAGGCTGGCCAGCAGGTGTTTGCGAAATGTCCACGGATGTGCCTTCATGATGTAAGTCCTTCCTGTTGTTGGTGTGCCGGGCAGCGAGTTTATCTGTTATCGAGTTAATCGGTTAGCGAGCTTATCGGTTAGCGAGTTTATCGGGCAGCGATAAGTATAGCGCGATAAAAGATGGCGTTCAATCCCATGAACCGATTTGTTGTGTCTCATTGTGCCTCAGGGCAACTTGAATCCGCCAACATGCCCGATGACCACCGCTGCGGCTTCCGCACCGGCCTGCGTGGCCTCCCGCAGGTCCGCGCCGGCCTGTGATGCCATGAGATACCCGGCCAGCCAGGCATCGCCGCAGCCGGTGGTGTCGACCACCACGGGAACGGCGACCGCCTCCTGTACATGTGCCGCGCCATTCCGATACAGTACGCTGCCGGAAGCGCCGCGCGTGGCAATGAAATCCTTGTACGGATGCTGTCCGGACCAGGCGGAAAGCATGGGTTCATTTTCCGGAGTGCCGCTGATGAAAAACACATCAATGGCATCAAGCCAGGGTGCCCATTCGTCCGGTTCCCAAGCGTCCTGGAAGTCCACGGCCAACCGGAATGCCGACTGGCGTCGCAAAGCCAGTACACGCGGGAGGTTCGGATCATTGAAGGTGATGGCGACCGTGTCCGCCTTCTGAATGAACAACTCATCCTCAACGGAAAGCTGGAAGGATTCATAAGCGCCGCCCGTCCACGCTTCCGGCTCGAAGTACCGCTCGCCGGAGGGATCGATGCAGATGCGGTGGTTGGCGGTGATGTCATCGATGGTGTGCAGGTGCGAGGTGTCGATGGCAAGCGGTGCGAGCGCGTCGCGAATGGCTTGTCCGCAGACATCCTCTCCAATCGCGCCGAGCAGCGCGATATCGCAGGCTTGTGCCTGCGCCGGGCTGTTCCTGAGGATTTGGTTTCTTTGAATGGCCCAGTCCGCACACACATTCAGCGCGTTGCCACCGGGCAACAAAGCCCCTGAGTTGACAAAGACATCCACACAGCAACAGGTCATGGCCAATAGTTTCATCTCACACCTCCGGATTTGTTGGCGGTTTTCGACGATCTTGCGGCACTATGGTCTTGTTGTCAGGCTTGACCGCACCAGGCTTCTTTTCGATGCCGTCAGGGAGCGGTTCTGAACCACCGGGCGTGTTGTCTGTACCGCCAGGTGTATTGTTGGTACCACCGGGCGTGTTGTCTGTGCCGCCAGGTGTATTGTTGGTACCACCGGGCGTGTTGTCTGTGCCACCGGGCGTGTTGTTTGAACCGCCCGGCGTGCCGGAACCACCCGGCGAACCGGAACCGCCCGGTGTGCCGGAACCACCCGGTGTGCCGGAACCACCCGGCGTGCCGGAACCACCCGGTGTGCCGGAACCACCCGGCGTGCCGGACCCGCCCGGCGTGCCGGAACCACCCGGCGTGCCGGACCCGCCCGGCGTGCCGGAACCACCCGGCGTACCGGAACCGCCCGGTGTGCCGGAACCACCCGGCGTGCCGGAACCGCCCGGTGTACCGGAACC
>JAEWSN010000106.1 GCA_023459915.1 Bacillota bacterium
AGCCCGGAGAGGGCCATGTCCCTGCTTTCGGAACCGGACATGTTGTTGCGGCGCAACACATCTAGCCGTTCCTCCGTACGCAGCCGCCACTGCTCTAGTTCCCGTTCCAGCTCACGCTGTTCATCCGCACAATCCCGCTGTGTGGCTGCCTCCCTTGAGACTTCCGCCTCCAAACGCTGCAGTGACTCCACCAACTCGGTCTGCTCCCGCAGACGGGCGGCCAGCGCGCTTTCGGCTTCCTTCCTCCTTTGTGCGAGAACGGATGCAGCACGTTCCCTGTCCTTGTCCGGCAGCTCGCCACCCAGATCCCGGGGCAGCGCCAGCCCCAACCGTTCAAGAACCTGCCGCTCCCGCTCCTCAAAGCGCGCGGCGGCCACGGACAGCCGCTTCATCTCGCCTTCCAGCCGCACCTGTTCCCTGCGGTTTCCGGAGATGCGTTCCTGCAGCTGCCCCTTTTGCGCCTCACCCTCCGCCAGTGCCCGTGCCGCCTGCGCGACAAGCTCCCGCTGTGCCGCCAAACGTTCTTCCCAGCGCACCCAAAGGGTGGTGCGCAGCTGTTCCATCCGCATCACCCGGTCATCACGCGCCTGCAGGCCGCGCATCCGGGCCGCCACTTCCGCCAACGCGGCGGAAAGCCGTTCCCGTTCCGCAGACACACGCGCCGCCTTCATGCAGGCAAACGCAACTTCCCGTTCGGCCACTGCCGTTTCGGAAAGACGCAGAGACTCCTCTTTCCCGGCCCGTTCTCCCGCCGCGGTTTCCCAACGCGTCCGCGCGGCATGAACCGGCGCCGACAACTCCTCATGCGTCAACCGCACGTATTGTGCCTCCACGCCCTGCAGTTCCCTGAAATGCCCTTCCCGATTGGTTTCCAGCAATACAACCTGCTTCCCGAGCCATCCGTGCATCGCGGACAGCTCGGCGCCTGTTGTTTTCAGCTGATCCAGCCGACCGGCCAGATCGGAGGCCTGTTCCCGCAACGCCTCGAACTCCGGCAGGAATGCCGCGAGCCGTTGCTGCTCCATCAACAGGCCCTCGCTGTTGAGCGTCTCTTCCAGCAGGTTCTCGAACATTTTTCTCAAGCCGGATCCGGCGGCAGATCCTTCCCGTTCCCCCCGCGTCACATCCGCGGGCAGATTCTTCTCGATGGTATGAATCAGCCAGGTATCCAACAGCTGATCGGATGTTTTGCATTTGGCGAAAATCTCCTCCAGACCGCCTTCCGAATCGTTGATGCGTTTCATCACATTCGACCATTCATCCGGAGAAATCCCGAATTGAAGCAGCTTCCTGCGATGCTCCTCCTTCTCCGACTGGGAGAAATACGAAATCGCGTACGGATCCTTGCGGGCCGCCTCCCGCATCATGTCCTGCGCCGCCTTGTAGGGCGTGATCTGCACAATGCCATCCTCGTGTCGCACCAGGTCGATATTGGCGAGATCATGGGGGCCGGAACGGGAATAGGTGCACAGGAATGTGAAGAGCCGCACACGCCCCTGCTCGTCCTCGTCGGCGGATCTCGTCTCTTCCGATGCCAGGGCGATGCCGGTCAGCAGATACCCTCCGGCTCCGTCGAGTTTCCACTCAATGAGTACATACGCCGGCCGTTTCTGCCGCTTGAAAAAATCCGCGATGTTTCGCCCTTGAATCTTAGCGCGCGGTACCACCGGCTGCAGCATCAGCTGCACCAGCACGCTTTTCCCGCCGCCGTTCGACAGATTCAGCAGGGCGTTTTCACCGCCGTGAAAATCGAAGGTTTCGTCCAGAATGTGGCGCACATCATTGTTGTACGAGAAATTGATGATGCGGATGCGGTTGATGCAAGGCATGTCGGCACTCCTTCAGATGGATTTGGCCTGGGGGCGCGCTGGCTCCTTCGAATGGTTTTGGCCTGAGGGCGCGCCGGTTCCTTCAAATGGATTTGGCCTGGGGCCGCGTTTGCTCTTTCAAACAGTTTTCCCCGCGAAGAACGACTGTATCTCCATCACGCGGGCATCGCTGAGAAACCAGTGCAGCATCAGATCGTCGAGCTTGCGGGTGGGACGGATTTCACGCTCGTCGTCCGCCAGCCGGATGAGCTTTTCCTCCACCAGCAAATTCAGGGCATTCATGACCGTCCCCTCCTTGGTCTTGCGTCGTCCGTCCTCATAGACCTGCTTGGCAGACCACAGCTCGGCGATGCGGACAAAATTCAACGACACCGCTTCCTCCTGCGCCGCGGCTTCATCCGGATCCTGCAGTACGGCCGCAAACCGGCGGTCCACTTCCTCCACCAGCGCCGCCACCCGCAGGAACTCACGCTGCTTGGGGTTCTGGTTGTGTCCGCCATAGAAAAGATCCAACAGAATCATGATGATGTGGCAGAGCAGAAAGCCATCCGCCTTCAACCCGTCGCTGCCGAACCAGCGCCGAAAGTCGCGGGACTGCAGGCCAAGCAGGTCGTTTTCCGTGTTGGGGGACAGATAGAAGGCGGAGGGCGCGTCCACCAGCCGAAAATCCATCTCCTCCTCGAACATGGACATGACCGCCCGAACCGCGGGATCCTTCAGTTCAAGAAAAGAATCCCTGTCCCGTTCCTCTGTCACCTCGCCGGTTTCGAGCAGCCGCCGCAGGATGCGGGTGGCCTTGAGCATTGCTTCCATCGTCCAGTCCTTTCCATCGAGCCACAATCATGGGGTTCATCATCAAGCACGCTTATTCAGCCGGTTTCGGTTCCATTTCCACTTCAAACAGGATGTTGCTGATGGTTCCCTTGCTTTCATACACGGCCCCGGCCGACTCCATGCGTGTGCTTGTCTGGAACAACGCGCCGTCCGGCCAGCTCAAGCGCATCCTACGGACGCCATAGAGGTCGGGTCTGTTCTTCTCCACCTGATACAGACAGTATTCC
>JAEWSN010000107.1 GCA_023459915.1 Bacillota bacterium
GACTACTACGCGCAGGAATTCCGGCGCTATGCCACCTATGTCCGCAATTACAAGGACATGGGCAAGACCAACTGGTGGCAGGCGCCGCATCTGATGAAGGTGGCGGGCGGATCCAACGCCGAGCATCTGGACTGGACGGAAACCCTGATGAAAGAAGCCGGACGATTCATGGGTGCCTTGTCCGTGCACTGCTATGTCAAGCCGGGCGAGGAGTCCAATGGTACCGTCTTCTCAAAGGACAGTTGGTACCAGACGGCGGTGAACACACTGGCCAAGGAGGCGCTGTACCGGCAGAATATAGCCATCATGGACTTCCATGATCCAGAAAAACGGGTGGCGATGGCGGTGGATGAATGGGGCATCTGGGTGGACAACGAACCGGATGCCAATCCCGGCTTCCTGTACCAGCAGAACACCATGCGCTCGGCCCTCTGTGCCGCGCTGATGCTGCACATTTTCCACAAGTACGCGGATCGCATCCGGTTGTGCAATCTGGCGCAGACCATCAACGTGCTGCAGGCCATTTTGCTGACAGAGGGCGGACAGATGGTGAAAACGCCGACGTATCACGTCTTCGATTTGCTGCAGGGCCACCAGGACAGCCGGGTGCTGCCGGTCTCCTGGGTGGACGGACCGGACACCATCGCCAAGGGATTGCCCCGTGTCGATGTTTCTTCCTCCCTGACAGCGGACGGACAGGTGGTGCTGTCGATGGTGAACCTTTCGGCGGACGAACCCGTGTCACTGGCCGTCGACATGATGGACGGACAGATTCTGCGGGCTTCGGGCAGATATATCACCGGAGCAGTGAACGCGCACAATACCTTCGAGCAGCCGGATGCCGTTTCCCCGGCCGCGCTGGACACCTTGAACATGGAAGGCGCACGGCTTTCCGTGACACTTCCGCCATGTGCCATTGCGTCCGTGATGGTGACGCTGGCGTAATGGGCCGGTGCTTTATCCGAGGATGCCACACGCAGACGCAGGTCGTGAAGATCAGACGATGACACATGCAGGCAATTGTGCCTGTTGAAATGTCCGGACACAAGGAGGTCACATGTTGAAGCATGGGGAGTATTCGTTGCGCATTGTCGAGGGTGGTGTCGAGGTTCATCGCGGGGAGGCCCTGTTGTATGTGAATCGCCGGATACTGTCCGTCACGGTGAAAACCGAGATGGCCGTCAGCGTCATCCACCAGGCGCCCTATGCGCAGGTCTCGGAGTCGGATGGCGGGATCCTGGCGGAGGGGGAGGTGGCCACACCGGGAGGCTCGCGGTTCCAGTTTGCGGATCGCTATGAGGCCGCCGGCAACGGGTTTCGGGTCTCGCGACGGGTCCAGGTCATGGAAGCGGGGACGGAGCTTGGCTTTTCCACCAACCTGTCCCTTTTCATGGTTGCCTCGTCGGATCCCCATGACTATGCGTGCTTTTCGCCCGGAACCTGGTACGGACACAATGCGTTCGGTCCGGATTCCCTGATGGGCAAGCAGCTGGATGCCGAATATTACTGGCGCATGGAAACTGCCTGCGCGCTGCCGTTGTTTGCGATGCGGCAGGAGGCCTCCGGAGAGACCATCTCCCTGTCGCGCTGGGCGGCGGATGTCACGCTTCGCAATCTGGATCTCATCCATTCGGAAAACTGTGTGGATCCCAGGTATACCATCGGGTCGGTCGGCATGAGCCGGCTTGGGAAACAAACACTGAACTACATGTATTACGGATTTGCGGTGCGCACCCCGCAGGCCGCGGAACCCCAGGGGTTGGCCATCGACTATGTGTATCCCGGCGCCGAGGGGGAAACCCCCAGCCAGAAACGCTATGGCGGGCTGGATTTCAAGGGGAACGCCAAATCCTTCAAGCGGCTGAACCATCCGGTTGCGCAGGGGTTTGTGCAATCCTATGCGGTTTCGCTGGAAATGGGACAGCATGCGTCCTTCCAGACCATGATGCGGCAGGTGTGGCGCTCAGCGTACAACCGGCTGCGGGACAAGCTCTTCGATGTGGACAACGCGCGGCATTACCACAACAGCATGAAGATTCTGGACAGGTATACCCGCCGGTACGGCGAATCGTATGGACTGCCTTTCGCCTGTCAGTTCCCGGACATGGACGTGTCCTGCGTCTCGTTCCAATTCGGGTTTGTGGGCCAGCAGCCCGGGATTGGCTACCACCTGCTCCGCTACGGAGACGTGGAGGGAAAGCCGGAGATCAGGGAGAAGGGGGCCGCCCTGATAGATTTCTGGGTGCGGCGCGCCATGACGGAGAACGGCCTTCCCCACATGTGCTATCACCCCGCCATCGATGGATTTGAACCGTATCCATTCTACCTGCGGATGCTGGCGGACGGGATGGAGGCCATTCTGGACGCCTGGGTGCATCTGAAACGGTGCGGAGAGGACAAAACCGCCTGGCTGGCCTTCTGCCGGAAAACCGCGGATTGGCTGGTGGGCGCGCAAAACGGAGACGGCAGCTACCACCGGGCGTATGAGGCGGACGGCTCGGTCCGGATGGCATCGAAAGCGAACACACCGAGCATCATCCGGTTCCTGGTGCAGCTGTATCTGGTGACAGGAGACGAACGGTATCGGAATGCCGCAGTGCGTGCGGGCGAGTGGTCCTTTGTCCACGTCTATCAGGAAATGGAATATCGCGGCGGCACCTGTGACAACAACGACATCCAGGACAAGGAGGCCGGCATCTACGGGCTGTTCGGGTTCCTGGCCCTGTACGACCTGACCGGGGAGGAGAAGTGGCTGGAGGCCACCGTCGGCGCGGCCGACTATACGGAAACCTGGACCTATGCCTGGAATTTCCCGGTTCGGGCGCCCATGGCCATTCATCCCTTCAACCGGTATGGCATCAGCGGCCAGAGCATCATCACCGTGGGCGGCGGGGCGGATGTCTACATGGCGGCCTGCGCGTTCGTCTACTACCGCCTGTATGTCATCACCGGAGATGCCCATTATCTCGATTTTGCGGAGTTCATCCATCAGAATACGCGCCAGTCCAATGATGTCGACGGAAGCATCGGATATGCCATGCCCGGGCTGGGACATGAGAGCGGCAATTTCACCGATCAGCTGCTGCGCAGCCATTATCACTGGCTTCCGTGGTGCACCTATGTGCAGGTGGATCCGTCCGCCCGCCTGTATGACATGTTCGGCGGCTATGAGATCGCGGATGCCCAGCGGCTGGATCCGGCGGAACGCGCACAGAGGAACAAAATTTACGCAAAGAATTGGCCTCGGGCAGGCATAACTGGATAGAAATATGAAAGAACTCCCTTGTTTTGTCGATTTTGGGAAGGCGCTGTTCGGGATAGAATGCTCCCTGTGTATTTATAAGTCACCGGCATGAACAGCCCGTGCGCAAGGAGGAGAAATAATGAAGACCGACAACACCGCCCTGCTTCCGAATGGAGAAATGCATGCCTTCTGGGAAACGACGCCTGTTTTCGATAGGGAGCTTCATGTGGATGCCACTCACCCGAACGCATCGGATGAGAATACCGGAACGCCGGATCGTCCTTTTCTGACGATCAACGCGGCGGCACAGCTGGCCGCTCCCGGTACCCGGGTGCTGATTCATGGCGGCACCTACCGGGAAACCGTGCAGCCCGCACGGGGCGGCGAGAGCCCGGAGCGGATGATCAGCTACGAGGCGGTACCCGGGGAGCCGGTGTTCATCAAGGCCTCCGTTCCGGTCACGACATTCCGTCCCAGCACCGGGTGGCGCCTGTCCCGGAAGTTCAATGAGGATCCATCCGCCACCGCGCATGTGAAGGTGTGGGAAATCGAGCTGGATCCGGAAGACTTCAAGGGCTACAATCCGTTCTGCGCGGTGAACATCCTGCACGACCGGCTGTTCATCGAGTATGAGAAGACGAACATGACCACGTACCTGAACCGGCGCGGCATGGTGTTTGTGGACGGCAAGGCGCTGAAGCAGGTGCCGCTGTACAACGGCCTGGCCCAGGAGGAGAACACCTACTGGGTGGAGGCAAACGGACAGAAGGTGCATATCCGGCTGGCCGGCGACGACAACCCGGAGACCCATGTGGTGGAGCTGAGCAACCGGGAGCAGTGCTTTGCGCCGAAGACGCCGTTCCTCTCCTACATCCGGGTGCGGGGTCTGACCCTGGCCCATGCCGCCACCGGCGCGCCGGTGCCGCAGCGTGGCGCGCTATCCTGTTACCGAGGCCACCACTGGATCATCGAGGATTGCGTCATCGACTGGGCCAACGGCGTGGGCATCGACTGCGGCAATGAATGCTGGCATCACGACCGCATCGAGGGCCAGGTGGTGGGGCACACCATCATCCGCCGGAATACCATTCGCGACGCCGGCGTCTGTGGCATCGCGGGCATGTTTGTCACCAGCCTGCTCATCGAGGACAATCTCATCGAGGGAACCGGCTGGCAGCGCATGGAGCTTTCGTGGGAGGCGGGCGGCGTGAAGCTGCACAATTCCGTGGGCTCGCTGATCCGGCGCAACGTGTTCCGCCGGCAGTATGGCTGTGACGCGTTGTGGCTGGATGTGGCCAACCACAACAACCGCATCACCCAGAACCTGTTCCTCGACGGCATTGATTCCCGCGAGCATATCTTCATTGAATGCACCAAGAACGAGGAGAACCTGGTGGACAACAACATCATCTGGAATGTGGAAGGCCGGTACGACCGCGAGGCCGTCAAGCCCGAGCCCGGTTCCACCGGCTGGTACCGCACCACGGAGCGGGAAGGGAAGAACGGCTATGGCATTTACCTTGAGGGCAGTGATAGAATCCGTTTTGTGAACAACCTCATCGGCAAATGTGAAAAGGCCGGCTTCTTCGCCAAGGTGGTGGCTTTCCGGCTCGAGTTCATCCGCGGCGGCACCTGCCGGGCGCACAAGTTCTACAACAACCTGTTCCACCAGTGCGGCGAGGCGGCCATCATCCTGCCGAACGAACACAATGAGGTCGAAGGCAATGCCTACTCCCGCATGCCAAGCGGCTATCTGCGCCTGATGTACCCGGAGCCGGAGATGTGTCTGGATTTGCTTGCCTGGCAGGAATTCTGCGGCTTCGACAAAACCGGATGCGCACTGAACCTGGACATCGACATCGATACGGACGCGTTGACCCTGACCGCCACCCTGCCGCAGGATTTGCCCGCCGTGGCGGCGGACGCGAAGGTGACGCATGACTTTTTTGGCGGTGAGACAGACGCCCGGCGCCCGGCCGGCCCCTTCGCGAAGCTGGGCATGGGCACCGTCCGCTTCTCGATTGATCCCAGACAACAACCCATGTGACGAGGAAGGCAAGCGTTGAGGATACCGTCCGTTCCCTGGAGGCATACCCTGATGGTGCGCATGATTGCGACTTTTTTCGCGATCATGCTGCCGCTGTATGCCGCGGGATTCCTGATGTACAGCTGGGGGCTGAAGACCGCGCGGGAGGAGATCGAAAAATCCGCCGCCGCCCAGGCCGCGTTCTACCTGCAGGGCCTGGAAAAGGAGATTGAGCGCATCCGGCTGCTGCAGTTCGATTGCCTCAACGACGACAATC
>JAEWSN010000108.1 GCA_023459915.1 Bacillota bacterium
CGTCGGCGCCAACAAGTCCGCCATCAAGATCATCGGCGACAAGACCGACCTGTACGCGCAGGGCTACTTTGCCTACGACTCCAAGAAGTCCGGCGGCATCACGGTATCCCATCTGCGTTTTGGCAAGAACAAAATCCGCGCCACCTACCTCATCGACAATGCCGACTATATCGCCTGCCACAACCAGTCCTATGTCGGCAAGTACGATCTCATCCATGGTCTGAAAAAGGGCGGCACGTTCCTGCTCAACTGCCAGTGGACCCCCGAGCAGCTCGATGAGATGCTCCCGGCCGCGCTCAAGCGCCAAATCGCCAACAACAACATCAAGTTCTATACCATCGACGCCACGAAGATTGGTGAGGAAATTGGCTTGGGCAGCCGCATCAACATGATCATGCAGGCCGCCTTCTTCAAACTCGCCGACGTGATTCCGCTCGACAAGGCAACCGAATACCTCAAGGCCGAAATCGTGAAAGCGTACGGCAAGAAGGGTGAAGCCATTGTCAACATGAACTATGCGGCCGTGGATCGCGGCATCACCGCGTTCCATCAGGTGGCAGTGCCCGAGGCATGGAAAACCGCGACAGACGCCAAGGGCGAGGAGAGCAAGCGTCCCGCCTTCATCCGCGACGTCGTGGACGTCATCAACGGCCAGAAGGGCGACGACCTGCCGGTGTCCACCTTCAAGGACATTGAGGACGGTACTTTCCCGATGGGCACCTCCGCCTATGAAAAACGCGGCATCGCCGTGAACGTGCCGGAATGGCAGGCGGACAACTGCATCCAGTGCAACCGTTGCTCGCTGGTCTGCCCGCATGCCGCCATCCGTCCCTTCCTGCTCGACGAGGCGGAAGCCGCCGGCGCGCCGGAAGGCATGAAGACCCTCAACGCCATGGGCCCGCAGTTCAAGGGCCTCCAGTACAAGATTCAGGTTTCCACCCTCGACTGTGCGGGCTGCGGCAACTGTGCCGACGTCTGCCCGGCCAAGGAAAAGGCGCTGATCATGAAGCCGCAGGCGTCGCAGGAGGCTGAAATCGCCAACTGGAACTACATGACCGAAAAGGTCACCATCAAGGACGAGCTGGCTCCGAAGAACACGGTCAAGAACAGCCAGTTTGCCCAGCCCCTGCTGCAGTTCTCGGGCGCCTGCGCCGGTTGCGGCGAAACCCCGTATCTCAAGGCCATCACCCAGCTGTACGGCGACCGCATGATGATCGCGAACGCCACCGGCTGCTCCTCCATCTGGGGCGGTTCCGCGCCGGCCACCGTGTACTGCACGGACAAGAACGGCAAGGGTCCGGCCTGGGCCAACTCCCTGTTTGAGGACAACGCCGAATACGGCATGGGCATGCTGCTGGGCACCCAGCAGATTCGGGAACACCTGGCAGGAACCATGCAAAAAGTGGTGGCTGCCGAGTGCATGCCGGCCGACCTGAAGGCGGCCGCACAAAACTGGCTCGAGAACAGCGATGACGGGGAAGGCTCCAAAAAGGCCGCCGCCCTGCTCAACACAGCCCTCGATGCGTTCAAGCCCTGCTGCGCCGACTGTGACGCACTGGTGGCCGAGCTCAACAAGAAACGCGACCACTTCGTCAAGAAGAGCGTGTGGGTTGTCGGCGGCGACGGATGGGCCTATGACATCGGCTACGGCGGACTGGACCACGTGCTGGCGTCCGGCGAGAACATCAACGTGTTGGTGTTCGACACCGAAATCTACTCCAACACCGGCGGTCAGGCCTCCAAGTCCACACCGACCGGCGCGGTCGCAAAATTTGCGGCCTCCGGCAAGAAGATGCGCAAGAAGGACCTCGGTCTGATTGCCTCCTCCTATGGCTATGTCTATGTGGCACAGGTCGCGATGGGCGCCGACATGAACCAGTTCATGAAGGCCATCATCGAAGCCGAGGCCCACGACGGCCCGTCCCTCATCATCGCCTACGCGCCCTGCGTCAACCATGGCATCAAGAATGGCATGGCCCGGACCCAGACGCACGAAAAGGAAGCGGTGGATTGCGGTTACTGGCACCTGTGGCGCTATGTGCCCAAGCTCGCCGAGGAGGGCAAGAATCCGTTCGTGCTCGATTCCAAGGATCCCACCGGCGACTTCCAGGCCTTCCTGGCCAGCGAGGTGCGCTACACCTCGCTGAAGCAGACCTTCCCGGAGGTTGCGGACGAACTGTTCAAGCTGGCGGAGGAGAACAGCAAAATCAGGCTGGCTTCCTACAAGCGGATGCAAAACAGCTGAGTTGCCGTTCGGCGCTGACAGACTGTGATTTGGAAGGGGATGGCACCATGTGTGCCATCCCTTTTCGTTGGCCGGATATGGGGATGCTGCTTCCGCACTACCTACGGTAGTGCGGTAATTCATGGTACAATGGGAGGAAGACGCATGCAAATCCTGGCAGAACGAATGGCATCCAGGAGTCGGAGGTGCAAATGAAAAAGCTGGTATCGTGGAATGTGAACGGCATCCGGGCTTGTTTGAACAAGGGGTTCATGGAATCCTTCGAGCGACTGGATGCCGATGTTTTTTGCCTGCAGGAGACCAAGGTTGTGGAGGGACAGGTTGAGCTCAACCTGCCGGGCTATCATCAATACTGGAATTACGCCGTGAAAAAGGGGTATTCCGGAACGGCCATCTTCACGCGGGAGGAACCCATCGCGGTGACCCGTGGCATCGGCATCGAGGCACACGACCAGGAGGGGCGTGTCCTGTGTGCGGAATACCCGGATTGGTATCTGGTGACGGTCTACACCCCGAACTCCCAGAACGAGTTGGCCAGGCTGCCTTACCGCATGCAATGGGAGGAGGCGTTCCTGGCCTGGCTGAAGAAGCTCGAGGAGAAGAAACCGGTCATCTTCTGCGGCGACTTGAATGTGGCGCATCAGGAAATCGACTTGAAGAACCCAAAATCCAACCGCAAGAATGCCGGCTTTTCAGACGAGGAACGTGAAAAGTTTTCAAACCTGCTCGCCGCAGGCTTTGTGGACAGTTTCCGCCATTTCTATCCGGACAAGGCCGAGGCTTATACCTGGTGGTCCTACATGATGAAGGCCCGGGAGCGGAACGCGGGATGGCGCATCGATTATTTTGTGGTTTCCGAGGGTCTGACCCCATGGCTCTCCGACGCGTTGATCCACGCGGACATCCTGGGCTCGGATCATTGTCCCGTGGAGCTCAGACTCCATGAGGGCGCGTGAAAGGCGGTCCCCATGAACAGACAGACGAACGCTCCGGAGCAGGATGCGTCCGGCCGGTGGGTTGGCGCCATGACCCTGTGCCACACCAACCTGGCCCGGTTTGCCATCCGCTACGACAACCAGACGCTCCGCACCGCCGTCCGCATCAATGTGGGAGGGACAGCGGTGCGCGTTCGTGTGTCCAACCGGTATGGCCGCGATACCCTGCAGATCGGCGCCGCGGCCGTCGCCATATCCGATGCGCGCGGGGTGCCGGGAACAGACCCCGTTCCCCTGCTGTTCAACGGCATGCCCTGGGTCCGGCTGAACCCGGGAGAGGAAAGGCTGAGTCAAGCCGCCGCATTGACCGTGCGGCCGGGGGATTGGGTGTCCGTCGACCTGCATTTGCCCGGAAGGGGCCGTCTGTATTCCGGCAACCTGTTTCCGTTGTACCATCGGTTGTCCGACGAGGGCATGCAGGTGGGGGAGACCCATTTCCGTGCGAGACATTCCTTCCTGGTGCGCGGGCTGTCACAGCGTCTGCTGCCGGTGCCGGTGGCGGTGTTCTCGGGACTCGATGTCTGGACGGATACGGCGGCGCAGGCGGTGGTTGCCTTCGGGGATTCCATCACGGCCCTCAACCAGTGGACCGGGCCGCTGGCGGATCGGCTCATCCAAGAGTACCCCGGACAGCTTGCCCTGCTCAATCAGGGCATCAGCGGCAACCGCCTGCGGTACGACTCGGCCAACACCCTGGCAAGGGGGATTTACGGACCGGCTGGCGTACTGCGGTTCGAAAAGGATGTCCTGTCCCAGTCCGGCGTCTCCACCGTCATCACCCTGATTGGGGTCAACGATCTGTTGCAGCCCGGTCTCACGGCACCCCGCGAGCAGGAGGCCGATGCCGAAAGCCTCATTGACGGCATGCGCGCATTGATTCACCTGTCACACATGGAAGGTGTCCGTATTCTGGGTGGCACCATCACGCCGTTCGGCGGATACCTGCTGACCCATACCCCGGAGCGCGAGAAAGTACGGCAGACCGTGAATCACTGGATTCGGGAAGGTCATGAATTTGACGGCATCATTGATTTTGACGCCGCCATCCGCGATCCGGTGCGTCCGGAGCGCATCACCGATGGCTGGCACCTGGGCGACAGACTCCATCCCAACGCACAGGGCGGCAAGATGATGGCGGCACTGGTGGACCCGGATCTGTTGTTGAAGCCTCGGATCACACCATGACATGCCGCGGAAGCCTCAGGCCACGCCACGACATGCCGCGGAAGCCTCAGGCCACGCCACGATATGCCGCGGAAGCCTCAGGCCACGCCGTGACTGCCTGCCGCGGGCTTTTCCGTTCCGGTTGACAGTTTCCGGTAGGCGCCGGGCGTGATGCCCTCCACCTTCTTGAAGGTCTTGATGAACGTGCCGCCGCTGAAGAATCCCGAGGCAACGGCGATTTCCTCGATGGTGTCGGGCGTGTTCGCGAGCATTTTTTTCGCGTGCAGCACCCGGATCCGCGCGAGATGATCGGACAGGCTCAATCCCCGCTGCTCCTTGAACAGCTTGGCCAGGTAGGAGGGCGAAATGTTGAGCGCCTCACCGATGCCCGTGTTGTTCAGGTTCGGGTCCGAGAAATGCTGCCGGACATACTCCGCGGCGCGATCACACACCGTGAAATGCGTTTTGTTGGACGCGTGATGCTGACGAAGCAGCTCCAGCGTGTTCGCCAGACGCATCCAGAATTGCTGGATGGTATCGGCGGTGATCAGCGCGTGAATGAGGTGCTCCTCCTTTTCCACGCGCAGGGTGCCGGTTTCGTGCAGGATGCGGTTGACGCTGCCGATGAGATCGTATTTGAAGCATTCCACGGTCTCCATGGAAACCGTTTCGTCAATGGGAGAACACGCCTTGACCTGTTCCACGACATCCGCCGCGGAGGTTTCCGAATTGCCCTGGACATGGCAGAGCATCAGGGTGGACGCCCTGGACTCCGAGGCGTGATCGAACTGGAAGGTCCGTTCGGAGATGTCCTCGTGTCGGATGATGCTGCCTGTGCCGAACAGATAGCGGTACTTCATGGTTTGCTGGGCCTGCTCATAGGCCACATGAATGCCGGGGAGGCCGGTTCGGATGCGGCTCAAACCGAGGGTGCACGGACAGCCGCATTCCTTGAGGATGGACAGGGACAGCCGCCCGCAGAGCGTCAGGATGTCTTCCCGGCAGGTGTCGGGTTCACATTCGTTGGAGAGGTTGAGAATGCCCGCGTACCGAAGGGGGCTCAGGGAGACGAGATACGCCTTGTGTCCGGCTTCCATCTGTTGCTGGAACAAATCGCCGCAGGAGGTGGACAGCTTGTGGTGTGTGGCCGGATCCAGCGGGGCGGCCGCTGTTGTGTCCATGGGGTAGTCCAGCTGGATGAGCAGCACGCAAAACCGGTCTGACAGCAGGTGAATGTTGGCCGCGGCAAACGCGTCCTCCTCGCGATCTCCGGTGCAGGTGCCGGCCAGGGCACGCAGCAAAAAGTCTTCCCGCAGTGTGTTGGAATCGCTTTCCATGCGGCTGGCGAGCAAATCGTTCTCTTCAAGGGAGCGGGCCAGCACATGATGGATGAACTCCATTTCGTTCTTGTCTTCCGCATCCGGCAGCTGGTGGGTCTTGCGATAGATGGTGTCGAGCACGGTGTGGATGGGCAGATAGTTGCGCCGCGCAAGCAGAACGGCAAAATAGGCGCTGACGAGCAGGCACAGCAGCAGGCTGCCGAAGCTGATGATACGCAGCGAGTTGAGCCGCTGCCAGAAGATGGCGCGCGGGGTTGCGATGACGTACCGGCAGTCGGCCACACCCGAGGGCAGGAACTGGTACACGTGGTCCCCTTCCTCCGCCATGTGTGAGGGATGCATCAGTTCGGTATTGACAAAGTTGTCGGGAAAGTGTCCGGAGGCCGAAAGGATTTTCCCATCCGGGTCCAGAATGCCGACCACGCTCTCCGGGTGGTATTTGGCACTGGCGAGGGTGTCATTCAGGTGCTCCGGCTGCAGCACCGCACAGGCCACCAGATTGCTTGTTCCCCGGACATACCCGGAGTTCTGCGCGTACATCAGTGCCAGATGGGTCTGTGTCGCGTTGGGGTTGAGCATCCGGAGCATGGGCACATTGGGCGTGCCCAGTGTCAGCAGGGCCTTGCGGTTCCAATCCGGTTCTCCCGTGCCCGGCGTGAAGTTGTAGTAGACGTCCATGTACAGCTCGGAGGGAAGGCCGGCCTTGAACGCGGAGATGATGTAGTCCGAACCCATGAAGTAGACAAAGAGATCAGAGAAATTGGTGTTCGGCAGGCCGATGAGATAGTTGTTGACCTGATAGGCCATGTAGCCGTACCGGTCATCCCGGTTGTCATAGGTATTCGCGAAGTCGCGGACGGTCGCGTTCTGCAGCACTTCCCGCACGGTGGCGGCCATGACGGACAGGCGGGAGTCCGCGATGTCGGCGAACTGGCGCAAGCTGTTGACATTGGCGCGGACAATCTCTTCCCGGATGGACTGCTGCGCGACACTGTAGGTGAGGCAGATGGTCAGCACCGGAACCGTCAGAATCAGCAGATAGGAAAACAGAAACCGCCGGAAGAAGGATTTTGTGGCCAGTTGTCTGTGCATACTGATGTGCACCTCCATGGAATTTGGAATCCCTTTTGTTTATATTTCATAAACTATCACAAGGCATGGGATCAGAACAGGGCTTGAACACGTGCTTTTCCAATTTCAACACCTCATTTTGAAAATGAACCATGATGATTCGAGATCTGGGCACCCCATTCCAACAATGGACGCTGTCCGTCGGGAGGCGCATCCGATACGATGAACCTGTCGGTTCCCCGCCTGGGAATGCGTGCGCGAAGGGAGGACATTGGAACATGTCGGTTGAACAAACACGGTCACTGCCCGGAAATGGAAAAAGAAGCTTCCGCATGGCGGTCGTGCGGGATTTCAAGCTCAACAAATACAAATACCTGCTGATTCTGCCGGTGATTGTGTATTTGCTGGTGTTCGCGTACAAGCCCATGTATGGGCTCATCATCGCGTTCAAGGATTACCGGCCGGCGCTGGGCATCCCCGACAGTCCCTGGGTTGGACTGAAGCATTTCAAGAATTTCTTCTCCGATGTTTTCTTCTGGCGTCTCATCCGGAACACCTTTTCCATCAGCGGTTTGAACATCCTGTTCGGTTTCCCGGCCCCCATCCTGCTGGCACTGCTGCTCAACGAGGTGCGGCATACCGCGTTCAAGCGGACGGTGCAGACCATCACCTACATGCCCTATTTCATCTCATTGGTGGTCGCCAGCTCGCTGGTGCGCACCTATACCCAAAGCGGGGGACTGGTGTCCCAGATTGTCACAATGTTTGGCGGTCAAGCGGAAAACTGGCTGATGAACACACAGTACTTTTATGCCATCTATGTCATCTCCGACATCTGGCAGCATATCGGCTGGAATTCCATCATCTATCTGGCGGCCCTCTCGAGCATTGATCAGGAGCAGTACGAGGCGGCACGCATAGACGGCGCGGGACGGTTCCGGCAGATGTTCCACATCACCCTGCCCGGCCTGCTGCCCACGGTCATGATTCTGTTGATTCTGCGCATGGGCAGCGTGCTCAATGTGGGATACGAGAAGATTCTGCTGCTGTACTCGGAGGCAATCTACGAGGTGGCGGATGTCATTTCCACCTATGTCTACCGGCGCGGCATTCTCAACGCGGCATACAGCTTCAGCACCGCTGTGGGCCTGTTCAACTCCGTTGTCAATGTCTGCTTCCTGGTCGCGGCCAACGCCATCAGCCGGAGAAGCACGGAATCGAGTCTGTTTTAGGGAGGTGGTGGACCATGGCAAAACAGGGACTGAATCAGCGGAGCAAGGCGGACGCCGCGTTCGACACGGTCAATGCGGCCATCCTGCTCGCGCTGGTGTTTGTGACCATTTATCCCATGTATTATGTGCTGTGCGCGTCTGTGAGCAACAATGTGGAGCTGCTGGCGACACCCGGTATCCTGTGGCATCCCAAGGGATTCACGCTGGGTTCCTATCGGTTGGCCATGCGCCACCCGCTGCTGCTGAGCGGATACAGGAACACGTTCATCATTCTTGGTGTCTCATTGCCGTTGAACATCCTGATGACCCTTTGCTGCGGGTATTTTCTCTCCTCGAAAAATGTGCTTTTCAAGAAGGGGATCCTGGCATTCATCATGTTCACCATGTTTTTCAGCGGCGGCATCATTCCCGCCTATCTCAACATCCGCTCGCTGGGCCTGTACAACTCGCTGCTGGCACTGATCCTGCCGGGCGCGATGAGCATCTACAACGCCATCATCTGCAAAACCGCCATCGAGGCCATCCCGGACAGCCTCAAGGAATCCGCACATATTGACGGCGCCAACGACATCATCATCATGGTCCGGATTGTACTGCCGCTGATCATGCCCACCATCGCCGTATTGCTGCTGTATTACGGCGTTGGTCACTGGAACAGCTGGTTCCCCGCGTCCCTGTACATCCAGGACAATGAGAAGCTGCCCATCCAGAATGTGCTGCGCGCGGTGCTGATCGCAAACTCGAACATCCTGAACTCGGCTGCGTCGGATGCGGATCAAATCAACCAGTTTGCCGAGACCATCAAGTATTCGGCCATCGTCATCGGCACCGCGCCCGTGCTGTGCATCTACCCGTTCCTGCAAAAGTATTTCGTCAAGGGCGTCATGATTGGCGCGGTCAAGGGGT
>JAEWSN010000109.1 GCA_023459915.1 Bacillota bacterium
TGTAGTACACCTCGTCATAATCCTTGTTTCGGTCGTCCCCGGCATCGTAGGTATACCGGATGAGATAGCGGACATCGCCCTCCACATACACGTCGGCATCGCCAATGCGCAAGGTGACCAGACTGCCCTCCCGGCTCATGGAATAGGGATGCTTCGCCCCGGTGTCCGGGTTGATCACCTCAATGTTGCCGAGCTTGTGCCGGTATCCGTACTGCTCGGTCGGGATGGTGCGATAAATGCCGTGCCGCGGCGTCTTGAAGTGCGCGGTGATGGTCTCGGCAATGTCATAACGGTTGTCACGGCCCACAACCATGTGCACATCGTAGTCACGAATGTCATAATACTCGTCCGCCGCAGCCGGCACCATGCCGCACAGCAGGAGGAAAAGCACAAGCACCCCCATCAGGGCGTTGCGCAGGCTTGCGCCATGTGTTCGTCCACGTTGGGGGTGCTGTCTCATACACAACTCCTTCGGTTCGGCCGCCGGCAAGGAACGCCGCACGCAGGGTTCCCGCAGGTCCGCGCCTCGCGGTCCTTTATAAAGGATCAGAACTTCACGGAAACCGCTTCGCGTTCATGCTCTTCCGCGTTCCAGTACGGGCTGTCCTGATAACCGATGGCCCGGGCGAGGAATACGGTGGGGAAAGACTTGATGGCCTCGTTGAACTTGCGGCAGGTGCCGTTGTAGTACAGGCGCGCGTTCGCAATATCGGATTCCACCGACTGCAGCGACTGCTGCAGCGAGAGGAAGGAGGCGCTGGCCTTGAGGTCCGGATAATTCTCCACAACCGCAAACAGCTCCCGTACCGTGCCGGAGATGGCCTGGTTGCTCTCCACAACCGCCTCGTGGGTTTGCGCGGATACCGCCTGCTGGCGTGCCTTCACCAGTTTCTCGAGCAGGGTGGATTCGTGCGCCATGGATCCCTTGACGGCTTCCACCAGATTGGGGATGAGGTCGTACCGCTTCTTCAGGAAAACGTCCATGCTGAACCAGGCTTCATCAAGCGCGGTGCGCAGCCGAACAAGCCGGTTGTAGTCCACCGCGACAAACAAGGCCACGGCCGCAATCACCAACAGAACAATCCAGCCCATACTGATACCTCCAAACATTTTGTACCAATATCATATCCTTTTGCACCGGATGCGTCCACTGGGGTCAGACCCCGAAATCGTCCATGGGATCCGACTCCGGGCGCGTCGTACCGGATACACCTTGCGGGGTCTGACCCCGAATGTATCCATGGGGTCAGACCCCACTAAGCGTTCCGGGTCGAAATCCTGAACACCCTGCGCAAGCCCTCCACCACACGCCGCATCACCAACAGCCTGTGGAAGCATTATGCGTACTACCGAAAGATCAGCGGCAAAACCATCCCGGACATCCAGTCACCCCAAGCGCTGCGCAACATCACCACCATCGCGAAGGAAGTGCTGCTGATGGAACGCAAGGCCCTCGAGGACGACGTCATGAACGGCACCTCCCCTATCCTGTACCGGCAGAAGCGAAGCGGGACAGGCACCTCACGAGGTCTGTCCCGAAAAGATGCCGTAGAGGCGGTGTCCTCAATGACCGCTGCCCATGAGATTTCCCCAGCGGACGATGGAGACACGGGGTCAGACCCCGAATCGCGTTGCGGCCTCCCGCATGTTGGCGATGACGCCGACGCCGAACGGGCAGTTCACCTCGCAGGAACCGCATGCAACACAGTCCGAGGCGTGGGCCTCGAGTGCCTCGTAATGCGCCTTGAGCGTACCGGTCAGCCCGGCTTGCCTGGCCATGTCCAGGTACTTGGTGACCGCGGCGATGTCGATGTTCGAGGGGCAGGGCAGGCAATGGTTGCAATACATGCACTGCCCGCTCAGTGCCGAGTGGCGGCCATTGGCAATCACGGTGTAGTCACGTTCCTCCGCAGTGGCGTTCACATATGCCAGGGATGCCGTCATTTGCTCCGGAGTTTTCGCGCCCATCAGCACGCTGGCCACCGCCGGGCGTTCCAGCGCGTAATGGATGCACTGCACCGGCGTCAGCGCGAACCCGAAGGAGGACGCGTCCGCGTGCAGCAGTCTTGAGGCTGCCAATGATTTCATGACAGTGATGCCAACGCCCTTCTCCTCGCACAGCCGGTACAGCTCCGCGCGCTTGGGATCGAGGGAAAACCGCTTGGCCTCATAGGTCTTGTCCGCGAACATGTCGTCGAGCACCATGTCCGCGGGCAGCATGTCGAACGCGGGGTTGATGGAGAACATCAGCACGTCGATGAGTCCGGTCTCCACCATGCGCCTGGCAGTCTCCGGATTGTGGGAGCTGGCCCCGATGAACCGGATGACCCCCTCCGCCTTGAGCCGGCGAACAAACTCAATGTATGGGCTTTCAAAGCACTCCTGCCAATCCTGCGCCGTGTCCACAAAATGGATCATGCCAATGTCGATATAGTCGGTGTGAAACCGCGTCAGGAAGTCCTTCACGAACTGCCCGCATTCAATGGGGTCCCGGCTGCGGGCATACTGCCCATCCCGCAGCACGGCCCCGATGTGCCCCTGGAGCACCACTTCCTGACGGCGCCCACGCAGGATGTTGCCCATGTCCGTACGAATGGCTTCTCCAGGCATGAACACGTCCATGATGTTCACGCCGCCCTCGAGCGCCGTACGCACCACCGCTTCGACATTCTCCGCAGGGGTGTTCTCGATGTGCTCTCCGCCAAAACCGACCTCGCTGACCTTCAGTCCAGTTCTGCCAAGTGTTCTGTAATTCATGGACGCCCTCCCACAAAAATGGTGTGTTCGTCATCATCGTGACGGAAGCGGGTTGCGCCTGCCGTTGTCCGCAATCTGTACTACCCGCTCCCATGCCGCCCATTGTATCATTCCCGGGAGGAAAAAAAGGACGCGGATTGCGGGATCACACACTGGGAATCCCCCACACCCCGAACCAATGGCGCACGTCCGCCTCGCGGGTCGCGTCGATGGTCATGGGCATGTGACAGAGTCCGCGGGTGGTGCCGATTTCTTCTGCAATGCGCGCCATGCCCTCCGGTCCGCAGAACACCAGGGCGCCCTTGCCGGCCGCGTGGATCTGCCGGTACACATCCAACCATTCGTGCTGTGGTGGTTTGCCGTCCCCCGGCACCCACTGGATGGCCCGAATTTCCGGAATTTCCACCAGCGATGCCAGATGCGGCAATTGGCCAATCCCGTCCAGATGGTACACCGCGCGCCCCAGCCGTTTCGCGGAAGCGGCCAGTTCGGGCTTCACAAACTGCTCGAACATGGCAGGGGAGATCATGTAACAGAAATCGCACTGCAGGATGTAGGAAGGCCTCGCGCTGAATACACCGCCCCAGTCCGCCCATCCGCGCACACCGGGCCGGTTGTTCACACCGGCCCGCAGCTGCGTGGACAACTCCGAGAAAAACCGGTGCCACAACTCATGGCAGGCCCAGTTCAGGCGTTCCACCGCTTCCGGTTCGTCGACCAAATCCAGCAGCAGCGCCTCGCTGGGACGGAATGTGGACAGGATGTCCAGCGAACCGCCCAAATCCGGCATGCCCATCAGCACCTGATCCCCCCATCGGGCCAGCCCGGCGGCATAAATGTCCCGAATGCGTTTGAGCCAGATGTTGTCGGGATCATAGACAGGTTCTATTTCCCCGATCGGCTGTACCGTTTCGGGATGGAACCAGACCCGTCCGGTGGTGTTGTCGAGGCGGGCGCCCAGGAAAGCGGCCACAAGACCCGGCCCAAAGGAATCGAAGTTGATCCTGGGGAACGCGTCCCCCAGATAGGTATATTTGGACAATTCATAATCCAGCCGATCGATGAGGGCTTCCGCCGGGATGGTGAGATCCGCGCAATTGGCCTGGGACAGGACAGGCGCTTCCGGACAGGGACGCCCGGGATCCCGTCCCTCCAACCAGACAGGCAAAATCGGCCTCTCCAGCTCGTTGTTCCACCAGGCTTCATACGTCTGTTCCACCTTGCGCCATTGTTCCGGAGTGAATGCGATGCCCATTTCTGCCTCCCCGATCACGAGCGGTTTGTCTGCTTCTTCATGTCCTATGCCACACAACATCCAATTTTGGTCCGAATCCCGGTCGGCTGCGCACATGTCGGCAGTACCGGACTCGTCTTTCAGTATGATGCCATCCGGCACAAAAGAAAACGTGCAAACCCACGCAGGATCGGCAAAAAACAGCACAAACCCAATCCGGATGGCTACAGGGCCGCTTGTTGCTTCCATTCCCGGGGCGAAAGGCCGTAAACCCTGCGAAACGCGGCATGCAACACATGGGCCGAGGAGAACCCAACCTGTCCGGCGATGGCTTCGAGTGTGATCCCGGTGGTCAACAGCATGGCCTCCGCCCGCCGAACCCGGGCCAGCAGGACAAACTGATGGGGTGACATGCCCATTTGTACGGAAAAGGCTTTTCTCAGGCTGGTTTCGCTGACATGCCCCAGGCTGGCAAGGCGCGCACACGACCAATCGGCCGCCAAGTCCGACAGCACCGCTTCGGTACAGGTCCTGACCAGCAAGCGTTCCTGGGTTTCGCGAATCGATGAACCGGAAAGCCCCTTCCCCGTTTCTCCGCCGGAAGGCTCTCCCATCACTTCCACATCCGCGCCATCACGAAAAAGCAGCACCATCAGCTCCAGCAAAGTGGCCCGAAACAGGGTGCCGGTTCCCGCCACTCCTTGGTCAACCGCCTGCTCAAACCGTGCAAATGTCTCCCGCCAAAGACGGGGATTGCCGGGGTGGAGCACACGCCTGCACAAGTGGTTTGTCTGTCGCAGAAACACAGGCTGCAGATGGGCGGGTCCCACATCGAAGTGAACCCAGTAATTGTCATGCGGATTGGCACGGGGAGTCTCTATGGCATGTGGCAAAAAGGGGGGAATCAACACCGCTTCATCCGCATGCAGCCGTAAAAGTTCGGATTCGAAACGCACCTGCGTCTCACCGCCCATCACAAAGATCAGCTCAAAATCTCCGATGACACGCATTGGACAAGTGGCCTCCGGATCCCGCCGCTGATGGCCAAAGCCCGTAGGCACAAACAAATAGGGCTCGAGTTGGCGATCCAGTGAGTCCGAAGCGGGTCCTTGTCGGGTATTGGCAATGTCATAACGACGAAGCATGTCCCTCTCCAAAAATCCAGTGAACAGCCCTGTTTGTCTTGCGAATCAAAAGGGATGTTCGCTCAGATACCAAATTGCCACAGTGTCCGGATTCCATGTTACCGCATGAAGCTGCTGCAATCAAATTTGCCTTATCCATTGGCATGGTGTACCCTTGAAGGGTATACCAGATTCACGAAAGGATGGTGATGTTGGATGGATACTATCCAAATCAAAGCCGAAACGAGAACACTGGGAAGCAAGGGAAAGCTGAATCAAATGCGCCGAGACGGTAAAATTCCCGCAGTGCTTCACAACCACGGAGGTGAGTCCGTTCATCTGGCCATTGCCGCGGCAGATCTCAAACGTGCCATCAACACGTCGGCGGGCATGAACGCGTTGATTTCCCTTGATTATGAGGGCGCCAAGCAGTTGGCTATGATCGAAAACATCGATCGCGATCCGCTGAAGGCAGGCACCTACAGGCATGTCAACATGACAAGAATCTCCATGGAGGGAACCATTGAGGTCAAGGTTCCTGTCGTGATGATCGGACAGGAAAAGCGCGCGGCCAGCAACGGCATTGTGTCCCTGATCATGCACGAAATTCCTGTCACCACCTCCCCCACAAGCATTCCGGAGCACTTCAGCTTCGACGTCTCCACACTCGAGCCCGGCCAGAGCATCACTGTCAAGGATGTTCCGATGCCCGAAGGCTGCATTGCGGCCGCAAATCCGGAAGACCTTGTCATTCATGTCATCCCGCCGAAGGGCAGCGAATCGGAGGAGGCTTCCACAGCCGAAGAGGACTCCGAAGCGTAATCCTGTTCATGGGACATCAGCACACCAAAGTTTCCCAGTGAAAACCGCCCCACACCGACATGTCGGCATGGGGCGGTTTCTTGTCGTTCCGGGCAAACCGGCTGGCTGTCTGTGCGGTTCAAACGATGATTCATGCACTGGAGTCAAAGAACGATTCCAGGCCGGAACATGGCGGAGGGTTGCTGATCTGCTCCCGCGCTTGCTGTTGTGTGCCCAAATTTGTTGGTGTGTGTCCAAATTTGTTCATGTGTGCCCAAATTTATTGGTGTGTGCCCACAATGGTGATGATGCCGCCAAGGCCGGTCATGATGATGGCCCCCTCGGTTCTCGCCTGGTGGTGCTCTTCCCTGCGGACCACCACGTCGGTGTCACGCTCAAAAAAACTGAATCCGGATTCCATTTCGCGCTTTATCTCTTTTTTCATGTCATTTCCTCTCTTTCTGCCATTCCCTGTTGCGATACACATGTGATGATGGCGTGTCCGACCGGCGGACACTTTCTGATTCATACAATTAAACGGATGAAAACACATATTGTTTCTTCAAGCCACATTTAATTGCCTCAAATGTATTTTACCATAAATGATAATCGATTGCAACAAGGCAGGCGGTGCCGCGGATCCGGCGCATAGGGCATTTGGCATCCCGACATGACTGCCGGTTTGTCCTGTTTGTGCCAACCGTTTGCCAACAGAAACATAATGCGGTCCACACACCATTCCAACAAAGGTTGGATATTGTTTGGCCAGTCCAGCGCAAATCCACACCCCATGACCTGTTCAACACCCAGCACCCCATGACCTGTTCAACACACGGCACCCCATGACCTGTTCAACACACGGCAACACGAAGGAGGCACCATGAAATCCACAATCAGCATGAAACCCATTCTCAAGCGCGTGCTCACACTGACCCTGGTTCTGGTCATGATCCTCACCTCCGCCATCTTCCTCAACGCGTTCAGCGCGCCGGTCGTCGCGGACGCGGCCACCACCAGCTGGAACGGCTCCATGCCCAAGTACATTTTCCTGTTCATCGGCGATGGCATGAGCTATCCCCAGTTCGCCTCGGCCAGCGATTATCTGGGCCATCTGAAGGAGGAGGGCAAGCTGGTCCGCTCCGAGAACCTCGACTTCATGGATTTCCCGGTCGCCGGTTCGGCCACCACCTTCGACGCCACCTCCTTCTGTCCTGACTCCGCGTCCACGGCCACGTCCATCGCGACAGGTTTCAAGACGAACAGCGGCGTCATCAACATGGACATGACCAAAACCGTGAAGTACGAGACCATTGCCGAGAAACTGAAAAAGCAGCTCCGGTACAAGGTGGGCGTGGTCTCGAGCGTGTCCATCAACCATGCCACCCCGGCCTCGTTCTACGCCCATCAGGCCAGCCGCAACAACTACTATGAGATCGGGCTGGAGCTGGCAGCCAGCAACTTCGACTACTTCGGCGGCGGCGGGTTCATGCAGCTGACCGGCAAGAACAATGACAAGGAATCCCTGACAGACATCGCCGCCAAGGCGGGCTACAAGGTGGCCACCACCAAGGCCGACATTCTGGCCCTCAACGGCAGCCAGAAAGCGCTGGCCATCGCGCCCGATGTCGATGGCAGCATGGCGCTTCCGTATGAAATCGACCGTGCGGACGGGGCCCTCTCCCTGGCAGACTACACCCGCAAGGGCATCGACGTCCTGTACAATGAAACCGGCTTCTTCATGATGGTTGAAGGCGGCAAGATTGACTGGGCCTGCCACGCAAACGATGCCATGACCACCATTCAGGACACGGTCGCGTTCTCCGACGCGGTCAACGAGGCCATTCTCTTCCAGCAGAAGCACCCGGCCGACACCCTCATCCTGGTCACCGGCGACCACGAAACCGGCGGCCTGACCATCGGCTATGCCGCCACGGGCTACAGCACCTACATGGACATCCTGGCCGAGCAGACCATGTCCTACGAGGCCTTTGACGAAAAGGTCGGCACCTGGCGCGCGCAGAAGGCATCCTTTGACAAAGCCATGGAAACCGTTGCCCATGATTTCGGTCTGGTGACCGAAGCGGACAAGGCCGCTGCCGCCAGTGAAAAGCTGGTGCTGACCGAAACGGAGACCAAACGGCTGCAGGCCGCCTACACCCTGAGCATGCAGGATCCCAAGAGCCGCAAGCTCGACGAGTCTGAAAAAGTGCTCTATGGCGGTTATGAACCCTTCTCCGTGACACTGACCCACCTGCTGAACAACAAGGCCGGCATCGGCTGGACCTCGTACTCCCACACAGGCGTGCCTGTGGCCGTCTTTGCCCAAGGCACGGGCGCGGAGCTGTTCAACGGTTACTACGACAACACCGGCATCTTCCTGAAGCTGCAGGATCTGACCAACGTGAAGTGAGTCGTCCCTTGCCGTTCCGAACAACCGGCCACGCACAACCCTGCAACATTCACCTGATCATCTCCCCCCTTCGCCGTTGGCAGG
>JAEWSN010000110.1 GCA_023459915.1 Bacillota bacterium
CGCTGCAATGTCCTGATGGCATTGGCCGGTACCGGGTTGCCAATGGAACGGAGCGTACGAAAAGCGGTGGAATGGTATCCGCAGCTGGTGGAATCAGTGGATTGGGACAACGGTTCACAAGCTTGAGCCGGATTTCAGTGTCCGATCCTTCGTAAGGGGAGGTAAGGCGATCGTCCTTTTCCCCGGCGGGAATGTCATAAAAAGGTGCCCTCCATCTGGAGGGCACCTTTTGTGACGTTCCCGTTTGAAGCATAATGACACGGAAGTCAGCATGATCGCAGGCGTTACCCTGCCGGGTGGATTCGGTTATTCGCAGAAGGCCGCGGCGACTTCCGCAGCGGTGGCGGCGTCGGGCGTGTAACGGTCTGCACGTATCTTTTCGCAAAAACTGTCCGTGACAGGTGCGCCGCCAATCATGATCTTGACATGATCGCGAATACCGGCTTTCTCGGCCTCTTCCACCACGGCGGCCATTTCGGTCATGGTGGTGGTGAGCAGGGCGGAACAGGCGATGATGTTCGCATCCTCCGCGATGGCGGCTTCAACGAATTTCTTCGCGGAGACATCGACCCCGAGGTCCACCACCTGCAGGCCGTTGCCCTCCATCATCATGCGCACCAGGTTTTTTCCGATGTCGTGCAGGTCGCCGGCCACTGTGCCGATGACGACCTTGCCTTTTGGCTTGACGTTGGCGGAAACCAGCAGGGGCTTGAGCAACTCGGTGCCGGCATTCATGGCGCGGGCCGCGATGAGCACATCGGGCACGTAGACTTCGTTGTTCTTGAATTTGTTGCCGATGATGCCCATCCCATGCAACAAGCCCTCGTTGAGGATCTGTTCGGCCGGAATACCCTCCTCAATGGCTTTTGTGACCAACTCCTTGACCATTTTTGCCTTGCCTGCCTGCAATTGGGCGGAAATGTCCTGTAAAATCTGCACGGATTGTTCCTCCTTGGTACCGGCGAGCCGGCTGATTCCCGGATTTTGCGGCAAGCCGTCATGGATGCCGTGCCGCGTCAATATCCCCTGTGTCCATTCTATCGTGTGCAGGCGGCATTGCGTAGCATCGTTTTGTGATTTCTTGGCGGATTTTTTCCTCTTCACCGTTCGTTGCGTGTTTCGTGGGGGACGCGGTATAATGTAACGAAATCGACCGATCCCATCCGCAGGACCGTAGGATACGGATGAAGCGGGCAATGGCGTCCGAAAGAGAGTGCATCATGGAGAGAACAAGAATCGCCCAGTTGTTCAAGACAGCGGGCACGGCAGAGACCGTGCCGCAGACTGCCGTGTATGTGTGTGGCTGGATCCGCACACTGCGCGACTCCAAGAATTTCGGGTTCATCGAGCTCAACGACGGTTCCTTTCAGAAGAATCTGCAGATTGTCGTCGACGGCAGTCTGCCCAATTATGCGGATATCATGCGGTTGAACGTGGGAAGCGCCATCCGTGTCACCGGTGAGCTGGTGCTGACACCACAGGCAAAACAGCCCTTCGAGGTCAAGGCCGTGGCCATCGAGGTCGAGGGCACCTCCACGCCGGAGTATCCCCTTCAGAAGAAACGGCACTCCCTGGAATACCTGCGGACCATTGCCCATCTGCGGCCCCGCACGAACATGTTTTCGGCGGCGTTCCGGGTGCGGTCCCTGTTGGCGCACGCGGTGCACACCTTCTTCCAGGACCGGGGCTTCGTGTATGTCCACACGCCGATCATCACCGCCAGCGACTGCGAGGGCGCGGGTGAGATGTTCCGCGTCACCACGCTCGACATGCAACAGCCGCCCAGAACGGAAGCCGGCGCGGTGGACTATTCCGAGGACTTCTTCGGCAAATCCGCGAACCTCACGGTGTCCGGCCAGCTGGCGGGAGAGACCTACTGCATGGCATTCGGTGACATTTACACCTTTGGCCCCACCTTCCGGGCGGAGAACAGCAACACCGCCCGGCACGCCGCGGAGTTCTGGATGATCGAGCCGGAGATCGCCTTTGCCGATTTGGCGGACAACATGCAACTGGCCGAGGACATGATCCGTTTCCTCGTCAGGGAGATGCTCGAGAAAGCGCCGGAGGAACTGGCCTTCTTCAACCAGTTTGTGGACAAGACCTTGCTGGAACGCCTCAACATGCTGGCTTCCGCGGACTTTGGCCGCATCACCTACACCGAGGCGGTGGATCTGCTCCAGAAGAGCGGGCGGACGTTCCAGTATCCCGTTGCCTGGGGCATGGATTTGCAGACCGAGCACGAGCGCTACCTCACCGAGGAGGTCATGAAAAAGCCCCTGTTTGTCACCGACTACCCCAAGGACATCAAGGCATTCTACATGCGGATGAACGACGACGGGAAAACCGTGGCCGCTATGGATCTGCTGGTGCCGGGTGTCGGGGAGATCATCGGCGGCAGCCAGCGTGAGGAGCGGCTCGACCGGCTTGAGGCACGCATGGCCGAGATGGGGCTGAACAAGGACGACTACTGGTGGTACCTTGACATGCGCCGCTATGGCGGCACACGACACGCCGGATTCGGCATGGGCTTTGAGCGGATGCTGATGTACATCACGGGCATCGCGAACATCCGGGATGCCATTCCCTTCCCGAGAACCGTCGGCAGCGCGGATTTTTAGTGTTTTGGCTTTCCGTGCGCCATGCCGCCGAAGGCACAGGGGGCTGATGACGGCAACACACAGATGCCGTGACTTGCCGTCCCGCCTTACAGGAACCGCTTGAGCAGTCCGGCTCGGGCGGTTCTTTCCAACTCGTCCGGCAATGGGGTCAGACCCCCGAACCCGGGATGGCTGCGTTTCAGGGCGCGTTCGAGCAGCAGATCCGTCAGGGCGGGATTTTTGGGCAGCAGGCTGCCATGGGAGTAGCTGCAAAAGACATTCCGGAATATGGCGCCCTCGGTGCCGTCGTCCCCTGTGTTGCCGTGACCGTGCAGCACCGTGCCAAGCGGGCTGACCCCGGGGCCGCGGAAGGTCTTGCCGCTGTGGTTCTCGAACCCGATCACCCGGCGTCCGTCTTCGGGCAACAGGGGGCAGTCGAAGACCAGGTTCCCGATGAGCCGCTTCTTTCCCGCCTCCGTATGGATGTCGAGGGCCCCCAGGCACTCGATGCGCTTTCCCTCTCCGGTGAGATAGTGGCTGCCCATGAGCTGGTAGCCGCCGCAGATGGCCAGAAACACCACATCGTCGTTGACGGCGGAGAGGATGGCGTCCTTCTTCTTTGTCAGCACATCGTCCTGGAGGATCGCCTGCTCGTAATCCTGCCCGCCGCCGATGAACACCAAATCCGCGCGGCTGGCGTCGAAGGGATCGTCCAGTGAGGCGCGCACCACGTTGAGGCGGATGCCGCGCCACTCACAGCGCCGCTGGAGCGCGACGATGTTGCCGCGATCGCCATAGAGATTCATCAGATCTGGATACAGGTGGTACAGGGTGAGTTCGTACATGGGGGCTCCTTTGTTGTTGTGGCGCGCGCCCGGCGCTGCGGGAGAACGAATGCCATGTGGTGCATGGGCGGGGTTGCATGGGGCGGTCAATGGGTGGTTGCGCATGGGTGGGCCGCACGATGGCTATTTCCAGAAAGCCTTCAGTCCGTATTGCCGGCTCAGCAGGCCGCGGAGCTCGAGCAGGGCGGTATAGGTGGGCATGACGCACAGGGTGCCGCCCGCCGGAGTGGCCGCAAGGGCCGCCTGAAATGCCGGTTCCGCAGCATCCTTCACCTGGATGCCGGACTCGGGAACCCCCGCGTATTTGAGCCGCACCGCCATGTCATCCCTCCGGATGCCGGAAACCACCATGGCCGGCATGTTGCCGGCCTGCGCGGCGAAGCGCTCAAAATCCACGTCCCACAGCCAGGAGATGTCCGTGCCGTCGGCCAGCTGATCGTTGATGAGAAAGGCGGGCACAACCGTGCCGGACAGGCCGCCCAGATGCTGCAGCACCTGGTTGAAGCCCGTGGGGTTCTTGACCAGGATGATTTGCACGGTGCGGCCTTCCACCTCGAAGGTTTCCATTCGTCCGAATCCACGCTCAAACGAAGACAGTGCGACGCGGGCCGTTTCGTGTGGAAGGGACAGTGCCTCGGCCAGAGTGACGGCCGACAGGGCGTTGTAGACATTGTACACGCCCGGCAGGGCCACCTGCGCGTCCAGAAGACCGCGGGGTGTCCGGACATGAATCGATGAGCTGTTGTCTCCGGGTGTCATCTCCAGACATTCCACCATCGGTGCCGGCCGCGCAAAGCCGCAACTTGGGCAGCGGAAATGACCCAAATGTCCGTAGGAAGCGGCGGTATACGCGTAGCGCGTGCTGCAGCGGATGCAGTAGGCGGCGTCCGAGCTTTCCGGCGCGACACCGTTGCAGCAGGCCTCGCCGAGGCCATAGGGGAACAGGGGGCGTGCTGCCGGCTTTCCGGTCTGAAGATCGATGCCGAGCGAGGCGCACAGGGAATCGTCGGCATTGTAGACCAGGGCGCTGTCCGGGGTGCCGGCGAGCCCCTCGCGGACCGCATTCAGCGTGGCGTACAGTTCACCGTAGCGATCGAGCTGGTCCCTGAAAAAGTTGGTGGCCACCACGGCTTTGGGTTTGAGCCTGGGCGCGACCACGCGGAAGGCGGCTTCGTCTGTCTCCAGCAACAGATGGGTGTGTTTCGGTTTCCCTGAAAGGGTCACCGCGCCGGCCACCGTGCCGGTGATGCCGCTGGCCAGGTTTGCGCCGGACTTGTTTGTGGAAAACCGGATGCCGGCGGCCTCGAGCAGACGGGCAATCATGCGGGCGGTGGTGGTTTTGCCATTGGTGCCGGTGACCATGTAAATGGTGAACCGGGGGGCGAGCTGCTGGAGCAGTGTGGGGCAGATGCGCAGCGCGACCTTTCCCGGCAGGCTGGTGCCTCCGCCGCGGCCGGTGAGCCGGATGGCCGTTGTGAGCAGGTGGGAGGCGAGCACCGCCAGGGTGGCGCGTGGTGAGAGCGGCATGGAGAACCCCCTTCGGGCGGACGGATTGGCTTGAGGCCACACAATCCGCAATACGTCCGTGTGTCCTGACATTGCGGATTGGATTCTGGTTCCCCCGTATTATACAATAAGAGGGAGTCGTCTCACAATGACGGCCGGGATGGAGTGACACATATGGGAACGCTGCTGCTGCTCGATGGCAACTCACTGGTCAACCGCGCCTACTACGGCGTCAAAAGCACCACAAGCCTGTCCACGGCGGATGGGACCCCCACCAATGCCGTGTTCGGCTTTGTCAATATTCTCAACAAGCATCTCGAGGACATCCGGCCGGACAAGCTGGTGGTGGCCTTCGACACCAAGGCGCCCACCTTCCGGCACACCCTGTTCGAGGCGTACAAGGGCACCCGTTCCGGCATGCCGGACGAGCTGGCGGTTCAGATGCCGCTGCTCAAGCAGGTGCTTGACGCCATGCGCATTCCCAGGATGGAGCAGGAGGGGCTCGAGGCGGACGACTTCATCGGCATCCTTTCCCATCTCGGCGAGGTGGCCGGCGAGGATGTGGTGATTGTCACCGGCGACAGGGACGCGCTGCAGCTGGTCAGCGACAGGGTGACCGTGATGATCCCTTCCACGGGTCGTGGGGGGACGGATACGAATGTTTTCACTCCCGAGGCGGTGATGGAGAAGTACGGGGTTTCCGCGGCCGCGCTCATCGAGGTCAAGGGCCTCATGGGAGATTCCTCGGACAATATTCCGGGCGTGCCGTCGGTGGGAGAGAAGACCGCGTTGTCGCTCATCGCGCAGTACGGCACCATCGATGGGGTGTATGCGCACCTGGAGGAAATCAAGAAGCCCGCGTTGCTGCGCAATCTCACCGAATTTCGCGAGCAGGCCTATCTCAGCCGCAGGCTGGGCGAGATTGTGAGGGAGCCCGGCGACCTGTTGCCGCCGGAGAAGCGCCAACTCAATGCGCTTGTCTGGCAGGGGCCCGACAAGCCCGCGCTGCGGGAAGTGTTTGAACAGCTGGAGTTCCGCAGCCTCATCCGGAAGATGGGCCTGGCGGACGCCGGGGCCACGGGCGCAACCGCCGCCGGCACTTCGGGAATAAATGACGGCACCGGTGCGCAGACTGTGGAAAGTTCCTGGCCGGACGCGGTGATGGTCACGAAACCGGAAGCGTTGCGACAGATGGCGGAGGCCTTTGAAAAAGCCTCCGGCAGCGTGTCCGTGCTGCTGTGCGATCTCACCGGCACCCGGACGGCGGAGACCCTCCGGCTGGAATCCGCGGACGGGGCGCCCGTGCCGGAGCAGATGACCCTGTCGGCGGCCGGCGAAGACGTTAAGACGGAAGAAAAAGACAACGACAATTCATCCCGGCAAGACGCAATGCCGCCCGAGACGCTGCTGCTGGCCCTCGGGAAGGGCACCCGGCGCTGGATTGTCCGGCCGGGAGACACCCTTTCGGCACAGGAGACGGCGCATGCGCTCTCGGCGCTGCTTGCGGACAAACCGGTCCGGACTCACGACATGAAGTCCCTGATGCGGTTTTTCCTCTCCCATGGGGCACCGGTCCCCACCGGACTGTTCGACACGCTGCTGGCGGAATACCTGCTGGACGCGTCCCGCGACAAGTATCCGCTCCGTGACCTGGCGGTGCGCCATTTGGGCGTGGAGGGCGACACGCCGGACATGCTGCTGCAGGAGGCGGGCCGCAAGGAGGTGCCGGCGGCGGCACTGCTGGCTTCCCTGGCACACGCGCTGACCATCCTGCCCGGAATCGCGTCGGCCCAGCAGACGAAAATGGCGGAAAACGCGCAGACCGAATTGTATGGGACGGTGGAGGCGCCGCTGGCCCGTGTGCTGGCGGAAATGGAGGAGGACGGGTTCCGTGTGGACCCGGACATGCTGCGGGCCTATGGAAAAACGCTGATGGCACGGATTGCCGAGCTGGAAACCGATATCCATGAGCTGGCGGGGGAGCCGTTCACCATCCTGTCGCCCAAACAGCTGGGCGGCATTCTCTTCGACAAGCTGGGACTGCCCACCGGCAAGAAGACCAAGACCGGGTATTCCACAAACGCAGACGTGCTTGAATCCCTGGTCAACGCGCATCCCATCGTGCCGGCCGTGCTGGAATACCGGCAGCTGACCAAGCTCAACTCCACCTATGTGGACGGACTGCTCAAGGAGATTTCCCCGGTGACGGCCCGCGTGCACTCCCGGTTCAACCAGACGGTGGCCGTCACGGGCCGCATCAGCAGCACGGAGCCGAACCTGCAGAACATTCCCATCCGAACCGAGCTGGGGAGGCTGATCCGAAAAGCGTTTGTTCCCCGGGACGGGCAGGTGTTTGTCGACGCGGACTATTCCCAAATCGAGCTGCGCGTGCTGGCGCATGTGACCGGTGACGACACGCTGCGCGAGGCGTTCCGGCAGGGCACGGACATCCATGCGCTCACAGCGTCCCAGGTTTTCCATGTGCCGCTCGGGGAGGTGACCGGCGAGATGCGACGCCGGGCGAAGGCGGTCAACTTCGGCATCATCTATGGCATCTCGGATTACGGCCTGTCACAGGATTTGGGCATTTTCCGCAAGGAGGCGGCCGCCTATATCGACGGATATCTGGATACCTATCCCGGCGTTCGCCAGTACATGACCGACGTGGTGGAGCAGGCAAAGGCGGACGGCTATGTCGAGACACTTCTCCACCGCCGCCGCTATCTGCCGGAGCTTTCAAGCCCCAATTTCAATGTCCGCTCCTTCGGCAAGCGGGTGGCGCTCAACACGCCCATCCAGGGTACCGCGGCCGACATCATCAAGCTGGCGATGATCCGCGTGCGCGACGCGCTGGCGGATCAGTTCCCCCAGGCGCGGCTCATCCTGCAGGTGCACGACGAGCTGGTGGTGGAAACGCCGCTGGAGCAGGCACAAGCCGTCGGAGCGCTGGTTCGCGCGTGCATGGAGGACGCCTTTGCCCTGTCCGTGCCGTTGGTGGCGGATGTGGGGATTGGGCCGAACTGGTATGACGCGAAGCAGTGAGCACAATGCCGCCGGCCGCTTGTCCGGTGGTACCGGCGTGGGGCATGCACGGCGGAAATGGAGACGAGAATGGGGAGAAAACAGGGAGACCCGTTTCTGGTGATTGGTGTCACGGGGGGAATCGGGGCCGGAAAATCCACGGTCAGCCATGAGCTGGCGCGTCATGGCGCCCGTCTGCTCGACGCGGATGCGCTGTCGCGGGCCGCGACGGCGCCCGACGAACCCGCGGTCGAGGAAATTGCCGCGCGGTTTGGGGAAGGCATCCTCACCCCGGAGGGGATGCTGAATCGACAGGCACTGGCCGGGATTGTCTTCTCGGATCCCGCCGGCCGTGCGGATTTGGAGGAAATTGTCCATCGTCAGGTGGTGGCCGCCATCGACCGTTCGCTGGCACAATGGCGCGCGGAATGCTGGCAGGGTGTCGTGGCGCTCGATGTCCCCATCCCCGTGGAACGGGGGTTCCTGGATGTCTCCGACGAGGTCTGGGTGGTGACAAGTCCTGAGCCCGAGCGGTTGCGCCGTGTGATGGCCCGCAGCGGCTGGTCGGAGGCGGAGGTGAGGCGCCGGATGGCGGCGCAGCTGAAAGCGGAGGACTGGCGCCGCCTGGCGGATCGGGTGGTTCAAAACGACGGGAATCCGCGCGAGCTGGCACAACAGGTGGAAGGATTGCTGGCGGAGGCCTGCCGGGTCTGGGGCCACCCTTGCGGAAAAGTCCCGCGCGATGATACACTGGATGGGCGGGCGTCGCGCAGGCGTACCGGACCGCAGGAGGAACAGGCCATGAAGGAACCCATGTTCGAGCGCGATTTGTTGTATCCCACCGATGTCCAGTTCGAGCCGGGCAGCGTCCACATCCGCGTCTATGCCCCCGAATCCGACGGACGCATGCCGGTCCATGTGGAGGCGAAAACGGATCACGATCTGCTGGATCATCTCGAGGCCGTCATGACCCTGATGCAGTCCGACATTTTTGATCGCATCCGCATGGACATCCGCAGAAGTGGCGCCATTTACCTGCATCCCTATGGCAATGGCGGGACCATCAGTGTCCGCTACAATGAGAACGGCCGCTCCCACACCACCAAGGTCATCCATGAGGACCGCAAGGCGGACCGGTAGTTGCGATCCCATCGCAAGCCTTGATTTTCAGGATGTCTGCCGGTACAATGAATATGACAAAAATTTGACAGTTCCACACACGGTACGCCGTGACAGAATGAAAAGGAGATGAACGCCATGCCAATGGTCAACACGACTGAAATGTTCAAGAAGGCCTATGCAGGTGGCTACGCCATCGGCGCCTTCAACGTCAACAACATGGAAATCATCCAGGGCATCACTGAGGCCGCGAAGGAAGTCAACGCCCCGCTGATTCTGCAGGTTTCCTCCGGTGCGCGCAAGTACGCCAACCACACCTATCTCATGAAGCTGATCGAGGCCGCACTGATCGAAACCGATCTGCCCATCGCGGTCCACCTCGACCACGGCGATACCTTCGAGCTGTGCAAATCCTGCATCGACGGCGGGTTCACCTCCGTCATGATCGACGGATCCCACCACTCCTTCGAAGAGAACATCGCGCTCACCAAGAAGGTCGTGGAATACGCGCACGCCCATGGCGTCACCGTTGAAGGCGAGCTCGGCCGTCTGGCCGGCGTCGAGGACGACGTCAATGTCAGCGCGGAAGATTCCTCCTACACCCAGCCCGATGAGGTCGAGGAATTCGTTTCCCGCACCGGCGTCGACTCCCTGGCCATTGCCATCGGCACCAGCCATGGCGCCTTCAAGTTTGCCGGCGAGCCCAAACTGCGCTTCGACATTCTCGAAGAGGTGCAGCGTCGTCTGCCCGGCTACCCCATCGTGCTTCACGGCGCCTCCTCCGTCATTCCGGAGTACGTGGACATGATCAACAATTTTGGCGGAAAAATGCCCGGCGCCCGTGGCGTTCCGGAAGACATGCTCCGCAAGGCCGCTTCCTTGGCGGTTTGCAAAATCAACATCGACTCCGACCTGCGTCTGGCCATGACAGGTACCATCCGCAAGGTCTTTGCGGAGACCCCCGCGGAGTTCGATCCCCGCAAGTACCTCGGCCCGGCCCGCGACGCCATCAAGCAGCTGGTGAAGAACAAGCTCATCAACGTGCTCGGTTGCGACGGCAAGGCGTAAGTAAAAAGCCGTCAGATTTTGCCGGCTTGCCTCGCGTCTACAACATGCCATGCTTTCAAATGGGTCTGCCCACTATTGGGCAGGCCCATTTTTATGCCCGCACAGGGCCGTTTTCATGCGACGCTGCCAATGCCTGCACAGGGCCGTTTTCATGCGACGCTGCCAATGCCTGCGCGGGGCCGTTTTCATGCGACACTGCCAATGCCTGTGCGGCGTCACGCATGGCACGGACAACAGAAGGATCCATGGGGCTCGCGGCCAGCAGCGGTTGTTCACAATGGGCCATGCGCAGACAGGCCAGAAAGGTGCCGAACGCTTTTCCCCTGGGTTGCCAGCCGTCCCCGAGCCATTCCTGGATGAGGCGGCCGTCGGGGAGGGGGCGTGGATGCGGGAGCATCGGCGGGTAGAGTTGATGCGGCAGCATCTGCGCATTGATCGGGGACTTGTCTTCGGGAGCCCTGTTGATTCCGCCGGCGGCCAGCGCGTGCCGCAGCTGAAACGCCGCGGCCGTCCAAGCCGGGCCATCCTGACTGACCGCGAGGCACAGGTTTCGGGGGGTTGGCGGCAGGGGCGTGCCGACAAGCGCAATGAGCCGGCGCACATCCAGCGCAAGCGCGTTGGGGAACCGGAAACGACGCATCCAGCCGGCGAGCGCGTCTGGCGTTGCGGTGAGTCCGCCCGCAAGCAGCAGCAGGGCCCATGCCGTTACGGCGGGCGCAGGCGGTTTTTCGGAAGTGGGCGAGAGTGGATTCCCGGATGTGGGAACGGATGGATTCCCGGATGTGGGAACGGGTGGATTCCCGGATGTGGGAACGGGTGGTTCCCCGGCTGTGGGAATGGACGGATTCCCGACTGCAGGAGGTATGGGTGCCTCATTGCCGTCCGGCGCACCCGCGGGCTTGTCGAGCAAGCGCAGCACCGGTCGCAGCGAGAGGTCGGAAAAGCTTGTCAGTGGCAGGTCATCCCGGGCGTCGACCGGCAGCAGGGTGTCGAACAGCAGAACGTGGAGGCCGGTTTCCCACCACAGCACCGCCTGAGAGGGCTGCTGCCCCGTGAGGGTTCGAGTCATTTCGTACTGAACCCGCTCCAGACTCACGTGCAGCAAATCGTTCCGATGCAGCCGGATGGCCTGCAGCGCATCCGGATCCAGGGAGAACCCAAGCTGGCTGCAAAAACGGATTGCGCGCAGCATGCGCAGGGCATCCTCGGAGAATCGCAGCAGCGGGTCCCCCACACAGCGGACCAGGCGATCCGCCAAATCCAGCTGGCCGCCGAACAGGTCCACCAGCCCGGTGGCAGGGCTCCAGGCCATCGCGTTGATCGTGAAATCCCGGCGGGAGAGATCCGTCCGCAGATCGGAACAGAAGCGGACAACCTCCGGATGCCGGTGATCGGCATAATCCGATTCGGCGCGGAAGGTGGTGACCTCAACGGGAAAACGGCCTTTTTCAGCGGCATTCGCCTGCGGCATCATCACGGTGATTGTGCCGTGGCGCAGGCCGGTTTCCAGCGAGTCCGGGAACAATGCTTTGACGTCATTGGGGTGGGCGGCGGTGCAAATGTCCCAGTCGGCGGGTTCCCGGCACAGCAGCAGGTCGCGCACACATCCGCCGACAAGGTAAGCCTCGAATCCGGCAGTGGTGAGACGGGACAACACCTGGTCCACCGGCTCCGGCGGGAGGAAGGATGCACGCATGGGACCTCCGAAAAAATTGATAGGACGACCCCCTTCATGGTATATATTGAGTATACCGCATGGCTCCCGGTCATGAAACCGGTATCTATGACCCTGGACGTGGCGTATCCAAAACAGCTTCATCCTGAATCACGCGCTCGCAACGGCCGGAGTGATGACCGTTTCGGATATTCAAGCGTCACCGCAGTAAGGAGAACACATGCGTATTCTGATGTTGTCCTGGGAATATCCGCCCAGGATTGTGGGCGGCATTTCACGGGTGGTGTATCACCTGGCGCAGGAGCTGGGCGCGGCCGGTCACCAGGTCACCGTGTTGACGATGTCAGATGAGAACCTGGCGCCATTCGAGCAGGACGGCACGGTTTCGGTTGTTCGTGTTCCCTCGTGGTATGTCCGTCCCATCACATTCGTGGACAGCGTGATGCAGATGAATATGGCCATGGTGACGGCCGCGGTCCGGATGATCCAGTCCGGCTCGCGGTTTGATGTGCTTCACATGCACGACTGGCTGGTGGCGTTCGCAGGCAAGACCCTGCTCGACCTGTATCCGGACCTCGTTGGCATCTGCACCATCCACGCCACGGAATTCGGCCGGAACAACGGCATCCACAACGACATCCAGAGCTACATCTCCGGCGTGGAGCAGAAGCTGGCCGGCGAGCTGTCCAGCCGCGTCATTGTCAACAGCCGCTATATGCGCGAAGAGGTGATTCGGCTCTTCGATGTGGCGGCCGACACCCTGGACATCATTCCCAATGGCATTGATCCCCACATGTTCGATCCCGTGCCGGTGGACATGTCCCTGCGGCGCTGCCACGCGGCGGACAACGATCGGGTGGTGTTCTTTGTGGGACGGCTGACCTATGAGAAGGGCGTACACCTGCTGATGGACGCCATTCCCAGGGTGCTGGCCCGCTATCAGGACGTGAAGTTCATCATTGCGGGAAAAGGGCAGGAGCTCGACGCCCTGCGCCAGCGCGCGTGGAACATGGGTGTGGCGCACCGCGTGGACTTCCCCGGATTTTTACCGGAGGAGGATTTGCTCAAGATGTTCCGGGTCGTGGATGTGGCGGTGTTTCCAAGCCTGTACGAACCGTTTGGCATTGTGGCGCTCGAAGGCATGGTGGCGGGGCTGCCGGTGGTGGTGTCCGATGCGGGCGGGCTCAACGAGATCGTGGAGGATCGCGTCAACGGCATGAAATTTCCCACCGGGAACCCGGACTTGCTGGCGGATGCCATTGTGACCCTGCTGCTCGACGGCGATCTGCGCGCGCGCATCACGGAGACCGCGCACCGGATGATCATGGAGAAATATCTCTGGAAGCATATCGCCGAACAGACGGTGAAAACCTATGAATCGGCCATGGGTGCGGACAAGGCGTGATGCGGGGTTGTCCCCCGCCGGTGCCTTGGGCGGGACTCATTTCCTGAATTGTGTGATGCGGTGGTTGTTGCGGCGGGAGCGGGAATACCACCGCCTGTTTCTGCGCCGGCTGATGGAGCGCAGCACCAGACGCAGCAGCAAAAGCAGCACCAGAACCACTGCCGCGGTCTTGAGAATGGACATCCAGAGCGGATTTGCCAGAAACTCCAGATAGCGGTCGCGAATGTCCGCCCAGCGGCTTTTGGGCACATCGTTGCCGGCCACCAGCTGTACGGAACCAACCTGTTCCGACAACACGAAAACGCGCAGCTCGCCCAGCGTTTCACCGGTTGTGATGGGAGCGGTGAAGGTTTCGGGAAGAAGCGCCTCCTCGGTGGTGATGGCGGCCGCGAGTGCGGGATCCGCCGGCATCAGCCACTCAAGGCTGCCGCTTGTGTTGATGGTGATGCGGGTGTCGTCCTCGGCGTCCAGCACGTCAAACCGGCCATAGTATTCACCGGAGAGCTTGAGCTCCTGCCGGACATAGTTGGAAAAGCCGAATTCAAGCAAGCGCCGGGATTCCCGGAAAGAGACCTCCGGAGACTCCGCCCCCAGCACCACACCGATGAACGACAGGCCGTCCGGATTGACGCCGGAAGACACCAGACAGCGCCCGGCCGGGGTGGTATAGCCTGTTTTGATGCCGGTTGCCTTGAAATGCTTCGAGCCATAGAGTGCCGGATTGGAAACCAGCTCGTTGGTGGGGGTGAGATGCCCAATCTGCCAGTCCGCACTTGTTCGCAGGTTGGTGTCCGGTGCGGTGATGCCGGTCATGGCGACGATTTCCCGAAAGGTCCCGTTTTTCATCGCTTCCTGCGCGACGCGCGCGAGGGCGCGGGCCGTGGCGTAGTGGCCTTCCTCCTCCACGCCGCAGGGATTGGTGAAATGGAGATCCGCATCGGAGATGCCGAGCTGTTTGGCGCGTTCGTTCATCAGGGTGTTGAATCCCGCCAGGGTGTGATCCGGAGAGATGTTCTCGGCAATGATGTATCCCGCCTCGTTGGCGGAGGTGACCAGCATCATTTCCAGCAGGGTGCGCAGGGTGAGCGTCTCTCCGGGCAGGATGCCCGCGCGCACATAGTCGTAGCCCACACTGTCAATCGCGGTCTGGGAGGCGGTCATGGGGGTGTCGAGCGGCGCATTCTCCAATGCGACCAGCGCCGTGAGTATTTTGGTGGTGCTCGCTGGGGAGCGGCGCTCGTCCGGGTTTCGGGCGGTCAGTTCCCGGCCGGTTTCGGGATCGATGAGAATCCACGCGGCGGCGGCGAGTTCCGGCCCTTCCGGCATGGCAGGGGGTTGCGTGGCGGATGCGGAAAGGGAAAAGGCGCGCAGTACAAGCAGCAGCACCATCAATAACAGCACGGGTGTCCTGAATAGCTTGGGAAATGTTCGCATTGGGGCGTTCTCCATTCCTTTTGCGGGTGCGCTCCCGGGTGCGTCCGGGTCTGCCCTTCATTGGCAAGGCAAATGGAGGGCAGCGGCTCCCTTTCGGGCGTAGATGAGTATCATTCGCAAGTCCCGCAGGCGGGGGTGGATTCATCATACCATACCCGGCCGTTGTTGTGGGATGCGGATGCGTCGGAATCATCCGTGGGGATGTGCGGTTTGACAGGATTGAAGGCGCGTGTTATTTTGGTAGTACGCATCAGCGATGACGAAGACAGGCAGGTTCCGTACGTCTCCCAGAGAAGCCGCCCTTTGGCTGTGAGGTGGCTGTGGCAGCGGCATCATGCACCCCTTCCGAGCAGGCAGCCGAACGGAACCGCGTTTTGCGTTCCCGGTAAGTGAGCCCGGTGGCCCCGTTACAGCCAACGAGTGGTCCTTTTCCCCTTTTTTCGCGCACAGGGCATCCGGTGGCGCGGCGGGCGTGGAGACGGGCAAACGAGGTGGAACCATGGAGCAGCGCTTCATCCTTGGCAGGATGGGGCTTTTTTGTTTGTAAGAATCCGGATGTCCGGAGATAACAGGTTGGAGAAACGGCGCCGCAGGGCGGATGCCGAAACGGAAGGAGTGGCAACATGGTGAAAATCACGCTCAAAGACGGGTCCATCAAAGAGGTGGCGGCAGGCACCTCCATCCTGGAGGTCGCCAGGGGCATCAGTGAGGGGCTGGCCCGCGTGGCGCTGGCCGCGGAATGCGATGGCGTCGTCGTGGATCTCAATCGCACCCTCGACAAGGACTGCGCCCTGAATCTGCTGACCTTCGACACGGAGGGCGGCAAGCATGCGTTCTGGCACACGTCCTCGCACATCATGGCCCAGGCGGTCAGGAAACTGTTCCCGCAGGCGCAGCTGGCCATCGGTCCGGCCATCGACAACGGGTTCTATTATGATTTTGACGTGGAGCGGCCGTTCACGCCGGACGATTTGGCGGCCATCGAAAAGGAGATGCAGGCCATCGTCAAGGCGGATTTGCCGCTGGAACGCTTCACCCTGAGCCGGGCGGAGGCATTGGAAAAAGTGGCGGATCAACCCTACAAGGTGGAACTCATCAGGGATTTGCCGGAGGATGCGGCATTGTCGTTCTACCGCCAGGGAGATTTCACGGATCTGTGCGCGGGGCCGCATCTGCCGTCCACCGGCAAGGTGAAGGCCATCAAGCTGCTGAAGGTGGCCGGCGCCTACTGGCGCGGTGACGAGAAGAACAAGATGCTGCAGCGCATCTACGGCATCACCTTCCCCAAGGCCTCCCAGCTCGAGGAGTACATCCACCTGCAGGAAGAGGCGGAGAAGCGCGATCACCGCAGGCTGGGCAAGGAGCTCGGGCTGTTCTCCATGGATGACCAGGTGGGCCAGGGGCTGGCGCTGTGGCATCCGAAGGGGGCGAAGATCCGCTACCGCATCGAGGAATACTGGAAGCGCAAGCACCTGAAAAACGGGTATGACATGGTCTACACCCCGCACATCGGGCGCGCGGAGCTGTGGCAGACCTCGGGCCATCTGGGCTTTTACAGGGACAGCATGTATTCGCCCATGGACGTTGACGGACAGGAGTTCTTCGCCAAGCCCATGAACTGCCCGTTCCATGTCATGATTTACAAGCAGGGCATGCATTCCTACCGTGACCTGCCCTTCCGCTGGGCGGAGCTGGGGACGGTCTACCGCTACGAGAAGAGCGGTGCCCTGCATGGCCTGCTGCGTGTCCGCGGATTCACCCAGGACGACGCGCACCTCATCTGCGCGCCGGAGCAGATGCCCGCGGAAATCCGCCGGGTGTTGCGCTTCTCGCTCGACATGCTCAAGGATTTCGGGTTCGATCAGTACCATATTTATGTTTCCACGCAGCCCAAGGGCAAGTCGGTCGGGGAGACCCACCAGTGGGACGCCGCCACGGTGGCCCTGAAGGAGGCCGTGGTGGCCGAGGGGCTCGACTGCGACATCGACGAGGGCGGCGGCGCCTTCTACGGGCCGAAGATCGACATCAAGATCAAGGATGCGCTGGGCCGGGAATGGCAGCTGTCCACCATCCAGTTCGACTTCAACCTGCCGGAGCGCTTCGACATGACCTTTGTGGCCGCCGACGGCAGCAAACAGCGCCCGTACATGATTCATCGCGCCTTGCTGGGTTCCATTGAGCGGTTCTTCGGCATCCTCATCGAGCAGTATGCCGGCGCGTTCCCCACCTGGCTGGCGCCGGTGCAGGCGAAGCTTCTGCCTTTGACGGACAAGCATGCGGCCTATGCCGAGCAGGTGGCGCAGGCCCTGCGCGATCAGGATGTGGATGTGGCAATCGACGGCCGGAACGAGAAAATCGGCTTCAAGATCCGCGAGGCACAGCTCGAGAAGGTGCCGTACATGCTGGTGCTCGGCGACAAGGAGATGGAGGCCGGGGCGGTGGCCGTCCGGTCCCGCCGCGAGGGAGACCTGGGCGTGATGTCCGTGACGGACTTTGTGGCCCGCATCACCGAAGAAATCCGCAACCGGGTGAACTGACCGCGGGTTGGACGGGTGCATGACGCAATAGGCGCACACCCGAGTGCCTTTTCCCCAAGAAACCAGTCAGGAACAGCGCATCCGGTGTCGGATGCGCTGTTCCTGTTTCGCGGGCGGTATGGGCGGGTACTTATAAGGTGGTATGTTGCTCTTTGGCTGGAAGAAGGCCACACGGCGAGACACACCGGGTTTTGATCGGAAACGGCAGGGTTCTGTTGCCGGGATCATGGACCTGAACCGAGATAAAAACATATCCGGGACAACGGGGGGAGAATGACATGAAACAACTGAAACTCACCACCAAGATGATTCTGCTGGTACTCATCCCCATCCTTGCGATCGTCGCCATTTCCGTCACATCCATCCTCATGCTGCAGACCGCGATGCGGGTGAGTGAGGAGAATTTGTACGACACCTCGTATGTCGCCACGGATCTCATGCTCAACGCGGATCGTGATTTCTATCAGGCCATGGTCGCCGCGGTGGCGCTGACGGGTGTGTCCAACACCATGGATGACCGGCGGGCCGCGGCGGAAGCCTTTACCGCCGAGTTCGACCAGACGGTGGAACGGATGACGGAAGCTTTCCAGCTGCTCGAAAAAGACATGGCGGTGTTCAATGCCCTGCGTATTGAGTCCACACAGGTCAATCCCCGGGAACTGTACCAGACGTTTACCGTGGAGTCCGCCAGATGGAAGAAGTCCATTGATCTGAACACCCTCGCCACGGTCGATTCCATCGCGTTTGACGAGGCCTTCAACACGGCCCGCGAGGCCATCAATGGCCTGACCGAGTACCTGCAGGCGTACGCCCTCCATCAACTGGAGGACATGCGAACCATGATGAGCTCGCGCATTGCCACCATGGCGGTCGCATTGGGGATCGCGCTGGCGCTGACCGTGTTGGTGGGCTGGTTCATCATCCGCGACTTGCGCAGGAAATCTGGCCGCATTCTGGAGATGATCCGTCTCACGGCCAAGCTCGACATGGCGGAGGATTTTACAGGAGACAAGCGTATCGCCGGCCGTGACGAGTTCTCGCAGATCGCGGACGCCCTCAACGCCACCCGCAGCGATTTGCGCCATACCATTGGCGAGGTGAAGCGGGACACCCTGCAAATTTCCGATTCCTCGGCCAAATCACAGGCGACCATCGAACAGGTGAACCATTTCCTGTCGGACATCTCCACCGGCACGGAGCAGCTTTCCGCGGCCATGGAGGAGAACGCGGCCTCCGCCCAGGAGATGAACGCCACCTCCGTGGAGATTGAACAGGCCATCGATGCCATCGCAAGCCGGGCGTCCGAGGGCGCCACGGTTTCCACCGAAATCAACCGGCGCGCGGATACCCTGGCCAAAGAGACCGAAGCGTCCCAGCGGAGCATCCGCGAGGTGCACGGACAGACGGAGGAGCGGATGCGCGCGGCGATTGAGCAGTCCCGCTCGGTGGAGCAAATCGACATTCTTTCCGCGTCCATTCTGCAAATCACCTCGCAGACCAACCTGCTGGCGCTCAATGCCGCCATCGAGGCGGCCCGGGCCGGAGAGGCGGGCAAGGGGTTTGCGGTGGTGGCCGAGGAAATCCGCAAGCTGGCCGAGCAGTCGAAGCAGGCGGTTTCTGAAATCCAGGGTGTCACCGGCGACGTGCTGTCCTCGGTGCAAAACCTCTCCAGCAGCGCGGCGGACATGCTGGCCATTCTGGAGAACCAGGTGCTGGCCGATTACGGGAAGCAGCTGCGCGCCATGGAGCAGTACCGGAAGGATGCCGGCTTCTTCAGCGACATGTCCACCGATCTCAGCGCCACCACCGAGGAATTGACCGCGTCGGTCCACGACATGATGCGTGCCATCCATGAGGTCACCAATGCCACCAACGAGAGCGCGAAGGACGCGACCAACATGTCCGGCCGGGTGTCCGAGACATACGGGAAGCTGGGCGAGCTGGTGGAGCTGGTACACGGCAACTCGCAGGCCACGGGCGTCATGGCGGAGCTGGTCGAACGATTCAATATTTGACGGATCTTCATTGACAGTGGTTTTTTCGAAAACCCCATGCTATAATGTTCCGGACATCGGAAGGCACACAGGCACATCGCAGTGATGTGCCTGTGTCATGTCCGAAAACAGAATAACAGGGGGTTCATCCGCATGCAGGCAAGACGAATCATCCAGGTAGAGGAAAAGGTACCGTTTCTCCAGGGCATTCCGCTCGCGCTCCAGCATCTGTTCGCCATGTTTGGCGCATCGGTTCTCGTTCCGTTTCTGTTCAACAACGCCGCGGGCGAGATGGTGGTCGATCCGGGCCTCGTTCTTTTGATGAACGGCATTGGCACCTTTCTGTACCTGTTCCTGTGCAAGGGCCGCGCGCCGGCGTTTCTGGGCTCCAGCTTCGCTTACCTGAGCCCGGCATTTGCGATTCTGGCCTCGCAGGGGGCCGCAAAGGACAATTATGCCAAGGCCATTGGCGGGTTTGTCATTTCGGGTCTTGTGTTCACGCTTGTCGCCCTGCTGATTGGCGCGGTTGGCACCAAATGGATCAATGTGGTGCTGCCGCCCGCCACCATGGGGCCCATCGTGGCGCTCATCGGCCTGGAGCTCGCCGGGACGGCCGCGCTCAATGCCGGTCTGCTTCCCAATGCGGAAGGACTCATTGACGGCAAGGCGGTGTTTGTTTCCATGGCCACGCTGGCGGTGATGGTGCTGGGAACGGTGTTGTTCAAAGGGTTCCTGTCCGTCATTCCCGTGCTTGTCGCCGTTGTGTTCGGATATGTGCTCTCTGCCGCGATGGGAATGGTTTCCTGGGACGGCGTCGCATCCGCGTCCTTCATCCATGTGCCGGCGTTCACCGCGCCGCAGTTCGACATGTCGGCCATCCTGGTCATCTTCCCGGCCACGCTGGTTGTGATTTCCGAACACATCGGACATCTGTTCGTCACCTCCAAGATTGTCGGCCGTGATTTGGCGAAGGATCCCGGCCTGCACCGCTCCATGATGGGAGACGGTCTGTCCACCATGATTTCCGGTCTCATCGGTTCCGTCCCCACCACCACCTATGGCGAGAACATGGGTGTCATGGCCATCACGCGCGTCTACAGCGTATGGGTCATCGGCGGTGCGGCTGCGATTTCCATCATCATGGCTTTCTTCGGCAATGTGTCCGCGTTCATCAACAGCATTCCCGGTCCGGTCATGGGCGGCATCAGCCTGCTGCTGTTCGGCGTCATTGCCGCTTCCGGCATCCGGATGATCGTCGAGGCGAAAATCGACTACGCCAAGTCCCGCAATCTCATCCTCACCGCGCTGACCTTTATTGCCGGCGTGAGCGGCGTCGCGGTCAACATCGGCACCGTGCAGCTCAAGGGCATGGCACTGGCCACCGTGTTCGGCATGAGCCTGTCGCTGCTGTTCTTCGTGTTCGACAAACTGGGCTGGTCCAACGACGCGGAAGCCGGGGATGCCTCTGAAAAGAAGGCGGTCTGAGACGATGGCGTGGCGGCAAAGGCTGGCAGAAACGCTTGTGGAAACGCCGCGGTTGCGTGGTGTGCTGCCACGGCGGGCGGTCGTGATGATTTTGCTGTCGGGAGACGGCCCTGATCCCGAGATGGTGTTCGAGGTGCGTGCCAACGGCATTCCCCAGTCCGGAGAAATCGGGTTTCCCGGAGGCAAGGTGGATCCGCTGACGGACAAAACCGTTGCGGATACCGCCTTGCGGGAAGCGTCGGAGGAGCTGGGGGTGCCTGCGTCCGCATTCCAGGTGCTGGGACGGATGGACAGTCTGCTGACCCGGTGGGGACTGCAGATTGATGTGGTGGTTTGCCACACCGCGCTGCGTGTGGCCGAGTTCCATCCCAGCCCCGACGAGGTGGCCAGGGTCTTTGGCCTGCGGCTCTCCTGGCTGCGGGCGCAAACCCCCGAAATCCACCGGATTCTGGTGCAATCCCATCCGGTTCGCACGGATCCGCAAACCGGGGAGCAGACGGTGCTGTTTCCGGCCAAGTCGCTTGATTTGCCGGAACGGTATCATCAGCCCTGGGGCGACACCATCACCAACATCTATGCCTACCGGAGTCCCGAAGGGGTTGTGTGGGGCATTACGGGAGACATCCTGCACGATTTTCTCGTCCGCTATGAAACGGCCGGACAAACCCCTTGAGACAGCTGAAAATGTGGTGGGGCGTCCGCCTCCGGGCAACAAAAAACCACCTGCGAACGGGGGGAATGTTCAGCAGGCGGCTCTTGTCGATGGTTGTGCGGATCATGGCCATGCCACAGCCCGCCGCGGCATCAGGTTGCGGCGGGGACCGGCGGTGTGTAGACCCGTTTGGCCAGTTCCGCGTCGAGCATGAACAGGCCCTGTGGATGGTCACCGATCATCTGCAGCTTGCGGAGAATGCCGTCCGCGGTGTTCTCCTCCTCGGCCTGTTCGTCCACAAACCATTGAAGGAAGGAATTGGTCTTGTGATCCCGTTCGTCGATGGCCTGGTTGACGATGTTGTAGATGGAGGCCGTTACGAACTGCTCGTGCTTGTACGTCTGTTCAAACACATCGAGTGGAGACTCGAAATCCTTCGGGGGCGCGTCAATGGCTTGCAGGCCGACGCGCCCTCCCACATGAATGAGATAATCATAGAATTTCATGGCGTGATCGCGCTCTTCCTTGACCTGTACATCGAAGAAATTCGCGAATCCGTCCAGATTCCTGTCGGCGAACCAGGCGCGCATGGACAGGTAGAAATAGGCGGAATACAGTTCCTTCTGGATTTGATCGTTGAGCAGCTGCTCCAGTGTTGAAGAAATCATTGGCATACCTCCAAAGGTGCGATTTGCGAGATACTTTTTTATACCCATGCGGCGGGGCGGTGAAACGCATCAAGTGCCGATGAAATCCGTGATATGCCCTCCCGGATGTCGGTTTCGGAGGCATTGGAAAAGTTCAGCCTTATGGTGTTCTGATGTCCGCCTTGCGGATGAAAGGATTCTCCGGGCACGAACGCGACCTTCTGTTTCAGACAGGCCGTGAGCAGTTGGCGTGCGTCCATGCCTTCCGGCAGGCGCATCCACAGGAACAGTCCACCCTCCGGACGGTTCACGGAAACCCGGTCTCCCAGATGCGTCCCGATGGCCTCGAGCATGACATCGCGCCGGCGCCGGTACGTCTCCCGGATGGTTTGGATGTGCGCCTGCAGGTCGTGCCGTTCCAGGTACCTGGCCACACAGGCCTGTGTGATTTGCGCGGTGTGCAAATCCGTCCCCTGCTTGAGCAGGTCGAATTGGGCCAGCAGGGCGGGAGACGCGGTGATCCAGCCGATGCGAAGGCCGGGGCAGAGGATTTTCGAGAAGGTTCCCAGCCCGATGACCTGGCTGTTGGGATCCATGGTCATCAGACTGGGCTGGGAGGGCCCCTCGAAGCGGAGCTCTCCGTAGGGATTGTCCTCAATCACGGGAATCCGCGTCCGGGAGATCAGGTCCATGAACTGCTCCCGGCGCTGCCTGGACCAGGTTTTTCCGGTGGGGTTTTGAAAATCCGGAATCACATAGGCCATGCGGATGTCCGGTTCCCGCGCCAGAATGTGCGCCAGCGCGTCGGGCAGCATGCCTTCGTCATCGGTTGGAACCGGGATGAACCGGGGTTCGTACGCGCGAAAGGCATTGATGGCCGCAAGATAGGTGGGGCTCTCGCACAGGATGGGCGCGCCGGGATCCACAAACAGCATGCCGGCCAGATCCAGTCCCTGCTGGGAGCCGTTGGTGATCATCACCTGTGACTTGTCCACGTGGAGGCCGGCGGTGTGCCGCAGTCTTGCGGCGATGGCTTCCCGCAGGGGACCGTACCCCGCGGTGGTGCCATATTGCAGGGTGGCGGCGCCCTCCTGCGCGGCCAGCTCGCGGAGAATCTCCCCGAGCGCTTCTCCGGGGAACAGGGCGGGATCCGGCAGCCCGCCCGCAAAGGAAATGACATCCGGCTGCTCCGTGAGCTTGAGCAGCTCCCGGATTTCCGAGGTGTGCAGATGCCGCATGCGCGCGGCGAAGGTCATCTGTCCGGGAGATGGTGTTTCCAAGCAGGTTGTCCGCTGTGCGGGACGTGCTGTTTCCGTGCTGGATGCAAAAGGGGTTGTGGCTGCCATGGGATGCCTCCTTCATTGCCGTTGTCGGGCGTGTCTTGCCTGTTACAGGATGGGCAGCGGTGTGGCGGGGGAATCCGGTGCCGTCACTTCGGCCTGCATGGCGGCGCGGATGGCCTGCCCGAGCAGGCGGATGCCGGTGTCCACCCGGTCCGGCACGGGATAGGTGAAGTTGAGCCGGAGGGCTTCCCGTGACGAGCCGTCGATCGAGAACACATCGCCCGGGACAAAGGCGACACCCAGCCTGTTGGCGTGGGTCTGCACTTTTTGTGCGGCACACCCGGGGGGCAGGGTGAGCCAGACATACAGGCCGCCCTCCGGGCGGTTCCATGAAATGTTCGGGATATCCTGGAGGTGGCTGGCCATCGCGGACAGCATGAGATCGCGGCGCCTGCGGTTTTCAACGAGCGCCCGCTGCCGGTGCCTTTCGAGCAGGCCGTTGTTCAGGCAGGTCAGCACCATCCACTGGGAGATGGAGGAGGCGTGGATGTCGCAGAGCTGGCGGTGGATGGCCACCTGCCGCAGCAGCTCGCGCGGCGCGTGCATCCAGCCTATCCGCAGGCCCATGAACAGGAGCTTTGAGAAGGAACCGAGGTAGACAACCTGGCCTTTTGTGTCCAATGCCTTGATGGGCGGAACGGGAACCCCCTCATAGCGAAGCCCGTTGTAGGCATCATCCTCCACCAGCAGCAGACCATAAGCTTCGGCGAGTGCGAGGATGGCCTGCCGCCGCTTCATGGACATCGTTCTGCCGGTGGGATTGTGGAAGGTCGGGATGAGATACAGGAATTTGGGACGCGTGCGCCGCAGCCAGGCCTCAAGCTGATCCGGCAGCAGTCCCTCCGCGTCACAGGTGATGGCGGCCACCCGCGCGCCACGGCTTTCAAAGATTTGCCTGGCGCAGAAAAAGGTGGGTTCCTCCACCAGCACCAAATCGCCGGGATCCAGCAGCACCCGTGCCAGCAAATCGAGCCCCTGCTGGGAACCGGACAAGACCAGCAAATCCTGTCCCCTGGCGGAGACGCCGTGAATGGACTGGTGGCGCGCGATGGCCTCGCGCAACGCCGGAAGCCCCTCTGTGGGCGTGTGGTGCAACAGGGCATAGCCCTGCCGTTCCAGCAATTCCGTGAACAGGGACTGGATTTCCGGGAGCGGCTCCAAATCTGGGATGGGAATGCCGGCCGCGAAGGAGATGATGTCGGGCCGTCCTGTCAGGGCCAGCAAATCCCGGGTCAGCGCGTTCTGGGTTCTGGCCGCTTCCTGGCTCATCAGGGGGCGCAGGGAGAAGGTTGCCGGCGGTACGGGGGTGCCTGACGACGGGGCCTGGTTGTCTGCCGGGGAGGACGTACCGGCAGACGACGGGGACCGGTTGCCGGCCTGCGGTGGAGGGTTGCCTGCCGACGGGAGGCTGTTGTCCCACATGGGGAGGCGTTCGGGAGAAACCACCACGGTGCCCTGTCCCACATGCGCGCAGGCAAGCCCTTCCGCCTTGAGCTCGCGGTAGGCGGCCAGCACCGTGGTGCGGTTGACGCCGAGAGTCGTGGCCAGCTGACGCTCGGGCGGGAGTTTGTGTCCATCCGGCAGATTGCCGCAGACGATTTGCTCACGCAGGGCGTGGGCCAGCTGCAGGTACAGCGGCTGGGAATGATGGCGGTTGAGTTTCAGGTGCATGGATGCCTCCAATCTTGTGAACGGTCGCCTTTTTCCTTATGGTATGGTGAATTGGATGGTATGTAAACAACCAATTCGCGATGTTTTTGGCAGTCCAATTTGCAAGCTCGGAGCGGAACTGCTGCGGTGCCGGCCATGGACAGGTTGCCCGGGCGCTTTCCAATCCCGGCCGGCTTTGCTATGATGACAAGGATGAACTGCAACACAGAACCACCCAGTGAGGAGCGTAACAGTTGAACGGAGAAAATCGGCAACAGACACAGGCGTTGAAGTCTGGCCCCCTGCGGGAGGAAATCCTCGCCATGCAGGCCAGGACGCAGGATTATGCGTTGCGTGCCGGCCGGGTGCCCACCTATCGTCTGGATGTCTACGGCTGTCAAATGAACGAGCGCGATGCGGAAACCTGTGCGGGGCTGCTCGATGAAATGGGATACCACCAGGTTGGCGCGCATGAGCCGGCCGACTGGATTGTGTTCGTAACCTGTTGTGTGCGGGAGAACGCGGAGGACAAAATCTTCGGTCATATCGGCGCCTTGTCTGCGATGTGCGCGGAGCAGGGCACGCAGCTCATCGTCGGCGGCTGCATGATGCAGCAGCCGCATGTGGTGGAAAAGCTGCGCAAGTCCTATCCGCAGGTCCGCGTGGTGCTGGGCACGTACAACATCCACCGGCTGCCGGCCCTGATGCTGGCCTGCGAAACCACGGGCCGCCGGGTGTACGAGGTGTGGGACGCGCCGGGGGAAACAGCCTCCGCGCTGCCGGCCTCGCGGTTCGACCCGTATCGGGCCTATGTGGCCATCAACAGCGGCTGCGACAATTTCTGCACCTACTGCATTGTGCCCCATGTGCGCGGGCGCGAGCGCAGTCGGCCGTTTGGGGAGATTGTGTCCGAAATTCAAAGCCTGGCGGCCGCCGGCTGCCGCGAGGTGACCCTGCTGGGCCAGAATGTCAATTCCTATGGGAACGATTTCGGCAGGACGGATCTGTTCGCGGATTTGCTGCGGGCCATCGAGGACATCGACGGCATTGCCCGGGTCCGGTTCATGACCTCGCATCCAAAGGATCTTTCCCCGGCACTCATCGACGCCATGGCCGACTGCCCGAAGGTCTGCGATCACCTGCACCTGCCGGTGCAGGCCGGCAGCAACGCGGTGCTCCGGCGCATGAACCGGCGGTACACCCGGGAGCATTATCTGGATTTGGTGGGGCGCATCCGCGCCCGGATGCCGGACATCGCCCTGAGCACCGATCTCATCGTGGGCTTTCCCGGTGAGACGGAGGAGGATTTTGCCCAAACACTCGCCCTGGTGGAGGAGGTCGGGTACGATTTTGCGTTCATGTTCCTCTATTCCCCGCGAAAGGGCACACCGGCAGCGGAGTGGCCCGATCAGGTGCCGGCGGAGGTGGCGTCCGAACGCTTTTCCCGCCTGCTGAGGCGCCAGACGGAGAACGCCACCCGGAAGGCGGCGCGGCTGGAGGGACAGGTGCTCGAAGTGCTCTGTGAGGGTCGCAGCAAGGAAAACGCGGACATGTGGGCCGGCCGGAGTTCGAGTAACCGGCTGGTGAATTTCGCCGCGGACGGGGATCCCACCGGACAACTGGTGCCGGTGCGGATTGTACGGGCCGGCGCGTTCTGGCTGCAGGGGGAGGCGACCCATGGCTGAACCCAGGCTTACCCCGATGATGCAGCAATACCGGGACGTCAAGACGCGCTATCCGGACAGCCTGCTGTTCTTCCGGCTCGGAGATTTTTACGAAATGTTTTTCGAGGATGCCGTCACGGCATCCCGGGAGCTCGAAATCACCCTCACCGGAAGGGATTGCGGGCTGGAGGAGCGTGCCCCGATGTGCGGGGTGCCCTACCACGCGGCGCAGGGCTACATCACACGGCTCATCCAGAAGGGCTACAAGGTGGCCATCTGTGACCAAATGGAGGATCCCGCGCTGGCCAAGGGCATCGTGCGGCGGGATGTCACCCGGGTGATGACGCCCGGCACGGTGACCGATCCCGGCATGCTCGAGGAAAAGCGCAACAACTACCTGATGGCCCTGCACCACCGGGGGGGCTGCTATGGGCTGGCGCTGGCGGATGTGTCCACCGGGGAGTGCCGGGCCACCCAGCTGGCCTGGGGCAACATCACCCGCCGGGTGCTCGACGAGGTGGCCAAGTTCCGGCCGGCCGAGTTGCTGGTGGACAGTGCCTGGCCTGCAGCGCCCGCGTTGATGGGCCCGTTGTCCGACTGGCTGCACATCAAACCCACGCGTGTGTCCGAATGGGTGGAGGAGCCGGCCGGGGTGACGGCGCGCACGGCGCCGCACGCCGCTGACTTTCCCGAAGGGTGGGATTTGGCACAAACCGCGACGGGCCTGTTGCTTGGCTATCTGGAAGAGACGCAGAAGGAGACCCGGACACCGGTGGAACGCGTCGATTGCTATGCCGTGGAGCAGTTCATGGCCATCGACAGCGCCAGCCGGCGCAATCTGGAATTGACGGAAACCATGCGGGAGGCCCGCAAGAAAGGCTCCCTGCTGTGGGTGCTCGACCGCACGGCCACCGCCATGGGCGGCCGCATGCTGCGGGGCTGGCTTGAACAGCCCCTGCTCGACGAGGTGGAAATCGGCGCCCGGCTCGATGCCGTCGCCGAGCTGAAGGAGCGGTTCATTCAGCGACAGGAGCTCATGGAGATGCTGCGCGGCGTGTATGATCTGGAACGGCTGGCCGGCCGGCTGGCCTCCGGTGCGGCCAACGCCCGGGATCTGCTGGCCATTGGCGCGTCCGCGGAAAAACTGCCGGCACTGCTCGCGGCGCTCGAACCGTTGTCCGCGGCACTGCTCCGGCAGCTGCGCGATTCGTGCGGGGATCTGGCCGGGGTGCGGCAGGAGATTGCGGCCGCCATTGCGCCGGAGGCGCCGCTGGGGCTGCGGGAGGGTGGGCTCATCCGTGACGGCTGGGACGCGACGGTGGACGAGCTGCGCAAGGCGCGCACGGAGGGCAAGGACTGGATTACGGCCATGGAGACGGAGGAGCGTGAGAAGACCGGCATCCGCAGCCTGAAAATCCGCTACAACGACAACTTCGGGTATTTTCTGGAGATCACCAAGGCCAATGTGGCGCAGGCGCCGCCCGAGTATGTCCGCAAGCAGACGCTGGTGAACTGCGAGCGGTTCACCACGCCGGAACTCAAGCGGCTCGAGGACATCATCCTGGGTGCCGAGCACCGGGTGGTGCAGGTGGAGTACGATCTGTTCTGCGGCATCCGAACCCGGCTCATGGAGCAGGTTGCGCAGATTCGCAAAACCGCCGCCGCGCTCGCCCGGCTGGACGCGCTGCTTTCGCTGGCGGAGGTGGCCGATCGCGAGAACTACACCCGGCCCACGTTGGCCGACGACGGGACCATCCGCATTGAAGGCGGACGGCATCCGGTCATCGAGAAGCTCCTTTCCGACGAGCCGTTCGTGCCCAACGACACCTGGCTCGACCTGGAGGACAACCGAACCCTGGTGATCACAGGGCCGAACATGGCCGGCAAATCCACCTACATGCGGCAGGTGGCGCTGATTGTACTGATGGCGCAGATGGGCGGGTTCGTACCCGCGGACGCCGCGGTGATTGGCGTCGCGGATCGCGTGTTCACGCGCGTGGGGGCCTCGGACGACCTGGCCAGCGGCCAGAGCACCTTCATGGTGGAAATGTCCGAGATGGCCAACATCCTGCAGAACGCCACGCCGAAAAGCCTGCTGATTCTCGATGAGATTGGCCGCGGCACATCCACCTATGACGGGCTGGCCATCGCGTGGGCCGTGGTCGAGGCCATCAACGACAAGATGCGCCTTGGCGCGCGGACGCTGTTCGCCACCCATTATCATGAGCTGACGGAGTTGGAGAAGCGCCTGCACGGGGTGCGCAATTACTGCGTGACCATCCGGCGCCGGGGCGAGGACATCGTGTTCCTGCACAAAATCGCACGGGGCGGGGCGGACGAGAGCTACGGCATTGAGGTGGCCCGGCTGGCCGGCATTCCGGATCCCGTAATCCTGCGTGCCCGTGCCATCCTGGATGAACTGGACGAAGCCGACATCCTGCGGCACGGGCATCGCCGGATGAAAAAGCAGGTGGAGGGGCAGCTGGATCTCACAGCCGCGGTCTCCCTGAACAAGGCGGAGCAGGAAGTGCTGGCCGAGCTGCGCGCCTTCGACCCGGCCACCGTCACCCCGCTCGACGCGCTCAACCAGCTCTACCGCCTCCACCAAAAGCTGCGGTGACGGTACCTGGTACCGTCACAAAACTGCAATATGTTACAGAATGATGTCGGTACCTGGTACTGTCATAAAAGGAGAAGCCATGGGCAGGATTGTGATCCTCGATGAACAGACGGCCAACCAGATTGCTGCCGGTGAGGTGGTGGAAGGGCCGGCCTCCATTGTCAAGGAGATGGTGGAGAACGCCGTGGACGCCGGCGCGACCGCGGTGCAGGTGGAAATCCGCAACGGGGGCATCCGGCTCATCCGCGTCACGGACAATGGCAGCGGCATCGCGCGGGACGATGTGGAAATGGCGTTTGAGCGGCATGCCACCAGCAAGCTCCGCAAAATCGAGGATCTCGATGAAATCGTCAGCATGGGATTCCGCGGCGAGGCACTTGCGAGCATCGCATCGGTGTCGCGGCTGGAAATGCTCACCCGGACGGCGGAAGACCCCATGGGCACGCGCGCGGTGCTTGAGGGTGGCAACCTGCTGTCGGTCGAACCGGCCGGCAGCCCTGTCGGCACCACTTTTCTGGTGCGGGACCTTTTCTACAACACCCCCGCCAGGTACAAGTTCTTGAAAAAGGACGCCACGGAAGCCGCGCGTGTCGCGGATGTGATGGAACGTCTTGCCCTGGCGCATCCCGGTGTTTCCCTCCAGCTGACCTCGAATGGCGAGATGACGGTGCGCACCCCGGGGGACGGAGATTTGATATCCGTCATCTATGCGCTGTACGGGCGGCAGACCGCCGAGGCGATGGTTCCCCTGAAGCACAACAGGGATGGCATCGAGGTGACCGGATACGTGGGACGCCCCGCCATTGCGCGCGGGAACCGGGCGCGGCAGACCTTTCTGCTCAACGGCCGTGTGATCAGGAGTGCCAAGCTCAACGCCGCGCTCGATGAGGGCTACCGGACCATGCTGATGACCCGGCAGTACGCGGTGGCGGTGGTGGTGCTGCAGGTCGATCCGGCGCGCGTGGATGTCAATGTGCATCCGGCCAAGCTTGAGGTGCGGTTCTCCGATGAGGCAATGGTGTTCGGCGCGGTGCATGGCGCGGTGAAAAATGCGCTGCTTCAGCTGTCAACGGGGGGGCTTGCCCCGGCCGATGGATTTGCGCCAACTGGAAAAGCTGCCCCGGCCGATGGATTTGCGCCAACTGGAAAAACTGCCCCGGCCGACATGCCCGGACAACCTGTGTTGCCGCATCAGACGACAGCCCCCACCCAATTGAGGGCAACCATACCGCCATCCGGCCCCGCGAGGCCCGGGGCATCAGACACGGCAGGTGCAACGGGCACATCGGGCACAGCGGGCGTCGCGGAGACACCCCTTGTAACGGGTCGTCCCGGAACGGCTGAAGCGCCGCGTGACCCATTCCACGCCACACACGCCGCATCGGCTGAGGTGTCTCGCGAAGCCTTCCGTGCCTCGCACCCCACATCAGCCGACGGCTCGCGGGAGCATGGCGCGGGCATCGCCCCGCTGCCCGAAATGCCCCGGGCGGAACAGCAGCGGCTTGTGCCCGAAGCGCCCTCGCTGCCACCGCAGTCGGCAGATCCCTCCGTCATGCAACCGCCGGTGGATCCCGCCGAGGAGCTGGGGGGTCAGACCCCCAGACACCCCGTCTTCCTGGAGATGCGCCTGGTGGGCCAGGTGTTCGAGTCATTTCTGGTGCTGGAGCACGGTGAGGAAATGCTGCTGCTGGATCAGCATGCCGCGCACGAACGCATCCGGTTTGAGGATTTGCGATGGGGCCTGCGGCACGGCGACACGCCATCGCAGCCGTTCCTGCAGCCGGTGGTGCTGCAGTTGTCCGCCATGGAGTATGAACAGGCTCTGCCGGTGTTGCCATCCCTGGCACGGATTGGGTTTGCCATTGAGGCGTTTGGCGGAAACACCCTGCTGGTTCGCGCCATTCCCGCGACGTTTGACGGGGGCCTTTCCGAGTCGGAGCTGTCTGCGATTGTCATCGACGGCATTTCCGATACCGGCAGCCGGCAGGGTGCGGTGAGCGAGGAGACACTCCATCTCATTTCCTGCAAGGGCGCCATCAAGGCCAACAGGGCCCTGTCCACGCAAGAAGCGCGGGCTTTGCTGGAGCGGCTTTCGGGACTGGAAAACCCGTATCATTGTGTCCATGGCAGGCCCATTCTGCTCCGCTTTCCCCGGCACGAGCTGGAAAAACGGTTCAAGCGTATTGTGTAGCCACAGGAGGAACCCGGATGAGCCCAGGTCAACCATCCGTTTTAGTCATCGGCGGGCCCACCGCGTCCGGAAAAACGGCGCTGGCGGTCGATGCCGCGCTTGCCTTCGATGGCGAAATCATATCGGCGGATTCCATGCAGATCTATCGGGGAATGGACATCGGCACCGCCAAACCCACGGAAGCCGAGCGGCGCGGGGTGCCACACCACCTGCTGGATGTGGTGGCGCCGGATGAGCCTTTCAGCGTGGCGGACTGGCAGGCTGCGGCCACGCGCTGCATCCGCGACATGCTGGAGCGGGGAAAACGGCCGGTGGTGGTGGGGGGCACCGGGCTGTATCTCAACAGTCTGGTGTACAACCTGCAATTCAATCCTGCGGGCGCGGACGAAGCGTTTCGGGAAGACATGCACCGGCTCGCCGCCAGCCACGGCGTGCAGGCGGTGCACACGCTGCTGGCACAGGCCGATCCGCAAAGTGCGGCACGCATCCACCCGAACAATCTGGTCAGGGTCATCCGCACGCTCGAAGTGGTTCGGCAGACCGGGGAGCCCATGAGCCTGCACCACCGGCGCTCCCGGGCCGAACCGTCCCCGTGGCGGTTTGTCATCGCGGGGCTGTTGCCGGAACGCGCTCTGCTGTATGAACGCATCAACCGCCGGGTGGATGAAATGGTGGCGGACGGCCTGGTTCAGGAAGTGGCGGGGCTGTTGAAGGCCGGGTATGCGCGGACGCTCCAGTCGATGCAGGGTATCGGGTACAAGGAACTTGCTGCCTGGATGGCCGGTGAAACCTCGTGGGAGGCGGCGCTTGAACAGATCCGGCAGGGCTCCCGCCGGTATGCCAAGCGGCAGGTGACCTGGTTTGCCCGCCTGGAAGGCCTGCAGTGGATGGATCCGCTGGTCATGGGGCGCGACGCGATGCTGCAGACACTCGGCCGGCGACTTGCGTCTGCCGGGGAGGAGGATTGAGTCTGCCGAATTGTCGCCTTGCGTCTGCCGGGGAGGAGGATTGAACCGGCCGAATTGGCGACTTGCCTCTGCCGGGTTGGAAGCTTGATCCCGCCGGGGGGAGACTTGAATCCCCCGAATCAATCGGGTAAGATGAACGTACGGCGTGGCAGGGAATGGTATCTCTCTTTCCGTAGTTCGCGCCGAATGAATTGAGTTGAGTTGATTTGTACAGCAGGAGGACTCCCATGAATAAAAACATCAATTTGCAAGACGTCTTTCTCAATCAGGTTCGCAAGGATCATGTGCCCGTCACCGTGTACCTGACCAATGGTTTTCAGCTGCGCGGCATGGTCAAAGGGTTCGACAATTTCACCGTCGTCCTCGACAGTGAGGGCAAGCAGCAGCTGGTTTACAAGCACGCCATCTCCACTGTGTCGCCGATGAAGGCCGTCAACATCATTTTCAGCGATGCGCCGCCCGTCCGGGAACCCTGACGACGGATAGGAGGGGCACAACCCAATGGCAGACACATCTCCCAAAAAGCGCATCCTGATCACCATGATCGAGGTGGGCGGTTGTCACGCGTCCATCGCCTATGCGGTTCAGGACGCGTTGATGCTGTCCTGCCCCGGCATGTACGACATCCAGGTGGTGGATCTGCCCCGGGCCTGTGGTGCCCGGGGCATGGATCGCCATCTGAAGCACCTGTGGCGGATGGCGCTGGCCAGGCCCGTGCTGACCACGCGTCTGAGCACCTGGCTCGAAGAGGTGGGCACGCTCGCAAACAGCAACCGCATTGTGCGTCTGCTGTTCGGGGAGTTTGTGCGAAAGGGCATGCGTTTCATCGAGCAGGCCAACCCGGATCTGGTCATCAGCACACATTTCTTCTGCACCTCCGTGGCCGTGTTCGCCCGTCAGCAGTCCGGCGGGACGTATCCCGTCGTGTCACATGTCAGCGATCCCTTTCGTGCCCATGGCCTGTGGGTGAACCCGCTGGCCGACGAGGTCATCGTCTGTTCCCAGGCGGTGCGGGATCAGCTGGCGGCAATGGGCCAGCCCTCGGAGAGGCTTTCGGTGCTGCCCTTTCCCATCAATCCGCGTTTTTTCGCGCCCATCGGTTCGGATCGGACGGCGGTGCTGCAAGCGCTCAATCTGTCTCCCGAGCGGCTCACCATTCTGGCGAGCGCCGGGGGAGAGGGCGTGGGCAACATGTCGTCCTTTTTGCGCCGGCTGTACCTGTCGGAGCTGCCGTGCAATGTCATCGCGGTCTGCGGAAGAAACGAGCGGCTGCACAAGGAGCTGTCCCTGCTGGCCATGCGCGATTCGCCAGTCCGGATGGCGGTGCTTGGATTTGTCCGGAACATGAACGAGCTGGCGGAGGCGGCGGATGTCGGCATGGTGAAGGCCGGTCCGTCCAGCCTGCTGGAGTTGCTCGCGAAAGACTGCCCCGTGATGGTGACCCAGGTGGCGGCAAAAATTGAGGAGGGCAACCTGCGTTTTGTGATGGACAACGGGTTTGGCTGGGATGTCCGGGAACCGGAAGCCTTTGACAAAGCCCTGCGGAACCTGCGGGATCCGTCTTTTCTGGCACAGGCCGGGGAGCGGATACGAAAAAGCGGCGCGCTGGCGGAATTGCCGGGCGCCGCCGCAAGGGTGGCGGAAAGAATCGTTGCGCGTCTGCCGGCCGGAACCGACCGTCCTACACGTTGAAGCGGAAAAGGGTGACATCGCCGTCCTTCATGACATATTCCTTGCCTTCCGAACGGACAAGTCCCTGCTCGCGCGCGGCGGCGTAGGTGCCCAGGCGGATGAGATCCCCATAGGCGACAATTTCCGCGCGGATGAACCCGCGCTCAAAATCCGTGTGGATTTTTCCCGCAGCCTGTGGCGCCTTGGTTCCCTTGGTGATGGTCCAGGCGCGCACCTCCTGTTCGCCGGCGGTGAGGAAGCTGATGAGCCCGAGCAGCCGGTAGCTGGCCTTGACCAGCTGATCCAGGCCGGATTCCTCCAGCCCGAGCGCCTCGAGGAAATCCTGACGGTCCGCGTCATCGAGCTGGGCAATCTCCTCCTCGATGCGCGCGCACACAACCATGACCTCGGCATGTTCCTCCGCCGCGGCCTGCCGCACCTTTTCCACATGGGGATTTGTGGCGAGGGTGGCAAGATCGTTTTCCGAAACATTGGCGCAGTAAAGCAGGGGCTTGGAGGTGAGCAGGAACATGCCGTCCACCCATTCCTGTTCCTCCTCGGTCAGGGACATGGTGCGAACCAGCCGGCCCGCTTCCAGTACGGCCTTGATGCGCTCCTGCAGTGCCAGCTCGGCGGCGGGGCGCCTGTCGCCACCCTTCATGCTTTTCCGGGTGCGATCCATGCGCTTTTCGATGGCCTCGAGATCGGAGAAGATGAGTTCAAGGTGGATGGTTTCGATATCCCGGATGGGATCCACCGAGCCGTCCACATGCACAATGTTGCCGTCCTCGAAACACCGCACCACATGGACAATCGCATCCACCTCTCGGATGTGGGCCAGGAACTTGTTTCCAAGCCCTTCTCCGCGGCTCGCGCCACGCACGAGGCCCGCGATGTCCACGAACTCAATGGCGGTGGGGGTGATTTTTTTGGGGTGATAGATGTCTGCCAGGTGACCCAGCCGTTCATCCGGCACGCTGACGATGCCGATGTTGGGATCGATGGTGCAGAAGGGATAATTGGCGCTTTCCGCGCCTGCCTTGGTGATGGCGTTGAAGAGCGTGCTCTTGCCGACATTGGGGAGACCGACGATGCCAAGTTTCATGAAGCAGATTTCCTTTCGGGGCCGCCCGGTTGAGGCAGGAGGCCGATGATGCCTTTTCTTCAGTCCGTGCGGCCGGTGACGGCACCGCACACGGAGATGGCCCTGCCGATCCGGCCGGGGCCAACGGATGCAACGGATGCATGGGAAAGAACAAAACAATTAATATACCCGTATGATTATACCTGAAACATCCTTTTTTGTTAAGCGTCGCGCGTCACGCGTGGAAACGAATCGGTGCGGCTGTGTTATAATGGGTGCTGATGCGGTGACAGCACCGCGAAGGAGAGACATGGAACAGGAATCAATGCGTTTGCAGAAGTATCTCGCGCGGTGCGGGGTCGCCTCGAGGCGCGCGGCCGAGGTCATGATCCGGGAAGGCCGCGTCACCGTCGACGGCCTCGCGGTGACAGACATGGGCCGGCAGGTCACGGGAACCGAGCGGATTGCCGTGGACGGCCAGCCGGTGGTTCCCGAGGAACGCAAGGTCTATGTGGTGCTTCACAAGCCTGAGGGATATGTCTGCACGGTTCGCGATCCGCAGGGGCGTCCCACGGTGATGGCGCTGGTGGCGGACTTGAAGGAGCGTGTCTACCCGGTCGGCCGCCTGGACTGGGATTCCTCCGGATTGCTGCTGTTGACCAATGACGGCGATTTTGCCTATCGGCTCACACATCCGCGCCACGAAATCGCCAAATGCTATCTCGCGCTGGTCGAGGGTGTTCCCTCCGGCCACGAGCTCAACACGCTGCGACGCGGGGTGATGCTCGACGGACGCCTCACCGCGCCGGCAGAGGTTTGGTGCACGCCGCTCAATCCGCAGATTTCAGAAATGGAGATTGTCATCCATGAAGGCCGCAACCGCCAGGTGCGGCGCATGTGCGAGGCCGTGGGGCATCCCGTGCGGGCGCTCAAGCGCATCGCCATCGGCGGTCTGGTGCTCGGCGACTTGCCCGAGGGGACGTGGCGGCACGCGTCGGAAGCGGATATCCAGCTTATTTTCGCGTAACCGGGAAAAACGGAATGACAGGCCACGCCACCGCAATCATCGTCACGCCTGAGGGCGACAGGGAGACAAAGATGCAGCAGCAGGACAAATCGGCACCCCCCGTCAAGGGACTGTTCGCGTACTTTCGGGAAATCATCCGTTTTCATGACGCGGGGACGCCGCGGTTCGTCCAGCTGCTGTTTGTCCTGATGCTGGCCGTGCTCTATGGCGCGGTGCTGCTGATGGCTCCGTATGTGCGGCAGCTCGACGTGCTGTATCAGGGAATTGTGAACAGACTGGTCGAAGCCGTCGACAATGACGCGGCCCTGCGCATCCTCGAGGAGGTGCTGACCCCCGAAAAGCGGGCGGCGCTGGTCTCCTCCGTCGGCGCGGTGCTTGGCATCTCGCTGGTGGCGCGCGTCCTGGCACAGGGGATGGCCATACTGTACGGGTATGTGTGGCATCAGGGGCGACTCTCGCCGGAGCATACGGTGCGTCAGACCATGCACGCGTTCTTTTTTCGGCTGCCCCGTCTGGCGGCTGTGAACCTGCTGTTCTATGCGGCTTTGCTTGCCGCGGGCATCGCCGTTTCCGTCGTCTTCGGCATTCTCAGTGTTCTGATCCCGGTGTTTGCGGTGCTCTTGTCCGTGATGGTTCCCATTCTGTTCCTGGTTGCCACCGGATTGTTTGCTTTTCGTGACATGAGCGTGCTCGCCGGTCGCACAAGGGTGCTCGAAACCTTCAAGGCCAGCTGGAAGCTCACCGACGGCGCCCGCCGTGTGATCGTGGGCAATCTGGTGATGCTCAATGTGCTGGCCATGCTGATTTCCTCCATGGCGGGGGGCAACGCCGACGGGTCTCCGGTCGCGGCCTTTGTCGTGACCTTCCTCGATGTCATCATGCTGCTGGTCACGCAGCGCCTTGTGGTGCGCATGTACGAGGACGCACGGGAGGCGCATGTGCATCGGCCCGGCAGCGTCGTCGAGACGGGGAATCCTTGACACGCGGACAAATGTCCGCGTATAATCACCAACGTATCCCATGTGGCCGCCTGGCCCCGCCGGCGTGCCGCACGCGTTTGCAGACAATCACCAATGGATCGCCGACACGACATGGATTGCGCATGGCAGGGCTCCCGCCGGCGCGACCGCCTTGTGGGGCGTCATCACAGGGAAGGGGTTAGGATGTTGCATTTTGAGGAAATCCAGCGGGTGGATCCGGATGTCCACGCGGCCATTCTGGAAGAAGTGGCCCGCCAGTCGGAGAAAATCGAACTGATCGCGTCAGAAAACTTCGTCAGCCAGGCGGTGCTGGAGGCGGCGGGCTCGCCGTTGACCAACAAATACGCCGAGGGCTATCCGGGCCGCCGGTATTACGGCGGATGCGAGCATGTGGATGTGGTGGAGTCCCTGGCCATCGCGCGCGCGAAGCAGCTGTTCGGCGCCGAGCATGCCAATGTGCAGCCGCATTCCGGCGCACAGGCAAACATGGCCGTCTTTTTTGCCATGCTGCAGCCGGGCGACACCTTCATGGGCATGAACCTGGCCCATGGCGGGCATCTGTCCCATGGCATGCACCTGAACATGTCCGGCAAATACTACAATGTGGTGCCCTACGGCGTGCGCCCTGAAGATGGATATATCGACTATGACGAGCTGCGCCGGACGGCGCTTTCCTGCAAGCCCAAAATGATCATCGCCGGTGCCAGCGCCTATTCCCGCACGCTCGACTTCAAGGCGTTCCGGGAGATCTGCGACGAGGTGGGCGCACTCCTGATGGTGGACATGGCCCACATTGCCGGCCTCGTGGCCGCAGGCGTCCACCCAAGCCCGGTGCCGTATGCGGACTTTGTCACCACCACCACGCACAAAACCCTGCGCGGCCCGCGCGGCGGCATGATTCTGTGCAAGGCCCAATACCAGAAGGAAATTGATCGCGCGGTCTTCCCGGGCATCCAGGGGGGGCCGCTGATGCACGTCATCGCAGCCAAGGCGGTGGCCTTCAAGGAGGCGCTCGACCCGTCCTTCAAGGTCTACCAGCAGCAGGTGGCCGCCAATGCGGCACATCTGGCCAAAAGCCTTGCCGCCCGCGGCTTTGTGATTGTGTCCGGCGGAACGGACAACCACCTCATGCTCCTGGATCTCACCAACCGCGGCATCACCGGCAAGGATGCCCAGCTTCGACTTGATGACGTGTTCATCACGGTCAACAAGAACGGCATCCCCTTCGACACCTTGAGCCCGGCGGTGACCAGCGGCATCCGCATCGGTACGCCCGCGGTGACCTCCCGGGGCATGAAGGAGCCTCAGATGGAGGAAATCGCACGGCTCATCGATCTCACCCTCGGGGACGGGTTTGCCGCCGCCAGGGAAGACATCGTGTCCGCAGTCCGCGCCCTGACCGGCCAATACCCGCTGTACGCGTAACCTGCGAAACTGCCTGCGACACGGCATTGACAAACACCTGCAGGATGGGTATACTGTTCTGGTGTCCGCAATGGGTCACCTTGCGCTGTTTTGTCTTGTTCCGGGAGGATTGCCATGAAACTCGACCTCACGCCAATCCTCAAGAATCCGGGTGCCGCATTGGATTTTTCATTCGATGAGCCTCTGGACATGCTTGAGGGAGGAATCGGTACGGTGACATTCACCGGCCCTGTTCATCTCGAAGGCAGCATCCGGAACTTCAACGGCATGCTCGAGCTGGATGCGCTTGCCGGCGTATCCTACCAGACCCAGTGCGACAGATGTTGCGAACCGATTTCGGATGAATTGTCCGTCGCCATCCACGAGGATGTGACGGAAGAATCCGGAAACGCGCCGGAACCGACGGAAGAACAGGAAGAGGAACGGTACACCTTCTCCGGGCACGCGCTCGAGCTGGATGTCATCGCGGCCGAATCCCTGTTGTTGCAGACACCCGCGTACAACCTGTGCAAACAGGATTGCAAGGGACTCTGTCCCGTGTGTGGCGCCAACCTGAACCGGACATCCTGCGACTGCGGGTCCAACAAACCGGTGGATTTCCGGTTGGAGGCGCTCAAGCGTTTTTCGGATCCGGATGAGTCCTGACACATCATGCCCACTGCATTGACTTTACCCTGAACGGAGGTGTATCAAATGGCGGTTCCAAAGAAGAAAATTTCCAAGCAGCGCAAACACAAGCGCCGTACGCACTACAAGCTGGCGACGCCCGGTTTTGTTGCGTGCCCGAAATGCCACGCGCTGAAGCTTCCCCACATGGTCTGCAAGGCTTGCGGATCCTACAATGGGAAGGAAGTTGTCGCGGTGGAAGACAACGCCTGATCGCACCCCGCGTTCGGGCCAGGACGACCATCGGCTCCCTGCGGTTTTCACTTGAAAACGGCGGGAGCCCTCATGACCATCAACGGCAGAACAGGGTGTCTCCTCGCGAGACGCCCTGCTTGCATGTCGGGAGGGAACAGCATGTCCGCTGACAAAAGCATGAATGAACCCGTGATTACACAGGTGCTTCCCGGGAGCATTGCGGAGGAACTCGGCATCACCCCGGGCGATCGGCTGGTATCCATGAACGGGGAGCCCGTCATGGATGTTTTTGATTACCGATTCCATGCGGCGAACACGGAACTGACGCTGTGTGTGCGCAAGCCGGACGGCGGGGAATGGGTCTTCGATGTGGAAAAGGACGAGGAGGAGGATCCCGGACTGCTGTTCGAGAGTCCGCTCATCGAGGCGGAGCGCGGGTGCACCAACAACTGCGTGTTCTGCTTCATTGACCAGCTTCCCAAGGGCATGCGGGAAACCCTCTATTTCAAGGACGACGACGCGCGGCTGTCCTTTCTGTATGGCAACTACATCACCATGACAAACATGAAGGAGGCGGAGCTGGATCGGATCATCCGATACCGGATGTCGCCCATCAATGTGTCCGTTCACACCACCAATCCCGAATTGCGCGTCAAGATGCTTGGCAACCGGTTTGCCGGGAACATCCTCCTGCGCGTGAAAAAGCTGGTGGACGCCGGCATCACGGTCAACGCGCAGATTGTCCTGTGCCGTGGCTGGAATGACGGGCGGGAGCTTGAACGGACGCTGGATGCGTTGTCCGCGCTTGCGCCGGGGCTGCACAGCGTTTCCGTGGTGCCCATTGGACTGACCCGATACCGGGAGGGTCTGCCTGAGATGAAAGCCTTCGATCGCGACAGCGCCCGGCAGGTGCTCGCAGTGGTTGCGCGCTGGCAGGAGGCACTGCTTGAACGCGTGGGCACGCGCACCGTGTACGCGGCGGACGAGTTCTATCTGTTGGCGGATGCGGCGCTGCCGCCTGCGGAGGCGTACGAGGATTTTCCCCAGATAGAGAACGGTGTCGGCATGCTGGCGTCGTTTCGGGAAGAGTTTCTTGACGCGCTCGATGACCGGCGGGCCGAAGGGGAACTGGTTGTCCGGAATGCCGGCGACAAAGCGTTGCCACGCCGGGTGAGCATTGCCACAGGCACTTCGGCCGCGCCGGAGCTGGATCGGTTGTGCCGGACCCTGATGGATGCCTGCAACGGCGCGCTTGATGTGCGGGTGCAGGCCTGTGAAAACCGGTTCTTCGGCGGACATGTGAATGTCACCGGCCTGCTGACAGGGAGCGACCTGCTGTACCGGCTTGAGGGGGAATCCCTGGGAGAGGCGCTGCTGCTGCCGCGCTGCATGTTCCGTTCCGGAACAGAAACGATGCTTGATGATGTGGACCGTGCGGCCCTTGAAAAGACGCTTGGTGTGCCGGTTCGGATTGTGGACACGGATGGCGCGTCCCTGCTGGAGGCACTGATCGGGGCCTGACCCCGAGGCCCCACAGAGGGGCGGGTCCCGAACTGAACCCATAAAAAAATGTGGCGTCAAGCCACATTTTTTCTGTTTCGGGTTGTGTGACGAATGGATCCGATTAGACGGATTTCGTCATTCTGCTGGCACGCAGGCAGCGTGCGCAGATGTTCATGGTCCGGGATGTTCCGTCGACTTCAAGACGGACCTTTTTGACATTGGGCTTCCACGCGCGGTTGGACTTGCGGTGGGAGTGGCTGACCGCCAGGCCAAAGTGTTGACCCTTGCTGCAAACTTCACATTTTGCCATCGAATACACCTCCTCGTGCTGCGTACGAATTGTATGAAATGCCGTACCCGATGGGGTTCGCGGCCAAACTTCACAGCGAAGGATATTCTATCACAACCT
>JAEWSN010000111.1 GCA_023459915.1 Bacillota bacterium
ACCTTTTCTCCCGCGATGGCGAGCGAACGGTAGACAAGGACGGATGCTTCCGCGCGGGACAGGGTTTTCTGCGCGTCGAAGTACAGTGCCCCGTCCCGGCTGCTGCCGGCGAGAATGCCATGCTTCACCGCAATGGCGGCATCATTGACCAGATTGCGTGAAATGCCCGCCGTGGTGTCCTGGTAGTCTGCAAACTGGCTCAGGACGGACAGGTCGGGGGTTTCCCCCTGCAAGCCCAATGCCCGGACCAGCGCCACGGCCATGTCCTCGCGGACCGCCGGTTCGGTTGGCTTGAAAATGTCGAGATCGCGTCCGGGCACATCAAATCCGGTGAGATAGGGCTTGGCGGTCTCCACATATTTGTAGGACCACTTGTCCGGAGGCACGTCGCTGAAGGATTGGGAAACCGGTGTGCCGGTGTTCAGCTGCAGCGCCGCGACCATGATGCGCGCGAACTGCTCGCGTGTCACTGCGGCATCGGGCTGGAACGAACCGTCCCCCACACCGTTGAGGATGCCCTGACCGGCCATCCAGGTGATGGCCGCGTGTGCCCAGTGCGTGGCGGGGACATCGGAAAACGAGGTTCCCGTGGCAGCCCCGCCGGTGACCGCGAAAACCGGTGTGGCGAGCAGCCCCGCCAGCATGACGACGACCGTGATAAGGGATATCAGACGTCTTCTCATCATCTTGGTCTCCTGCCTTTCTGTCGCGAAGGTCGGTTGCGGAGGAATCCGGGCGTGTCCCGTCATCATCCATTCCTGATATCGGGGTGGTGGGCGCATCTTCAGTGCGGCACGCCTTCGTTGGAAACAGGAATACGAATGACGCGCACGATATTTTGATCGGATACAAAAAAATGTTACCACGGATGTCATGTTTCGAAATGGGTCTGTGGTCCTGAAATGAGAATTGTAACCAAAACGACATCGAATTTTCATATTTTTTGAGGTGGGGATGAACGAATCACTGGGCAAGTTCGTCTCATCTGTTGCATGTGTGTCGGAAGCATGCCGGAAACCTGTTGGAAGCATGCCAAGAATACGCCATAAGTTTGTGAATTTAACAGCAGACGCTGGCGGACCTGGAAGCGTATACTGAAAAGGCCGACTGGAGAATTCTGGCCGACACACAGGCAGGCCACCGAAAGATGAAACCGGAACAACGTCCTGCAAGCGGCCCGCGTCCCCCGGACACCGGCGGCGCCGTCCGCGTACAACCACAGACGAGGCAAGGAGAAACAGGAATGACAACCGTCATGCAGCTCGAAGATGTCCACCGGTTGTACCGGATGGGCCAGGAAACCATCGCGGCCGTGGATGGGGTCAGCCTGTCCGTGGACGCAGGCGAAATCCTGTGTCTGCAGGGGCCGTCCGGCTCGGGCAAATCCACGCTGCTGCATATGATGGCCGGGCTCGACCGGCCAACCAAGGGCAGCATCATCCTTGGAAGAACGCATATCGAAAAGCTGTCGGAAGACCGGCTCGCCTTGTTCCGGCAGCGGCATGTGGGGTTCATTTTCCAGAGCTATTACCTCATCCCCACCCTGACGGCCATCGAGAATGTCACCATGCCGCTGATGTTTGCGGGCATCCCGGCCCGGAAGCGGCTGCGGGTGGCCAGGGAGCTGCTCGAGGCCGTGGGGCTCAAGGACCGCATGCGCCACAAGCCGTCCCAGATGTCCGGCGGCCAGCAGCAGCGGGTCAGCATCGCGCGGGCGTTCGCCAACGATCCCAAGATTGTGTTTGCGGACGAACCGACGGGCAACCTTGACACACACACCACCTATGAAATGATGAACCTGATGGTCCGGCTGGCCAGGGAACGAAACCAGACGCTGGTCATCGTCACGCACGACCTCGAAATCTCCTCCTATGCCACCCGTCTTGTGAAAATCCGGGACGGGCGCATCGAGGGGATTGAAGCCGGTTCGGGAGAACATCACATATCGGTGCCGGTTGCGCCCGTTGCGCCGGACGTGCCGGATGCGCCGGACGTGGCAGATTCGCCGGATGCACCGGTGCCGCCGGTTGTGCCGGATGCGTCCCCGCCAAATCCGGCGCCACCGCAGCAGCCACCACAGCAGACACCGCAACAGACAAAGGGTTCAGGCAGGCGCAAGACACGCGGCTTTGGGAAAAGGAAGGGGCAGGACCAATGATGAGATTCATGTCAAGGAAAAACAGACGCTGGATTGGAATTATCCTGGCCGGGTTGATGATACTCGCGCTGCTGATGGGCATGATTCCGGTGGAGGCCACCACGGCCACGCAGGACATCATCATCACCACGTTCAATCAGAGTGAGACGGTGATTCTCCCGGGAGACACCTTCACCCTCGATTTGCTGTACAGGAACAAGGGCGCGGCCCTCACCGACCTGCGCGTGGACTTCACTTCCGCCGCGTCGCTGGTGACGGTGGTTGGCCAGGGCACCACCATCGTCCCGCCCAAGACGGCGCTGGCGACAGACGAAGACGGGCAGCTCGCCGGTGTTGAACTCAAGTACACGGGCGACGGCACCGATGGACGCATCCCGATTGTGTTCTCCTACAAGGTGGGCGGAACCGCGACCTCGTCGACTGCGTACATTGTGCTGGACACGGAGGCGGTCACGGTGGAGACGCCGGGCCCGGCCCCGGACACGGCCAAGTTCAAGCCCACGCTCGACGTCACCTTTTCCAGCCCGAACAACGCCGACGGCGGCAGGCAGAGCGAGATGACCCTGTTGGTGAAAAACATCGACGCGGCCTATCCGGCCAAAAATGTCCTGATCACGCTGGGTGAGGGCGTGGAACATCCCTTCTCCGGCATGACCTTCGGTGACGCGCTGCCCATTCCCGAAATTCTGCCGGGTCAGTCCGTCAAGGTGACCTTCACCATCAGCACCGACCCGTATGTGGTGGCCGGGGTGCACAAGCTGCCCCTGAAGATCGATTTCACCAATCCCTGGAATGACGCGTTCTCCCAGACAACCAGCCTGGATGTCACCGTGAGCAACGCCTACACGCCGGGGCTGCTGCTGGTGGCGCTCGGCCAGCCCAACCCCGCGCCGGCGGCCGGCGAGGAGTTTGATCTGCCGGTGACCATCCACAACCAGGGCAATCTGCCGGTGAAGAGCGTCAGGGTCAATGTGGAGGACCTCTCCGCGGAGGGCTTCATGCTCGCCTCCGGGAGCAGCCGCCTGTCCTGGGATCGCCTGGAGGGCAATGCGAAAAAAACCGCCACGCTGCGGCTCAAGGCGGGCGACAAGCTCGCGGAAGGCTCGTATCCCCTCGCGTTTTCCCTGTCCTACGAGGATGACCGGGGCGAACCCACCGAGGACCGGCAGCAGCTGTGGCTCCCCGTCAAGGGCACACAGGCCGGCGACCACGCCCTCGAGGTGACGGCCATCACACCCTCCCGCACCAATGTGAACCCGGGGCAGACCGTCACGGTGACGCTGAAGCTGAAAAACACCGGCACATCGGAAGCCCGCCAGGTGCGGGTCAGCAGCGAGGTGGCCCAGAACGTGTTCTTCCCCACCTCCCAGAACCTGTTTATTTTGAAGAGCCTGGCGGCCGGCGAGGAGAAGGCGCTGACCTTCACCTTCCAGGCCCAGGCGGACGCGCCGCGTGGCAGCGCGCCCATCACCCTGAACGTGGAGGCACCCTCCGGCACGGACGCGCCGTTTGCGCTCAGCCAGGCGGTGGCCGTGTTTGTGGCGGGCAAAACCGACGAGACTCCGGCCGGCCAGAACGTGCCCAAGATCATCGTCTACAGCTATGCCGCCGAACCCGCGCTGGTCACCGCCGGCGACGAGTTCGACCTGCATCTGTCGTTCATGAACACGCACACCGGCAAGACTATCCGCAACATCAAGGCGAATTTCACGGTCAACGAGGCCTCCAATGAAACCGGCAGCGTGTTCACGCCGGTGGGCTCCTCGAACACCTTCTATATTGACGCGATTGGGCCAAAGAGCACCGAGGACCGCACCATCCGGCTGTACACCATTCCGGACGCGAAGTCCAAGACCTACAATGTCACCGTCTCCTTTGGGTACGAGGACGCGGAGGGCAACCCGTACACCGCCGAGGAAATCATCGGCATCCCCGTGTATCAGCCGGCCCGCTTCGAGCTGTCCGAACCGAACTACATGACCGAGACCATGGTGGGCCAGATGATGCCCGTCAGCTTCGAGATGTACAACCTGGGCAAGAACACGCTGTACAACGTGAAAATGCGCGTGGAGGCCGAACCCGAGGGGGCCATGACGGTGGAGCCCAAGAGCCAGTATTTCGGCAACTTCGACACCGGCCACAATGAGTACGCCGAGGTGATGATCAACCCCATGATGCCCGGCATGATCACGGGAAAACTGATTGTCAGCTACGAGTCGGCGTCCGGGGAGGCGGAGGAGCTCGTCAAGGAGTTCGCCATCAATGTCATGGAAATGCCCCCCTTTGAGGAGCCGGGCGAAATCATCGGCCCCGACGGCAAACCCATTCCCATCGGTCCCGACGGCATGCCCATCATGCCCGAGGAGCAACCACAGGGCTTCTTTGCCAAACTTCTGGCCAAACCATGGATTCCCGTGGTGGCTGGCGTGGTGCTGATTGGCGTCATTGTGCTGGTCATCCGGCGGGTACGCAGGAAGAAGGAAGAGAAAGGACTTGAGTTCTGATGAGACTGGCCGATTTGCTCGGACTGAGCATCAAGAATTTGTGGCGCCACAAGGTGCGCACCTTCCTGACCGTCATGGGCGTGATGATTGGCGCGGGCGCCATCATCATCATGATTTCCCTGGGTCTTGCGATGGAGAAGAATTTCGAGACGCAGGCCTCCCAGATGGGCAGCCTCACCATGATCCAGATTTACAACTGGAATCAGGGCGGCAAGACGCCCGATGGCAAGGACATCCCCGTCCTCGATGACACCATGATCGACAAAATCGCCCGCATGGAGGGCGTGGAGATGGCCACGCCGCTGATGGATCTGTCGCTCAAGGCGGTTGCCGGCAAGTACACCTCCAATCTCTATGTGATGGGCATCCGGCCGGAGGCCTTGCCGCTGCTGGGGCTCACCCTGCAGCAGGGAGAGCTGTTCGGGGACGAGGACGGCTTTGTGATGCTGGCCAACCAGTACACCGGCCAGCAGTTCTACCAGCCGAACCCTCGGCGCTGGATGCCCGCGCCGGAGGATTTCAACCTCATGGAGGAGAAGGTCACCCTGTCCGTGGACATGCAGTACGGCGAAAAACTCCAGAGCGGCCAGAAGCCCGCAAAGGTGCAGTACAAGCCCGTGAAGGTGCGCGTTTCCGGCATCACCCAGGTGGTGGGCGGCCAGTACGACTACAACCTGTACATGCCCATCGACCAGGTGAAAAAGCTCAAGGCAGACCAGGAGAAGTTCAACAAGGCCAACGGCGGTTCGAACGGCGGCGGTGGCGGCGTCATCTATGAGAAATATGCCATGATGGGTGGCAGCGGCACGCAGGAGGGGTACACCCAGGTCATCGTCAAGGCGAGGGACATGGACAGTGTGACGCCCGTGTTCGAAGCCATCAAGGCCCTTGGATACGAGGCGTACAGCCCCATCCAGATGATTGAGGAGATGAAGAACCAGTCCGCCGGCCTGCGGCAGATTTTGGGCGGCATCGGCGCGATGGCCCTGCTCATCGCGGCCATCGGCATCACCAACACCATGTACATGTCCATCTACGAGCGGACCAGGGAGATCGGCATCATCAAGGTCATCGGCGCCAGGCTTGCCGACATCCGCAAGCTGTTCATGGTGGAGGCCGCCTGGATTGGCATTTTCGGCGGCATCACCGGGGTGCTGTTCAGCGTGGGCGCGTCGGTGTTCCTCAACAACTCCAACATCAACATCATGGGCGGCAACCAGATGTGGGGACCCGATGGCGTCACGCGCCTGCCCATCTCCTACATCCCCCTGTGGCTCATGGCGGCCGCCTTCGGGTTCGCGATGACCGCGGCGCTCGTGGCCGGGTTCTTCCCCGCGCGCCGCGCGATGCGGCTCTCGGTCATGAAAGCGTTGCGACAGGAGTAGGTGCCGGCCGGCAGGCCCAGTGCATCGTGCTTCGTGGATTGGGCATCATGGACCGGGCATCGTGGAACGGGCCCGGAGACGCGCGCAAAAATAAAGTTGGCGTTTTTCTCCAATGTGTGAGAGAATGGGAGTGACCGCACGAACCGTGCGATGTTCAGACAATTTCATAGGTTTCAGGCGGGGAACTCCTTGACGGGAAGCTCACAGTCAGAAAATGTGAAATGTACCCGATAGGAGGATCTCGAAAATGGCAGACAAAGTATTGACATGCAAGGATTGCAACAACGAATTCCTGTTCACCGAAGGCGAGCAGGCGTTCTACAAGGAAAAGGGCTTCGAAAATGAGCCCCAGCGTTGCCCCGATTGCCGCAGAGCCCGCAAGCAACAGCGCAACAATGGCGGCGGCGGCGGTTACGGCGGCGGCGGCAGCCGTTGGTAAGCCAACCACTGGCAACAGAGAGAGGGGTGTTTCCTGAGGGAAACGCCCCTTTTTTTATGAAACAGGGACACATTCGACGGCGTTGGCCGGGGGAGGTCTTGCATGGCACATGCCCAATGGATACTGGAGCAGATGCGGCAGATGTCGGTCATCGACACGCATGAGCATCTGGAGCCCGAACACCGGCGGATTCGGGAGCGGGAAGACATCCTGGGTCTGTACATGACCCACTACGCCAGTACGGATGTGATGATCGCCGGCATGCCGCCGGAGGAGATGGCCAGGATACAGGGGAACACGCTGTCTCTCGAGGAGAAATGGCGCATGCTCCGCCCGTACTGGGAGATCTGTCGCAACACCGCGTATTTTCGCGTGCTTGCGCGGGCCAGTGCGGATCTGTATGGCATCCCCCACATCGATGATGACACGATTGGCCCGCTCAACCAGGCATTTTTGGAGGCCAACCGGCCCGGGTTGTACAAGCGGATTCTCAAAAAAACCTGCGGCATCACCTATGCCGTGGTGGATGATCTGTTCGGAGACGGCCCCGGTCAGGTGGTGCCGCCGGATCCGGCCCTGTTCCGGGAAGCGGGGAAATACGACCTGTTCCTGGAACTGGGCGGCGCCGTGACGCCGGAGGCCATGGCCACCATCTGGCGAACGGACTTCACCTCCCTGGCAGACTACGAGGCGCTGCTGGAACAGACGATTGCACAAGCCCGCCAGCGTGGTATTGTGGCCGTCAAGACCGCCATTGCCTACGATCGCAGCCTTGATTTCCGGCCCGGATCACGTCAGGAGGCAGCCTGTGTGTTTGACAGGCTGCTGCGGGGCGACGTCCTTGACGGCAATGCCCGCAAGCCGCTGCAGGATTATCTGATGCATCGCATCGCCGACATTGCGGGAAGCCTAGACATTCCGATGCAGATCCACACGGGTCTGCAGGAGGGGCTGGGCGGCCATCTTCCGGATTCGCGCCCCGCGCATCTGATCCCCCTGTTCCGTGAGCACCCCGGCACCCGCTTCGATGTTTTTCATTTTGCCTACCCCTATGGCTTTGAGCTGGCGGCCATTGCCAGACAATATCCCAATGTCTGGGTGGATTTGTGTTGGACGCATGTCATTTCCCAGGTCCATGCGGTCCATGCGCTGGAGGAGTTGCTCGAGGTGTTGCCATCCAACAAGATTCTCGGCTTTGGCGGAGACTACATCTATGTGGAAGGGACGTATGCCCATCTGCAGTTTGCGAGAGAGAATATCGCCCAGGCCCTGGGCAACCGGGTGGCAGCCGGGCGGCTCACCCGGCCGGACGCGCTCAAACTGGCGAACCGCCTGCTCCACGACAACGCGGCGGCCCTGTTTGACGGTGGTTCTGTTTGACAGCGGTCATCTGTGGAAACTATCTGATGGGTCCTGATGGTTCAGGAGAACCCTGAAGATCCCACACGGGTCCCTGGGGGTCGTGTTTGGCGTTGATGTACCCGGCAGGACCAGCCATGAACAGAAATGACAGGCGCTGTGCGCGCGGCCCTTGCGGGAAAGGCGCCAATGCTTGAAGAACGGAAGGAGACGGTCATGACATTCGAAAGACGCGATGCAGAGCTGTACATTCCGGACGAGGTGTCCCCACAGACCGCGATGGCGCGTGCGGACATCCTGGCCATTTGCGCCCATCCCGACGACATCGAGGTGATCGCGGTGCCCGGCATTCTCAAAGCGTACTCGCTTGGCGGGCTGCGGTTCTTCGGCGTGGTGGCCACCAATGGCGTGGGCTCCATGCGCAGCGTGGACTACGCGGATCGCTCCTATCTGGAAATGCGCGAAATCAGAATCGGGGAACAGAAGGAAGCGGCCCGTCTGGGCAGGTATTCCGGGTTGGCGCTGCTCAACTATGAGAGCGGCGAGGTCAAGGATGCCGGGTTCACGGGCATCGATACCGATCTGGTGCGCATTCTCAAGGAGATTCGACCGGAAGAGGTCTATCTGCACAATCCGTTCGATCGCCACGACACGCACATCGCGGTGTGCCTGCGCAGCCTCGAGGCCCTGCGTGCGGTGGCCGCGGAAACCGGCTGGATGCCAGAACGCGTGTATGGCGCAGAGCACTGGCGTGGGCTCGACTGGCTGGTGCATTGCGACCGCGTGGCCCTGCCGGTGCACGATCCGGAGAAAATCTCCGACCGGCTGCTGAACGTGTACAAATCGCAGATGATGGGCGTGCGCCAGTTCGATCAGGCGGTGCGCGGGCGCCGCATCGTCAACGCCACCTATCAGGAGGGCTATGCCATCGGCAACGAGCATGAGGTGGCGTTTGCCGTGGATCTGTTGCCGCTTGTCGAAGACCCCACCATTCGGGTCACCGACTATGTGCGCCACACCGTGGACCGGTTCCGGGCCGACATCATTTCCCGGCTCGAACGGTTCGCTCCCAGAAAATAGCCGGTTTCAACAGAAATGCAAAGCGCCGGTCCGCCCTTTTGAGGGCGGGCCGGCGCTTTTTGTCGGAACTCAGGTTTCTTCCTGCCGAAAGTCTGGAGCTCAAGCCTTTTTCTGTCCGTGGCGGATGATTTTTTTGGTGGTGGTCTTCACAAATTCCTCGTCGCGCACGGTGAAGTAGCGGATGTACTTGTACAACGCCAGTTCCTTGTTGACGGCCCACACCACCTCGTCGACGGCGGCATAAATATTGTCGTCGGAGGGCTTTTCCTCGCCCAGGTGCTCGGCCATCTTCTCCATGTTCGGGAAGATCTCCGCGGCAACCTCCAGCTCGCCGTCGGCGTCCGCGGGACGTCCGTAGACCATGCTTTCCTGGATGAGCGGGGAACGGCCCAGCAGATACTCAATTTCCTCGGGATAGATGTTCTTGCCGTTTTTGGTGACGATGACATTCTTCTTGCGGCCGGTGATGTGGACGAAGCCGTCCTTGTCGATGAACCCGAGATCGCCGGTGTGGAACCAGCCGTCGATGAGACAGGCGTTGGTGGCCTCCTCGTTTTCATAGTAGCCCAGCATGATGTTGGGGCCGCGCGCGATGATTTCACCGACCCCCGTGTCGTCCGCCTCGAAGATCGTCACTTCGGCGTGCGGAATGGGCAGGCCGGCGGCATCGTTCTTGAAGTCACAGTTGCGGTTGAGCGCGATGATGGGCGAGCATTCCGTGAGGCCGTAGCCCTGCACGCAGTGGATGCCCAGATCCTGAAGCCCCTTGACCACGATGGGATCGATGGCCGCGCCGCCGCTGATGAGCATGCGCAGGTGTCCCCCGAAATTCTCGTGCACGCGGGCGAACAGCTTGCGGCGCAGGTCGATGCCGACCAGGCGCAGCGCGTTGCTGAGCTTGATGCCGGTTTTGAGCTTCTTGAGCAGGGCCGGATCCTTGGCTGCCTGATCCCAGATGCGCCGGTGCATGGACTCGAGAATGAGTGGCACGCAGTTCATGACGGTGACCTTGGCTTCCTTGAGGTTCTTGAGGATGTGGCGCAGCCCCTCGCAATACGCGATGGTGGCGCCGCGGTAGACCTGGCAGAGAAAGCCGCAGGTGCATTCGTAGGTGTGGTGGAGCGGCAGAACGGACAGAAACGTGTCTTCCGGGCCAATATACAGCATGGCGCACATGTCCATGAGATCCCAGCAGATGTTGCGGTGCGAGAGCATCACGGCCTTGGATTTGTCGGTGGTGCCGGAGGTGAACAGCAGGATGCGCATGGCTTCGACGTCGATGGGCGCATCCAGGAAGGTCCGGTCTCCGTCGGCCAGCCGGCGCTCGCCGAGGGCGAGCAGCTGCGGGAAGGAGAGCACGCCGTCCGTCTCCCCGGTCAGGTCCATGGAGATGAGCCTGCAGCCTTCCTTCAGGCCCGCACGCAGACCGGAGATGTCTTTCTGCTTGGCGGCGGAGAACACGATGGCATCCACCTTGGCGCGCTGGACCAGGCTCTCGAGCTCGGAAAAGGGGATTTCCTTGTCAAGCGGGACGACCGTGCCGGTACCGTTGACGGTGGCCAGATAGGCGACAGCCCACTCATAGCGGTTTTCCCCGACAATGGCGACCCGGCCGTTTTGCAGGCCCAGGGAGATCAGCGCGGTGCCGAACGCGTCCACGTCGCGCTTGAACTGGGCGAAGCTGACCGGTTCGTACGGTCCGCCCTCCTCCCGTTTGACCAGGAACGCGGCCTTTTCGCCGAACTGCTCGGCGCTGCTGTTGAGCATGTCTCTGAGATCGTGGATTTGCCGGACATCGTACAGCGGGATGTTCTTCATGCGGACACCTCGTTTCTCCAATTTTGAAGGCAACCAGCCCTTGCTGCGCAAGCGGTTGTGACAGGCGGGTTTGCCTTTGGCAACCCCATCATATCATTCGGGTGGGGCAAGGGGAAGCCGAAACCGGTGACTTGTTTGCCACGCCGGGGCCGATTTTGCGCCGTTGTCCGGTGAGGATGTCTGGGGAACGCTTGCGTTCGGCATGCATTGTGATACGATGAGGTTGACAAAACACGCGCAATCGACAGAGACATGTGCGACCCAGGGGTGACGCGCATCAACCGGATGCGCGAAATCTCATGCAAGTTCCCGCGCGGCGGCGCGGGAAGGGAGCGAGGCGGACATGCTGCATTTTGAATGGGAAAGTGCCGACGGCATCATGCTTTCGGGCTTCCGGGATGAACCCGAGAAAGTGCCGGACGCGGTGCTGTGCCTTGTCCATGGACTGGGGGAGCACGCGGGTCGCTACAAGGATCTCTCCTGCCAGCTCTGTGCGGCGGGCATCGCGGTGCTCTCGATGGATCTGCGCGGGCATGGCACCTCCGACGGCAAGCGCGGCCACGTCGCGCCGCGCAGCCGCGTGCTCGAGGACATCGACGACCTCATCCGCAAGGCGCGCAATGCCTGGCCGGGTCGCCCGGTTTTTCTGATGGGGCACAGTCTGGGCGGCAACCTGGTGCTGCATCACCGGCTCGCGGGCAAGGAGAAGGTGGCGGGCACCGTGGCATCCAGCCCGGCGCTGATCCTTGCAAATCCCAAGCCGCCGGCGGTCATGATGCTGCTGCGGACCGCGGCGCGTCTGCTGCCGGCACTGATTATCCCGAACAGGCTCGATCCCGCGGGGCTCAGCCGCAACCGGCACATTGCGGTGGAATACCGCAGCGACCCCCTGGTGCACCCGTACATCAGCCTGCAGGCCGGCGTTGACATGGTGGACGCCGGAAACCTTGTGCTGGCACGGGCGGCCGAACCGGGCGGCCCCGTGCTGCTGCTGCATGGGTCGGCGGATCCCATCTGCTCCGTGGAAGGCAGCCGCCAGTTCGCACGGGCGGCGGGAGATCTTTGCGCGTATCAGGAGTTTGAAGGCATGTACCACGAGCTCCATCACGAAAGCATCTGGCCCGAGGAGGCACGCCGGATTGCGGCGTTTGTGCTGTCCGGCGGGCATTGAGCGCGGCGTGCGTACCTTTCGCGCCGGTCAGTCACCGGGGTGGTTGTCCTGTCCATGGACACAAGGCGTGTCTGTGAGGGCGGGCGGTCGGAAGCCGACGGTCAGCGCGCCTGTAGGACATGCCTTGATGCAGACGCCGCAGCGGATGCAGTCGGGATGGTTCGGGTCGTCCTGTGGTCGCAAATCAAGGCCGCAGGCCCGGGAACAGGCGTCACATCGGGTGCAGAGATTGGGATCCACCCGCATCCGGTACAGGCTGAAGCGCTGGAAAAGCGCGTAGAAGGCACCGAGCGGGCAGACAAAGCGGCAGAACGGCCGCAGCGTGAACAGCGAACCCGTGACGATCACGGCCAGCACCAGCAGCTTCCAGTTGAACAGCCACCCGGTGTTGGCGCGCAGCGGCGGATTGGTCAGCAGCAGCGGAATGCCGGCTTCAAGCGTACCTGCGGGACAGACCAGCTTGCAAAACAGCGGGGACCCCAAGCCGAAGTCGTCGGCCAGCACGGCCGGCAGCAGCAGCACCAGCCCGAAAAGCATCACATACTTGCCCAGCCCCAGTATCCGCCCCGCCTTGCCGCGGATGGTGTGTTTGCGGACGGGGATTTTGTACAGCAAATCCTGAAACCAGCCGAACGGACAAATCCAGCCGCAGAAAAGCCTTCCCACCGCGGTGCCGATCAGCGCCAGGAATCCCACCACATAAAACGAGATACTGAATTTGCGATCGGTCGCGACGGCCTGCATGGCGCCGATGGGACACGACCCGAGCGCGCCGGGACATGAGTAGCAGTTGAGCACCGGCACACAGGCATTCTTTGTGGCACCGGTGTAAATGCGGCCGGTCCAGAAGCCCTTCAGGTTCAGGTTCATCAGCAGGGCGGCCGCGGCTTGAACCAGGGTACGCCGCCTTGCATGCCGTTTTTTTGTTTCGGAGCGCGATTGCTTGCCCATGGATCCTCCGGATGGAATGGGGTCTGACCCCGGTTATCCGATGCCGATGCATTCCAGACAAACCTTGACGGCCTTTTGCAGAACAACGGCGGCCTCACCGCGCCACAACCCAAAGCCGAGCGCGGACAGGCTGCCAAGCAGCAGCAGGCCCTGCAGCCACAGAGGCGGCCTGCCGTTTCGTACCCGTACGGCAGCGTCCCCAACCGGTTTTCCGCCGGGCAGTGCCGTTGTGCGGTCACGTTGCGTGTTGGCGGTGGCGGCATTTCGGTGCGTCATGGTTTCCCCCCGTGCGGACGGCGGACAAATTGCGTGGGGCATCTTCCCCACCCGACTGGTTTGTGACGTGTGGCGGGACTACTGCAGGCGTGCCTTCACTTCGGCGAGGTACTCGTCATGGGTGAACCCACCCACCACAGGATCTCCCACCAGGCGCCCGTTTGAATCAACAAACAGCGTGGTGGGCACATAATCGTACTGGGAAAGGAATTCGTAAACGTCCTCTCCCACAAGCAGGTTGAGGTGTTCGGCCTGTGACTGGCCAAGAATCTCATTGGCGAGATCCAGGGTTGCCCGGTCCTGCACATCCACCACAATCCCCACGAGCGTGGCGTTGTAGTCCGCCTCCAGTGTGCGGTGCAGCTTGCCGAGATCCGGCATCTCCTTGATGCACGGCGGGCAGAAGGTGCCCCAGATGTTGACCACCGTCAAATCCTTTTCCGCAAAGATTTCATGTGTCACGGTGTTTCCCTGGAGATCGAGCATGGTGAATTCCGGAAATTGCTGACCGACCGCGGCTCCTTCCGCCGCGCCGCAGCCTGAAAAGGACAGTGACAGGATCAGCAGCGCCAGCAGCAGTGCGCCAACACGGGTACGGGCGCGGATGCGTGGCGTGATGCCGGCGGTGATGTCAGTTGCGGCCGGGCGAACCGGGTTCGTCTTGTGGAATGCCATGAGCGATACCTCCTGCAATCGGGTATGGGCGTATTCACAATCAGTATCCCAGCAATGGACGGACCTGTCTGTGACGGGGTCACGAAACCGCACGAAGTTGGCTGAATTGCACGGGGTCACGAAACCGCACGCGACTGGCTGATTTGCACGGCGTCCTCCCGATGGGCCAGAAAGACCGAAACCAGAACCGGATCCAGGTGGGAGCCGGCGGACCGTTCCAGCTCCGCAAAAGCGTCTTCCAGCGTCCAGGCCTGCTTGTACACACGTTTGGAGGTCAGCGCGTCAAAGACATCCGCGACAGCGGTGATGCGGGCTTCGAGCGGAATGGCTTCCCCCGCCAGACCGGCCGGATAGCCGCTGCCATCCCAGCGCTCGTGGTGGTGGCGCGCGATGTTTTCGGCAATCACGTAGAATTGCTGCTGGAAAAGACGCAGCCCGCACCGCAGGGAGGCAAAGATGTCCCCGCCGACGGCGGCATGGGTTTTCATGACAAGCCACTCCTCCTCGGTGAGCCGGCCCGGTTTTTTGAGGATGCTGTCGGGAATGGCCACCTTGCCGATGTCGTGGCTGGCGGCATTGTTGGCGATGTCCCGGACAAAATGCGGGGTGGTCCGGTATGTGGGGTCCACGTGCGTTCGCAGCGCTTCCGCGATCAGCACGCTGTACTGCACCATCCGGTGCAGGTGATCCCCGGTCTCATTGTCCTTGCGGTCCACCAAATCGGCAAAGCTGTTGGTGATGCGCGAAAAGATGGTTTGTGTCAGGAAGGTCTTGTCGAGCAGCGGACTCAGTTCGTCGGCAATCCGCCGGCCCAGATCCAGATCCGCCTCGCTGTATCGGTATGGTTGGCGGGAGCTGATGAAGAGGAACGCAAAGACCGTGCCGCCCACCTTGAGTGGCAGGATCATGTTCGAACGGATGCCTTCGTCCGCCAGCAGCTGCAGTTGTTCGCTGTCCGGCCGCTGCCGCAGCTCCTCGAGCAAATCCCCGGTGACGGCCGGTTCGCCCGAATCCATGATCCCCTTGAGCGAGGAGGTGTCAAGATCCGCCTCAAATCCCGGTCTCAAAGAGATGACGCCCTGGTCGAGGATGCCATGCTCCGCGATGACCTTGCGCTGTTCCAGATCGATGAACGCGACGCCGATGCGGTGCACGTCCAGAATGGGATGCATCTGCTCGAACAGGGTTTCGAGCACGTCCCGGAGCACATAGCCCCTGCCCGCCTCGCGTTTGACACCGGAAATGAGCCGTTGTTCCGCCATGACATCTTTGAACTGCTTCGAAATGCGCCACTCCTCGTCAAACAGGGGGCGTACTTCCGGAAGCCGATCCGGATCGAACTGGTAGCGGTTCATCAGATCCAGTCCGGTTTCCACGTAGCGCACCCCGTGGTGCAGCAGCCGGCGCAGCAGCGCGGCCAGCACAATGACCACCAGAAACAGCCCGGACATCACCAGGTTCACATGGAGCAGGGCGCGGCCCGCGGATTGCACCGTGTGTGTCGCGTTGCGTTCGTGGAGGATGTCGATGAGCGGCGGCAGCAGCTGCTGCAGGCTGACCAGCGGCGACGCGTCCAGGGTCTCGAAGGCTTCGGCCGGCGGCAGCAAAAGCTGTGCCTGCCTTTCGAGTTCCCGTACATGCGTGCCGAGGACTTCCACACGCGCGTCAAAGGTTGTGTCCACGGCCAGCCAGCGAATCAGTGGGTTTCCCATCCACCGGTGGGCAATGGCATGGATGTGTTGGAGCTGTGTCTGAAGCTGGGAGAGGCTCTCAAGATATTGTGCCCGGTGTGTGACATATGCCGACTGCAGGTTCTCCCGCCGATCCTGCGGCAAAACAGCTCCGGTGCCGAGCTGTGCGTGGATGTTGTCGAAGACGCGGGTGGAAAATTCCATTTTTCCATACAGGATGGACACGTGGTGCAGTCCGGTGGTGATGTCCCCATATTCGTGGGACAGCCGGTTGACCAGCAGGCTGTTGAAGAGGATGGCGGACAGCAGCAGGAGCAGGACGCACACGACCATGATGGAAATCATGCGCCGGTAGGCCAGCCTGCGTGCGGTGCGGCGCCAGAAAGACAACGGTTTGCCTGTGAACGGTTTGTCTGGAAGCGGGTTGCCTGGGAACGCTTCGCGCAATCTGGGTCGGTGCTTCATGAGAACGGGTGCTCCTTCGTCGGGGACCGGGGATCAGACGCGGATGGACATCCACTTTCCCTTGTTGAATCGGAGGCGGTACATGGTGGAGCGGACCAGGAAGTCCATGCCGAACGCGTACCAGACGCTCAGCGGGCCAAGATTGAGGAACCGGTGGAACAGGACGGTGAGCAGCAGGCGCATGCCCCAAACGCCCACAAAGCCGGTGAGCATGACATAACGGATGTCTCCGGCGCCCCGCAATGCGCCGGACAGGACTATCACAATGGAAAGGAAGGGCTGGGAGACGCAGAAAATGCGGATGGCGACGATGCCGACCTCGAGCACCTCCGGATCGATGGTGTAAAGGCCCACCAGCGGTCGGGCCAGGACGAACAGGATGACCGAGAGGACAACGGATATCCACAGGGAGATCCGGGTGGCTTCAAGCCCCGCCTTCTTGGCGACCTCCGGACGGCCCTCGCCCAGGGTCTGCCCAATCAGGGTGGTGGCGGCCATGCCGAAGCCCCAGATGGGAATGAAGGCGATGGAATTGACGGAGTTGCCGATCTGCATCACCGCCATGGTGAGGGTGCCCATGCCGGAGAGCACCACCTGGATCATCAGAAAGCCGCCCTGCATCACCACCTGCTCGAGCATGGCGGGGAAGCCCACATTGCCGATGCGCGCGAGCAGGCCGCCATGCAGACGGAAGCCCTTGAGCAGCGGGGTGCGCAGCGGGCCCTCCTGCAGCCGAATCCAGGCGATGGACACGATGCCGCCGAAGATGCGGGCGATGGAGACCGCCCAGGCGGCACCCACCACGCCGTATCCGGGGATGGTCACGCCGATTTCCGGCAGCGAAAGCCCAAAAATGAGGACGACGCCCAGCGCCAGATTGAGGATGTTCACCATGCCGGCGATGAACATGGGCGCCTTCATGTTGCCCGCGCCGCGCATGTTGCCGCTGATGATGGTGTTGACCAGCAGGAAGGGCAGCGCCAGCGCGGAGATGCGGAAGTATTGGGTGGCCAGGAATTTGACCTCCGCTTCCGCGGCACCGAAGAACAGGCCCACAATCTGTTCGGCGAAGAGGCGGCAGATGACGGCCACCACCACAAACGCGGCGGTGCCGAGCACCACGGACTGGCGCATCGCGTCGCGCGCGTCGTTGCGCTTGCCTTCGCCGATGAGCCGGGCCACCAGGACCGTGCTGCCGGTGGACAACGCCGTGGAGAGGACCAGAATGAACGCGATGGTCTGGTTCACAATGCCGACGGCGGAAAGGGCTTCCTTGCCCAGCCGTCCCACCAGCATGGTGGAGATGACCCCGACGACCATGACGAGGACTTGTTCCATGACGGCCGGAATGGCCAGCCGCAACACACTTTTCTTCAGATCCTTTTCATCAATGAGCATGCCTGTCTCCTGCCGTGCCAATGCTGTCGTTGCGGCCGGCAACGACTTGTGGCCGGGCAATACGGACATTGTAACACAAACGGGCTGTACAAGGATGCCCCTGATTTGATAGGATGTTGCTGGTTTCTGAACACGCGTCCGCGCGCGCCTGAACGTTGTTTCACAACTTGAAACAGGCGGTGCCGGGGCATTCACAAGGGGGGGACTATGGAAAAATTGTTCCAGCTCAAGGCACACGGCACGAATGTCCGCACGGAGATCCTGGCCGGCATCACCACCTTCATGACCATGGCGTACATCATGTTTGTGAACCCGGGAATTCTCTCGGCCACCGGCATGGACAAGGAAGCGGTCTTTGTGGCCACCATTCTTGCGACCGCCATCGCCACGTTCATCATGGCGTTTGTGGCCAATGTGCCATTCGCGGTGGCACCGGGCATGGGACTCAACGCCCTGTTCACCTATACGGTCTGCCTGGGCATGGGCATTCCGTGGCAGCAGGCCCTCGGCATCGTGTTCATCTGCGGTGTGGTGAACCTGCTCATCACCGCCACCAAAATCCGCAAAATGATCATCACCGCCATCCCCAAGGCGCTGCAATATGCCATCGGCGGCGGCATCGGCCTGTTCATCGCCTACATCGGCTTCATGGACGCCCATTTCCTGGATTTCACTCCCAACAGCGCCCCCAACGCCATTGGCGCGTATTCCAATGTGGTGCCCGCACTGGTCAGCTTCACAGACCCCGCGTCCGTCCTGGCGCTGATTGGCCTGGTGCTGATTGTGGTCCTGATGCTGCTCAAGGTGCGCGGCGCCATCCTCATCGGCATCCTGGCCTCCACGCTCATCGGCATCCCCATGGGCGTCACCCAGCTGCCGGAAATCACGGCGGCCTCCTTCATCCCGCCCAGCATCGCCCCCACCTTCTTCAAGCTGGACATCGCGGGGCTGTTCGCGGATCCCACGCAGATCTTCAAAATGCTCACGCTCGTACTCACCTTCAGTCTCGCCGACACCTTTGACACCATCGGCACCTTCCTCGGCACCGGCCGCAAGGCGGGTATTTTCGACGAGAACGATGAGAATTCCCTGGAAAAGGGCAAGGGCTTCTCCTCCAAGCTCGACAAGGCCCTGTTCGCCGACGCCACCGCCACCTCTGTCGGCGCGCTGCTCGGCACCAGCAACACCACCACCTATATCGAAAGCGCGTCCGGCATGGCCGTCGGCGGCCGCACCGGCCTCACCTCGGCGGTGGTCGGCGTACTGTTCCTGCTCTCCCTCTTCCTCTCGCCCATCGCCATGATGATCCCCACCGCGGCCATCGCGCCCGCGCTCATTGTGGTGGGCATCCTGATGATGGAAGCCCTGATGAAAATCAAATGGGACGATTTCGACGAGGCCGTCGCCGCATTCTTCACCGCCGTGGTCATGCCGTTCGCATACAGCATCGCCACCGGTGTCGCCGCCGGCTTCATCTTCTACGTCATCATCAAGGTGGTCAAAGGCAAGGCCAAAGAGGTGCATCCCATCATGTACATTGTCACCGGCCTGTTCCTGCTCAAGTACGTCATTGACGCCCTGCAGCTGATGTTTTAGTGTTTTGGGTTTCTGAAAACTGTGCGGACAACTGCGCATGAGTGCTTGCAAAGCAAGCACTCCGCACCAGTTGTTTGTACAGTTGAAACGAAAACAAAACACAAGTGCTTTTTGGGCTTTCAATACCCGCCCGCCCGAAGGGCGTGGGCGGATGAGACGAGAACAAAACACCCGCCGCGAACCTTTCGGTTTGCGTCGGGTGTTTTCTTGATGTCCGGGTTTCTCAGGACGGGATGGCACGGTTCAGCCTCATCCCCACTTGGCGCCCCAAAGCTTCATGGCCTTGATGATGGGGTGCAGGCTCTCGCCCTTTTCCGTGAGCGCGTATTCCACGGTCGGGGGGATGGTGGCGTAGGCCGTGCGCGTGACCACGCCCTTCTCCTCGAGCTCCTTGAGCCGTTCGGAGAGGGTTTTGGGGCTCACGCCCGCCAGCGACTTGCGCAGCTCGCCAAAGCGTTTCTTGCCGCCCTGCAGATCACGGATGATCAGGAACGTCCACTTGCCGCCGAGCACGTCGAGGGCCTTTTCAATGGAGCATTCCACATGGCAGGGCAGCGGATCGTTGTCCGAACCGTTCAGGATGCCGGCAATGCGCTTGTCTGTCTCATGGGACGCAAGGGTCCCCCGATCGGAAGCGGGGCGTTCAAGGGTTGCGTTGCGAACGGTCATATGGCCTCCTTGCGTGAAACACGTGTCTGCGTGTGAACACGAGTTCATTACCTGTTGGTAATCTTGTTTCAGAGGGGTAATCCGGTTACTTAAATGTAACCATTGACACGATGGTAACACGTCTGTCCGGGGAATGCAAGCAGAAATGCTGGTGTGGGAATTCTCCTGCATATTGGGTGACGTCCATCCGCGGTTCTTTTTGATACAATGGAAGAAAAATGAACATTCCTGCGGCCCAAGGAGGAATCATGTCTCATCAAGCGAACCCCGAACAGTCGGACATGACTGCAGCAACATTGGAAGCCCTGAAGGCGCTCCCGTTTCGCAATCCGGATCTGCCGCTTGCCGTGCGGGTCACGGATTTGGTCGGACGCCTCACCCAGGAGGAAAAGCTGGGCCTGCTGCCCACCCGGCAGGCGCCGGTTCCCCGGCTCGGGCTGCGGGAATACCATGTGGGCGGCGAGGCGGCCCATGGCGTGGTGGCACCGGGAACAGACACCACCGTGTTTCCGCAGACGCTGGGCATGGCCATGACCTGGGATCGCGATCTGCTGCACCGCATCGGTGAGGTGGTGGGCACAGAGGCGCGCGCCCTGTATCGGAAAAACGGAGAAATCGGCGGGCTCACCCGCTGGGCCCCCACCGTGGATCTGGAGCGGGATCCCCGCTGGGGTCGCACCGAGGAGGCATACGGCGAGGATCCCTTCCTCACGGGACAGCTGGCGAGCGCCTACGTGCGGGGCATGCAGGGGTCAGACCCCACCTACCTGCGCATGAGCGCGGCGCTGAAGCATTTCTATGCAAACAACAACGAGCACGGGCGCTGCTGGCTGTCCGTGTCGGTTCCCCCGCGCGAGAAGCGGGAGTATTACCTCAAAGCCTTTGAGGCGCCCATCCGGGAAGGCGGCGCCCGCTCCATCATGACCGCCTACAATGAAATCAACGGCGTGCCCTGCATCACGAACCCGGAGGTCCGGGACATTGTGCAGGGCGAATGGGGCATGAACGGATTTGTGGTCTGTGACGGCGGAGATTTCGGCCAGACCGTGGACATGCACAAGACCTATCCGGATCACGCGCCATCCATGGCCGATACCCTGCGGGCCGGGGTGGACTGCATCACGGATCACCCGGAAGTGGCCAAACAGGCTGCCCGTGACGCGCTGTCCGGCGGGTGGATGGCCGAGGCGGATCTGGACGCGGCCATCTCCCGCACCCTCTCCATCCGCTTCCGCCTGGGCGAATTCGATCCGCCGGAGCGCAACCCCCATGCCGCCATTCCCACCGATGCGGTTTGCCTGCCGGAAAGCGCGGAACTGGCACGGGAAGCGGTTCGCAAGTCGGTGGTGTTGCTGCGGAACAGTGACGGCTTTCTGCCGCTCAAGCCCAGGGGGCTGCAGGAGATTGCGGTTGTGGGCCCGCTGGCCCAGGTGGTGTACAAGGATTGGTATACCGGCCAGCACCCCTACAAAATCACGCCGCTCGACGGCATCCGGGAGCGGGCGGATCAGGCGTCCGTCCACGCGCTGTCCGGTGGCGACCGTGTGCGCTTCAAATCGGTGAAGACCGGCCGCTGGCTCGCGCTGGACATGGAAACCGGCGTGTTGCGTTGCGCGGCGGACGAAAATGAGGCGGCCGCCCTGTTTGAGCGCACGGACTGGGGCTGGAACCGGCAGACCCTCAAAGCGGTTGATACCGGAAAGTATCTCACCCTGGTGCAGCCCGAGGGCGTCAAGGCCGAGGGGCAGGCCGTCCACCCCACCACCAGCAAACTGAATGGGCGCGAGGCGGAGTACATGGCCGCAACCGCCGGGGACATCTGGGGCTGGTTTGTCCGCGAACAGATCACACTGGTGCCGGAGCCGGACGGCACCTGCCTCATCAAGACCTGGGATCACCGGTATCTGTGCGTCACGGCGGCGGGCATCGGTGTGTGCGACACGCTGCCGGATCCGGAAGCCGGCCGGTTCCGGATGGAAGTGGTGGAGGATGGCGTGGCGCGGGCGGCTGCGTGCGCCCGGGACGCGGATGTCGCCGTGGTGGTGGTGGGCAACAACCCCATCGTCAACGCGCGCGAGGAATACGATCGCTCCGACATTGTGCTGCCGCCGGAACAGGAGCGGCTCATCCACGCGGTTCACGCCGCCAATCCACGGACTGTCGTGATTGTGATTGGCAGCTATCCGTTTGCCATCGGGCGGGTGGACGCGGCGGTGCCGGCCATCCTGTATTGTGCGCATGGCGGGCAGGAGCTTGGACATGGGCTGGCGGACGTGCTGTTCGGCGACTTCAATCCGGCCGCCAGACTGAACATGACCTGGTACCGGCATGTGTCCCAGCTGCCGGACATGATGGAATACCGCATCATCGACACCGGACGCACCTACCTGTATTTTGACGGGCCGGTGCTCTATCCCTTCGGCTACGGCCTTTCCTATACCACCTTCTCCTATGCGAACCTGCAGGTGACAGCGCCGGTGCAGGGGGTTTTCCGGGTTTCCTTCGAGGTGACCAACACCGGAACCACCGCTGGCGAGGAGGTGCCGCAGCTGTACCTGCGGGCGCTGACCTCGCGGGTGAAGCGGCCCAACCGGCAGCTGGCCGGGTTCGAGCGGCTGGCGCTGGCGCCCGGGGAAACCCGGACGGTGATCCTTGCCGTGAACGTGGCGGATTTGGCGCTGTGGGATGTCACCCGAAACCGCTACTGCGTGGAGACCGCCAATTGGCAGGTGTTGGTGGGTGCGTCTTCGGCCGACATCCGCCTCGAAGGCGGGGTGACGATCCAGGGTGAAACCATTCCGCCCCGCAACCCGTTTGAAGCCATTGCCGCCATGAACTACGACGACATGGATGCCGTGTATCTGGACAGATACACGGGGTCAGACCCCGCTCCCGAGCCCGTCACGCACATCTCTTGCGTCCGGTGCCGGCATGACGAGGGCTGGCTGGTGTTCCGGGACATGGATTTTGAAGCCGGCGCAACAGCCTTTGACGTGCAAATGGCCACCGCCACGGCGGGCGGGGCCATTGAAGTCCGGCTGGACGATCCCGCCGGGGAACCGGTGGGACGCTGTGACGCGCCGGGCACAGGGGGCTGGCAGTGCTGGAAAACAAGGACAGGCACCGTGTCTGGTGTCTCGGGCCGGCACGATGTGTATCTGCGGCTGCAGGGACGCATGGCGCTGGCCTGGCTGCGGTTCAATCGGTGAATTGGATCAACAATGCCTGAAGCCGGCTGGCTTCAGGCATTGTAACGTACTGCCGGCAATCGCTTGTCCGGTTCGGGATCAGTATTTGAACCGTGCCACATTGGTCTTGAGTTCTGTGGCCAAATCGTTCAGCTCCGCGGCGGCACGCGCCAGCTCGGCCATGGACGCGGTCTGTTCCTCCACGGACGCTGCGGTTTCCTCCGCCCCGGCGGCGTTCTCCTCGGAGATGGCGGCCAGATCCTGCATGATCCGAATCATGAGATCATTTTGACCCTCGATCGTTTTTGACGCGGCCCCCAGCGACTGGATGGCCTGACGCATCTGCCCAATGGCGCCGGAGATGCCTTCGAATTTTTTTGAGGTGTCTGCGACGCTTTCGCTCTGTCGGGCGATGAGTCCCTCCACCGAGTGCATGTCCGTGACCGCGCGCTCGGCCTTGGTTTCCAGCTGTTGGACAATGGCCTCGATTTCCTGAACAAAGCCACTTGAAGAGGTGGCCAGCGTCCGGATTTCTTCAGCCACCACGGCAAACCCGCGTCCGGCCTCGCCTGCGCGCGCGGCCTCGATGGCGGCGTTGAGCGCCAACAGATTGGTTTGATCCGCAAGCTGCTGAATCATGCCGGTGGCATTGGAGATTTGATCCGCGCTGTTGCGCGTTTCCCGCACGATGTCGGCAACCGATTCCACGGCCGAGCGGCTGCTTTGCGTTTCGGAAACCAATTGGCCGAGTATTTGTGTCCCCTCATCCCTGAGCGTGATGACTTCCTGGGCGGAGGTTTGCAGCACGGCCATCATTCGGCCGGTTTCCTCCAATTGTTGGCCCAGCGTTTCGATGCCGTTGACGCCGGATTCCGTGTGCCGGGCCTGCTCGGTGGCGCCCTGCGCAATCTCCGTGACGGTGTGCGCCACTTCATCCGCTGCCCGCGACACCTGCTCCGAGGTTTCGTGCAGATGCCCGGACGCGCTGGTGACATGTTCGGAGGTGTTCAGCACATGTGAGATGAACTCCCTCAAATTCTGGACGATATGGTCAAATGCGCCCGCCATCTGGCCAATCTCATCCTTGCGCCGCAACAGATCGGTTGGGATGTTGTGCCGGATGTCGAGATCCGCAATGCCGGCGGAATGCTGCACCAGCTTGAGAATGGGACGCGAGAGATTCCGGCCAATCAAGAACGCGATGATGATGGACAGCACCAGCAGGCCGGCAGACAATGCGATGGACTTGGTGAGCATGCTGTCCCGGAAGGCCGTGATTTGCGCGGCGCTTTCGGCCTCTGAGACGCCGATGAACAGGATGCCCTGTACCCGCCCCCCCATGATGAGGGGGTCATAGGAGGAAAGATAGGGCTTGCCCAGGATGGTTGCCTTGCCGAAAAAGCGTTTTCCAGCGGAAATGCCATAGTAGGCGGCGCTGTCGGTTCCAAGTGTGGTGCCGACAGCCCTGCTCGCGTCTTCTGTGAGGATGTTGGTGGAGATGCGCCGGAAATCGGATCCGTCCGCCACAAAAATGGTGGCGACCACCCCAAGATCCTGCTGCAGCATGTCCACCAGGGCGTTGTCCCCCTCGATGGGGGTGCCGTCCTCGGCATACAGCACCTCATCCTTGATGGACAGACTGCCGTAGACGTCCTTGAGATACATGCGTGCCGCCGAGGCATTGCTGCTGACCTGTGTCTCCAGCATGCTTTGCTGGAGACGGCCCATGGACAGGACGGCCTCCAGGCTGTTGGCCGCTGTGAGCGCGGCGCCGATGATCAGGATGAGCAGGCCAAAGGAAAGGACAATCCGTGTTTGAATGCTGTGCTTCATGGTTGCCTCCGTGCAATGTAATGACACCCGTCCGAGGGTGTCCCGAAAAATGGTTGTCATGGGAAAGCGCGATGCGCCGGGGAACTGACCGATACGTATACTTATCACCGAAATGGGGACAGGAAACGTCTTTTTCCCAATACATGGAGAGCTGTCTTTGGAAACATGGGACGAAACAGCGTGTTGCCAATGGTCGTGATGAATAACCCGTAAAAAAGCCTCCCGGTACGGGAGGCTGCGTGAATGACGAGTCATCAACATGCAACTTTGCCAAAAAACACGAATGCGTCTGTGGTGGCCAAGATAATGTATCAGACGTGTGTCTGCGGCGGAAACATGCTGTTCGTCTGGTCCGTCTGTGAGACCAGGCTGCGCAGCGCGGAGACGGTCTTGTCGATTTGGGCCGGATCACGAAACCGGATGTAAATTGAAGCTCCGTCGGTCTTGAGGTTCGAACAGATTTTGCGGCATTCCGGAGAGCCGTACCAGGCACTCTGGAACCGCGCGAGCCAATCGGCCGCGGGTGGGGCCTGCAACTCGGCGCGAAGCATGTACGCACCCGGCGTGCGTTCCTTGCCGGAAATGCGGGTGACCGCGATATGGTCGAGCATCCGATGCTCACCTCCCCTTTTCATGGAAGCCTTTTGCAGCACTCCCTGCAGCACTCCCTGCACCACTTGCTGCCACACATGCGTCAGCGCTGCTTGCGAAGCTTGCCGCAACACGCGACGGCACTGCTTGCGAAGCTTGCCGCAACATGCGTCAGCGCCGCTTGCGAAGCTTGCCGCAACACGCGACGCGGCATATTCCGGGACGTTTCCTGCAACACTTTGTTGTTACCCGCTGCGGGGGTCGGCGTAACAGGAGAGTTGTCGGAAAACACAAAAGAATCGGGTTTGTTCGGACAAAAAATAGTCACATTGACGGATGTCATGCAATGGTACCATGGCATCCCTCCCGCATGCATGATACAATGGAAACCGGGTCTGGAAGCGTATGCCGGGCAAATGGGGCTTTCAGGCGTGGAGGGCGTGTGATTTACAGCAACAAACCCATCCAGTTCAAGAAGGAACGCCGGAACAAGCCGGATCCCGTCATGCAGATCATCCATCTCAGCAATGGGCTGGTCTGGCTCATTCTCATTGCCTTCCTGTTGACCACCAATGCCGCCATGCCCCCGGTGGAAACCTTTTATGACCGGCTTTTTGGTGTCAAGCTTCGGGAGCATTGGGATTTTCGGCTGCTCCGCGCGGCGCAGTGGATCCTGGCGGGACTGTTTGTCGTGAGCGGTGTGGGGATTTGGCTGAACACCAAGCGGCTCAAGCGCCAGGACGATCACATGCGGGTTTCCCTCATCATCACGGGGGTCTTTTCCCTGATAGGATCCATTGTCATGCTGTTCGTGATGGGTTGAGGCTTGCAGTGGACGTGTCTTGCCGGGGTATGTGGGCAAGATTGCATGGAGGGCTTTTTCAGCAACGCCGGGGGGCTGATCCGCCGGCGTTGCTTTTGCTTCCCATTGGTAATACGGCGTATTATAATGGTGTTGTGAGACAAGTCACAATTTCTGAAAGGCTGGAGGTGATGGCATGGTGACCAAAACCATGAAGATGGAGGAATCGCTCGTGTCAGAAATGGAGCTTGCCATCAAGGGCTTGAATGATCGGGCCGGGGGCAAGGTATACGACTTCTCAAACCTGGTGCGCGCGGTCCTGTCACAGTATCTCGCATCAGAAGAGGGGCGAGAGGCGGTTGCCCGTGGAAAACGGCAGGTGGCCATCCGGGAAGCGGGGGCGCTGTACCTGGCGGAAACCAGTCTTCGGGAGGAATGGCTTTCCGATGAGGAGGAACAGGCATGGCAGGATTTGTAAAGGGGGATGTTGTTGTCATTCCGTTCCCGTTTTCCGATCTCACCGGAAGCAAGCGCCGCCCCGCATTTGTGCTGGGATGCCCCGATGGCAGGGACGTCATCCTTTGCCAGATTACCAGCAAGGCAACGGACAAAATGGCGGTTGAGGTGGATACGGACGCATACAGCAGCGGCGGATTGTCTTTATGCAGCCGCATACGCCCGAACCGCATTTTCACCGCAGATGTGTCGCTGATTCTGTATGCGGCCGGTCATGTGGCGGCACATATCATCACGCAGGTGGACATGCGCCTGAAAGAGATTCTTGCCTTGCCATAGCGGCAGACATCATCTGTTGAAAACCGGAGCCCGGTACGTTCACGGCAGCAACAGCAGCCGGTTGATCATGACCGCGCCCTCGGCGCGGGTCAGGCTTGAAACCGGCGCCAGCGCAACGCCGGATCTTCCGGATATCAGCCCGTTGCCCACCATCATGGCGAAGGCGCCACGCCAGGCGTCCGGAATCTCGTCCGCATCGTGGAATTTGTCCAGCACGTCCTCCTCCGCCGGGTTCAGCGCTTTTCCAGCCACCAGGCAGGCATTGAGCGTTGCGCCGGCCATTTCCGCCCGGGTGATGGGCGCGGTGGGATGCAGCCGGCCGTTGCGCTCCGGGGTGAGAATGCCGTTTTCCCAGGCCGCGTACATCCATCCGGCGTACCAGGCGTTTTGCGGCACATCCGCCACCGGCCCGACAGGACGGGATGCCTGTGGGATGTTCAGGGCGCCGAGCAGCATCTTCATGTACTCCGCCCGTGTGAGCTGCTGCGCCGGCGCAAACCGGCCGTTGGAAACACCGGCCACAATGCCCAGGCTCGCCAGCCGGTTGATGGCCGGCGCCGCCCACCCGAAGCCATCCAGATCGGAAAAGGCGGCGTTTTCGGGGATGGTCACGGGGCCGGCGGTGGCTTCCGGAGAAGCGGCCTTTGCGTTCCAGGAGATCAACGCGTACGAGAAGGTTGCGCCCGGTGCAACCGCGGTGTCCTCATACCGTGTGGCGGCGCCGTCGAGCGTGCCCAGCAGGCTGCGGGTGCCGTTTTCCGTGCGGTAGACGCGGTATCCGGAAAGGGATTCACCCGGTGCATCCCAGGTGAGGATGACCTGGCGGCTGCCAAGCTGGCTGACCTTCAAGCCCGCCGGTGCCTCCGGCGGACGTCCCGTATAGCGGTAAATGCCGCTGTAGGCGGGCAGGCCCTGCACATCCGCACGCAACCGGAACTCCCGTTCCCCATGGTGCATCAGGAACCATTCAAATTGGGTGCTGCCGGCGGGGACAGCCACCACATCCTCCCAGGTCTGGTTGATGTCCGTGCGTGTCTCCACGATATAGGCCACGTCGGAACCGTAATCGGGCAGCGGATCCTGCCAGGACAGCGTGAGCCGGGCCAGGTTCAGGGAGGCGTCGAAATGCTGTGGCAGCACCGGGACATCCAGCCGGCGCACATCGGTTTTACCGAAGGCGGAGTAGACATCCTCTCCGCGGACGGCGCGCACCTTCCACTGCGCGGTGCCCGTTTCCGGCAGCGCGGTGTCGGTCCACTGCTGCACATTGCGCAGGGTTTCGCCGACCAGTGTCCAGGTGCCGGTGGTTTTGCGCCATATCTCAAAGCCGGATTCCAGCCCGTAGGCATAATCCCAGGAGATCACCACCCGGTCGGCCGTTGCCGGCACGGCCCGGACGTTCACGGGCGTGGGCGCGGTTTCCGTCTTGATGGCGAGCGGATCCGAGGCCGCGGTGGAATAACCGCTGGGCGCAAGGATCACCAGTCGCCAGCGATAGGTGGTGCCCGGCAGCAGATCCGTGTCGATGTAGCTTGTTTCAGAGGCGGTGGTGAGCAGTGTCACCGGCTCATTGAGGGCGTTGTACCGTTCGAGCCGGACGGTTTTGCCGCCCAGTGCCTCAAAATCCCATTCCAGCCGCACCATTGTGGGCGAAAGCGCGTGTCCGAAGAATCCGACGGAAAAAGCGATGCCCGTGCGCACTTCCCGGCCGCCGGCCTGCGAGGGGTACCAGGGAGAAACGGTGCCATCCGGATACTGCGCCTGGATGCGGTAGCTGTAAATGGTGTCCGGGACCAGGCCCTGATCCCGGTATTCCGTGGTGCCCGGTTCGAGCAGCGCCACCTGGGTCCAGAGGGTGCCGCCGGATTTCCGCCGCTCCAGGCGGGGCCGGGCCTCCCCGAGTACGGTGGCCTCCACCTCAGGCCATGTCCAGGACAGGTTGATTTGATCCGGATAGACATCCTCCGCCGTGAGGGTGTTGGGATGCACGAACACGAGCCGCCCTTCCGCGGACCAGTCTCCCGTGGCGCCGGAACGGATGTGCCGCACCCGGTAGCGGTACACATGTCCGTTGGAAATGGATCCGTCGGCGTAGGTGGCCACCGCCGCGTCGAGGGTGCCAAGCAGGGTGAAGGGCCCGCCATCAGTGCTGCGCTCAATCTGTGTGTACAGCATGCCGTAGGTGGTGCCGCCGTCCTGCGGGAAAACGGCCGGCGTCCAGGCCAGCACGGCGCCGCCATGGGAGGCGAGCGTGACGGAAAAGCCCGTGGGTGCCGGGAATTTTGTCCAGCCGGAGGCGCCGGAGGAGGTTGGATACCACAGGAAGGCGCCGGTGAGCCCCGTATCGAAGCGCACACGGTACTCGTACAGCGTTCCGACGGTGAGCCCGCTGTCGGTGAAGGCGGTGGCGCCGGCTTCCGCGCGGCCCGCATGGGTCCATTCCGACGCGCCGGCGCTGTTGACCGTGCGCCGCTCGATGACGGGAACATAGCCGTTGCCGGGCAGGTAGGGATTGGTGGGCAGCGTCCAGGAGACCTCCAACTTGTCTGCGGAAACCGGCAGCGCGGAGACGGCTACGGGCCAGAGCATGGCGGCCTCTCCGGAATCCGCCGGGGCGCCGGTGGTGCCGTTTCGAAGCGCCTGAACCCGGTATGTGTAGACATGTCCGTTCTGGACAATGTCATAGTGGCTGGTGACCGCGCTTTCCGTGACGCGCAGGGTTTGCCAGACGGTGTCCGCGTCCGCCCGGCGCTGCAGCAGGTAGCCGGTGGCGCCGGGAACCGCGGACCAGGAAACACTGAAGCGGTTCCAGGTGTCGATGACAACCCGGACGGAGGCCGGCGCGGGCAAGGCGGTGGTGGCCTGCGCGGGCAATGCCGAAAGGACGGGAAACAGGGTCAGCAGCAAAACCAGCAGCACGGCTTGCAGGCGGGCGGGCAGGCGCGCCTTCAGGCCCGCGGGGGGAAGGCTTTTCCTGTTGTATATTTTGTTGTTCATCATGCTCATTGTGAACCTCTCATGGACTCCGATCAGGGGGCGCCCTGTGCGGGTGCCTGCGCCCGATGCGGGGGTACAGGATAAGCGTACCACAAAAATGGTATACTTTCGAAAACGGGTACGCGGTGTCTGCCGCCTGAACACGGAGATGGATTGATGAGAACGGACAAGGCGCTCCGCGAAGGGGCGGCAAAACTGATGGGGTCAGACCCCATGACAACGGGGTCAGACCCCGTTGAGGCCCGCGGGGACGCGCGGCGGCTGCTGTGCCATGTCACCGGGTGGACACAGGCGTCCGTGCTGGCGTACCCGGAGCGGGAGCTGGACGCAGCCGCGCAGGCGCGATACGCGGCGCTGCTGGCGCGTCGGGCCAGGCACGAGCCGGTGGCCTATCTGATCGGGGAGGCGGGCTTTTATGGCCGGACCTTTGCGGTTTCGTCCGCGGTGCTCATCCCGCGGCCGGATACGGAGCTGCTGGTGGAACAGGTGCTTCTCCGGTTGCCCAAGGTTGCCGACAAGCCGCTGCGGGTGCTGGATGTGGGAACCGGTTCGGGCTGCATCCCCATCACGCTGCTGCTGGAGCGGCCGGATCTGGCGGCGGTGGCGGCGGACATTTCCGACGGGGCGCTGGGCGTCGCGTCGGAGAACGCCCGGCGTCACGGCGTGACGGACCGGCTGGCGCTTGTGCGCTGGGACATGCGCACGCCGCCGCCGGATCTTTTTGGTGACCGCTTTGATGTGATTGTATCCAATCCGCCCTACATCACCACGGAAACTGTGAGCACCCTGATGCCGGATGTCCGTGACCACGAGCCGAGACTTGCCCTTGACGGCGGGGCGGACGGACTGGTTTTTTACCGCCGCCTGACATGGCTGGCGCAGCGATATTTGTCATCTTCTGGATTTCTGGCCGTCGAAACCGGGTATGATCAAGGAGAATCGGTCTGCGCGCTGTTCTCACAGGCAGGATTTGCCGTCCGTGTTGAACGGGATTTGGAGGGACGGAATCGCGTGGTGCTCGGGTGGCGCACGGATGGGGGTTGACTCCGGGATAGCCCAGGCAGGAGGCCTGTGACGGAAGTGATCCCCGGTTGCATTTGGGCATATTGTCAAAAATCATTGACGAAAATTGTCGAATGCGATAGACCAAGTCAATTGTTTCCGAAGGGAAACGATGGTAACATGGAAGACAAGACTGCTGTTCCGCACAAAACAGAGGACCAATGGGGGCGCAATGTTGTCGGAACAGCCATACCGTGGAGGGACGCCATGAAGCTCGGAAAAATGAAGTTTGGCAAATCCGTGAAATCCGGAACAGACGGACAGCCGGAAACGCCGCTGGGATCAAGAACCCGCAAAACGGCTGGACGGAAGGTTCGGGGCCAGGCGGGAGCCGCGGGCGGAAAGAAGGGCGTGTCCGGTGTGCTGTCCGGCATTTCGGGTCTCGGCAAGGGTGTGATGAGGCTGAAGATGCTTCGGGGACTGAATCGCAGTATCCGGATGAAGCTGATCGCGGCGTTCCTCATCCCCGTCATCGGCCTGGTGACGCTGGGTGTCGTCTCCTACAACAAGGCGGCCAATTCGCTGGAACAGACGGCCTCGGAATCCGCCACGCTGATGATGAACAGCCGGGCGGACTACCTCACGCTGCTGCTGGGCAATCTGGACAACAGCATGACCCAGCTGTTCTCGAACAAAGACCTGCAGACGTATCTCACCAGTGAGGATCAGATGGCGCGCGTCGCGGCATCCACCGGGGCCAACACCCTGCTCAACGCCGTCAGCCTGGCGAATCCCATCGTCAAGAACCTGGCCGTGCTCAATGAAATCAATTCCATCGGCTCGCCGTTCATCGAGAACGACATGGCGAAGATGTCCGCCACGCGCATGATCAGCATGGCCATCGAAGCCAAGGGACGCAGCCTCTGGGTCACGGATCATGCCCTGATCGACGAGTTCATGAATCTTTCTGAAAAGTCCAGCCGCGCAAACTGGTACGACCCGCAACAGTCCCAGATCTTCTATGTGCGCGGGCTGCGCAGCACCACGACCGGCCAGATGATGGGCGTGCTCGTGGCTTCGCTCGACTACAAGGCCATCGACGAGTTCCTGGCGGGGCTGGCCATCGGCGACGATCCCCAGGTTCATCTGCTGGGCCCTGACAACTACGATGTGGCGTTCCGCGCCAACTGGCAGGACGTCAAGGATCGCCCGGAGCTCGATCCGGCAGATCCCGAGGCCTATGCCTTCGGCCAGGCCGATTTTGTGAAGGGGTACATCGAGTCTAAGGAGATGGCGTTCAGCGAAGTGGTGCATTATGAGGGCACCAAGTATCTGGCCATCACGAACAAGGTCGAGAAGTACAACATGCTCATGTCCACCCTCATCCCCTACACCTCGCTGCTGGCGGGCGCGCGGGACATCCTGATGCTCACCATCGTCTTCGTGCTCATCGCCGCGGTCATTTCCATCGGCGTCGGCATCATCATAGCCAACGGCATGAGCCGCACCATGAACCGCATGGTGAAGATGTCCGAGCAGGCGGCCTCCGGCGACCTCACCGTCCAGCCCTTCTCCGAGAGAACAGACGAGCTGGGCACGCTCACCGGGGCCATCAACCGCATGATCACCAGCATGCGCGGGCTCATCCAGCAAACCACCAGCACGGCGAACCGGGTCGCGGAGTCCGCCATTGTTGTGGCGGATTCCACGGGTCAGGTATCCACCGTGTCGCGTGAAATCTCCAAGGCCATTTCCGAAATCGCCCAGGGCGCCACCTCGCAGGCCCAGGATTCCGAGGCAGGGGTCACCCGCATGAGCCGGCTGGCCGAGAAGATGAACACGGTGGGCGAGAACTCCCGCAACATCGAGAAGGTCACCAACAACACGGTCACCCTCACCAAGCAGGGGCTCGACGCCATCGATCAGCTGGCGCGCAAGGCCGAGGAGACCAACGGCATCATCCGCACCATCGTCGAGGACATCCAGGGCCTGAGCGAGCGGTCCAAGTCCATCGGCAACATCGTCAAGGTCATCAACGGCATCGCGGATCAGACCAACCTGCTGGCACTCAATGCCGCCATCGAGGCCGCGCGTGCCGGCGAGATGGGCCGCGGGTTCGCCGTGGTTGCCGACGAGGTGCGCAAGCTGGCCGAGCAGTCCATGAAGGCCACCCGCGAAATCGGAGGCATCGTGGTGGAAACCCAGAAGCAGACCGAGTCCGCCGCGCAGAAGGCGGAGCAGACCGGCACCATTCTGGACTCCCAGAACACCGCGCTCCAGAACGCCATCGGTTCGTTCAACGAAATCAGCGGATCCATGGAACAGCTGGTGTCCCAGGTGCGTGTCATCCTCTCCGATGTGGACGACATGGAAAAGGACAAGCAGGATACCCTGCTGGCCATCCAGAACATCTCGGCCGTGTCCGAGGAGACCGCGGCTTCCACCGAGGAGGTCATGGCCTCGAGCGACCAGCAGATGCTGAGCATCGACCAAATGGCGGAATACGCCAATTCGCTGGGCGAGGAAGCCCGCGAGCTGCAGGCGGCCATCTCGAAGTTCAAGGTGTGACGGCCTATAGGACGCTGACACGAAGACAACAGAAAAGCGGGTGGATCCGATATTGGATCCATCCGCTTTTTTGTGGGGAAAAGACTTCGCCTGTCTGGCAGGGCGCGCATTGGCAGGGGCGTATCAGAACAATCCGGTGATGATGCCGGTCGCGTCGATGTCGATACCGTTGGCGGCCGGCACCCTCGGCAAACCCGGCATGGTCATGATGTCGCCGGTGAGCACCACCACGAACCCGGCGCCGGCGGAGAGCCGCACGTCCTTGACCGTCAGGGTGAAGCCCGTGGGGCTGCCCAGCAGCTTGGGGTTGTCGGAAAGCGAATACTGGGTTTTGGCCATGCACACCGGCAGATGGCCGTATCCCAGCGCCTCGATGGCCTGGAGTTCTTTCAGGGCCTTGTCCTGGAACACCACCTGGGCGCCGCCGTAGATTTCACGGTTGACGGTCTCGATTTTCTCCTTGAGGGAAAGGTTCAAATCGTACAAGGGCTTGAAATGGGACGGTTCGCGTTCGAGCAGCGCCACCAGCGCCTCGGCCAGTGCCCGGCCCCCCTCCCCGCCCTTGGAGAAGACCTCGGAGAAGGCCACGTCGACACCCCAGGCCGCGCATTTTTCACGCAACAGCGCCACTTCTGCGTCCGTGTCTGTCGCGAAGTGGTTGATGGCCACCAGCACCGGCACCCCGAATTTCCTGAGGTTGGCCACATGCCTTTCCAGGTTGACCATGCCGGCCTCGAGCGCGGGGAGATTCTCGCGGGCCGTGTCTTCCTTCCGCACGCCGCCGTTGTACTTGAGCGCGCGCACGGTGGCGACCAGCACCACGGCATCCGGGGTCAGACCCCCGTACCGGCACTTGATGTCGAAGAATTTCTCCGCGCCGAGATCCGCGCCGAACCCGGCTTCGGTGATGACATAGTCTGTCAGCTTGAGCGCGAGCCGGGTGGCGGTGATGCTGTTGCACCCGTGCGCGATGTTGGCGAACGGGCCGCCATGCATGAACGCGGGGGTGTTCTCGAGTGTTTGGATGAGATTGGGTTTGATGGCGTCCTTGAGCAGCAGCGTCATGGCGCCGGCCACGCCGAGTTCGCCCGCGGTGACCGGCTTGTCATCCAGTGTCCAGGCCACCTGGATGCGCGCGAGGCGTTCCTTGAGATCCATGAGATCCGTGGCCAGGCACAGGATGGCCATGACCTCGGAGGCCACGGTGATGTTGAAGCCGTCCTCCCGCGGGAAGCCGTTGGTTTTGCCGCCCAGGCCCACCACGATGTCGCGCAGGGCGCGGTCGTTCATGTCCATGCAGCGCTTCCAGAGAATGCGCCTGGCATCGATGTTCAGGGCGTTTCCCTGGTGGATGTGGTTGTCGAGGGCGGCGGAGAGCAGGTTGTTCGCAGCGGTGAGGGCGTGCATGTCGCCGGTGAAATGCAGGTTGATGTCCTCCATGGGCACCACCTGTGCATAACCGCCGCCGGCCGCGCCGCCCTTGATGCCCATGACCGGGCCGAGGGAGGGTTCGCGCAGGGCGATGCAGGCTTTTTTGCCGATTTTGGTCATGGCCTGCCCCAGCCCGATGGTGGTGGTGGTTTTCCCCTCGCCCGCCGGAGTGGGGTTGATGGCGGTGACCAGCACCAGCCTGCCGTCGGGGCGGTGCTTCACCTCATCCCACAGGCCGGCCTTGAGCTTGGCCTTGTGATCGCCATACAGTTCGAGCCATTCCCGACCGACCCCCAGTGTGGCGGCAACGGTTTCAATGGGTTCAAGATGCGCCTGTTGCGCAATTTCGATGTCCGTGAGCATGCGTACCTCCCTGGCGGTGATGGCAGTGTTGGCGGTGTGATGTTTATGATGATGGTGTGCCCCCCAAAGGAAGCGGCTTCCACGCCGCGGATGACGGCGGGAAATACAACAGTCATTATATCCGATGTGCGGTTCGGGATGCAAAACAGGAAGGGGACCATGGGGTCTGACCCCGAAATCCGCCCCATGTGCAAGTCATATTTCCCATTTCATGCGGATTGTGGGGTGTCCGGCGCTTGAACCGCCCGGAATGAAATGAATACAAAAATGACAATCCCGCAGGCCGGCATGGGGAGCGGGTTTGGTGGAAATGCACAACGCTTGTTTGACATAATAGACATTTTGTGATAGACTGTTGAAGAAATGAGGTGATCGTTATGGACAAGAATTCCATTGCCCAAATCCGGAAAGAGATGGAATGCTGCGTCGGTCAGAAGATTCAACTCAAGGCGAACAAAGGCAGAAAGAAAACGTTCGTGAAGGAAGGCATCATCGAGCACGCATACCCAAGCATTTTCACCGTGCGGTTTGAGAACGATTACAACTGCGCAAGAAAAGTCTCCTACAGCTACACCGACATCCTGACCAATACGGTCGAAATCAAGCCGGTGTCGCAGGTGCCCGTTCCACAGATGATGGTGTAGGCATTGCCTGCAGAAGCGCCAATCAAACCACCGACAACTGAATACATGTTTTCATCACGCGGGAGCCTTGCCGGCCGAAGCGTTCAAATGGAAAGATCATCGGGAACCGCATGCGGTTCCCGATTCGTTTGTCCGGATATGTCCGGGTACACGAAGATACATGCGGAGCTGTGCGGATAATGTGTCCGGGTCTGTGCGGCGTTGTCGGCGCGGACTGTCGGAAAGTTGTTCCCTTTACGTTTTTTGTATATAATGTACACAAAGAATACATGATTCCAGTTGCAGAAACAGCCCTTGGCTGTTTCTGTTGCCGGAAGCATACATTGGAAGCAAGTGAAGAGAAGCGGAAAAGGCTATGGGAAATCGGTTCTGGAAGGGGAAAGCCCCTGCAAAAATCAACCTGTCCCTGGATGTGCGCGATCGGCTGCCAAACGGCTATCACCGCCTCTCCATGCTGATGCAGACCATTGATTTGGCAGATGTCGTGGAACTGACGCTTGCGGATCCCGCGGACAAGACGTTGACGGATACCGCGGCCCGGACGCGTGCGGATCCCGCGGACCTGATTCGTGCAGATACCGTGGTTCAGTCGCCCGCTGCTGCGCGCGCCGCACAGGCGGAACCGGAGATTTCGCTGACCTGTGTGGGCGGGGATGCGGAGCTGCCCTGTGACAGCCGCAACCTGGCCTGGAAGGCGGCCGCGGCGTTTTTTGCGCGCATTCCGGGGCCCGGCGTGCACATCCGGCTCACCAAGCACATTCCCGCAGCGGCCGGTCTTGCCGGCGGGAGCGCCGACGCGGCCGCTGTCTTGAGAGGGCTCAACCACCTGTACAAGCATCCGCTGACCAGGGAGGAACTGGCCAAAATCGGGGTTGCGCTCGGCGCGGACATCCCCTTCTGCCTGTATGGCGGAACCTGTCTCGCCGAAGGCATCGGCGAGGTGCTCACGCCGCTGCCCTCCTTTGCCGGGCACTGGCTGGTGCTGGTGAAGCCGCCCGTTTCAGTTTCCACCGCGTGGGTGTTCGCGCAGCTCGACTTGAACAATCTCGGGGAGCGGCCCAAGACGGATCTGCTGTTGCAGGCGATTCAACGCGGTGAAGTGCGTCAGCTTGCGACAGGCATGCGCAACGTGCTCGAGCGCATCACGGAGCCCGTTCATCCGGAGATTGCGCGGATACGGGAGCAAATGCTTTCCCTTGGCGCAATGGGCAGCCGGATGAGCGGCAGCGGGCCATCGGTGTTCGGACTGTTTGCGTCCGAGGCGGCGGCGCGCAGGGCGCAGGCGGAATTGGCCGGGCAATGGACTTTTTGCCGGGTGGTCAAAACAATTGACGGGCCCAGGGGATAAGGGTGGAGACTCGGGAGGAAAACATGGCGAGGATACCGAAAATCAAGCTGGACAACTATCAGCCGCTGCGGGATGTCATTTTTGAGACGCTGCGCAATGCCATCGTCAATGGCGATTTGCGGCCCGGCGAGCGGCTGATGGAGGTGTACCTGGCCGAGCAGATGGGCGTGAGCCGCACCCCGGTGCGCGAAGCCATCCGCAAGCTCGAGGCCGATGGCCTGGTGGTCATGGAGCCCCGGCGCGGTACGCGGGTCGCGGAGATTTCGGTCAAAGACATTGTGGACGTGCTCGAGGTGCGTTCCGCGCTCGACCGCCTGGCCACGGGTCTGGCCGCCAAGCGCATCCAGCCGCCGCAGATCAAGGCGCTCGAGGCGGTGCACCGGCAGTACGCCTCCCATGTGCAGAAAGAGAGCATCGAGGGCGCCATCAAGAAGGACATCGAGTTCCACGACCTCATCTACCTCGCCTCCGGCAATCCGCGCCTGGTGGCGGCCGCGTCAAGCCTGCGCGAACACATCTACCGGTTCCGCGTCATCTACCTGCGCGACATTTCCAAGGCGGTGGACGTGGAGACCGAGCACAACGGCATCCTCGAGGCCCTGCGCACCGGGGATGAAAAGGCGGCGGCCACACATGCCGAGCACCACATCCGGCATCAGATGGAAACCATCATCGACAGCATGAATGTGAAGCTCTGATGGGACGCGTTGGTGGGGGGGGGGCCCCGAGGGGGGCGCCACCCCACTAACGCGTCCCATCAAAGCTTCACGTTCATGCTGTCGATGATGGTTTCCATCTGGTGACGGATATGGTGTTCGGCATGGGCCCCGGCGGTTCTTTCATCCCCCGTGCGCAGCGCCTCGAGGATGCCGTTGTGCTCGGTTTCCACATCCACGGCCTTGGAAATATCACGCAGGTAAATCACGCGGAACCGATAGATGTGTTCGCGCAGGCTGGACGCGGCCGCCACCAGCCGCGGATTGCCGGACGCCAAATAGATGAGATCATGGAACTCGATGTCCTTCTTGATGGCGCCTTCGATACTCTCTTTTTGCACATTGGCGGCATACTGCTTGTGTACGGCTTCAAGCGCCTTGATTTGCGGCAGCTGAATCCGTTTTGCGGCCAGCCCCGTGGCCAGCCGGTCGAGCGCGGAACGCACCTCCAGCACATCCACGATATCCTTGACCGAAATCTCGGCAACCCGTGTACCTCGCCGCGGCTCCATCACCACCAGGCCGTCCGCCTCCAGCTTGCGTATGGCTTCACGCACCGGGGTGCGGCTTACGCCCATTTGCTCCGCGAGATACACTTCCATGAGGCGTTCGCCCGGACGCAGATCCCCGTTGACGATGGCGTTGCGCAATGTCTCAAAGATGACGTCGCGTAACGGCTGATAGTTGTCCAGCTTGATTTTTGGTATCCTCGCCATGTTGTCCTCCCGCGTCCTCACCCTTGTCCCTTGGGACCGTCAATCGTTTTGACCACCCGGCAAAAAGCCCATTGCCCGGCCAATTCCGCCTGCGCCCTGCGCGCCGCAGCCTCGGACGCAAACAGCCCGAACACCGATGGCCCGCTGCCGCTCATCCGGCTGCCCAACGCGCCAAGAGAAAGCATTTTCTCCCGTATCTCCGCAATCTCCGGATGAACGGGTTCCGTGACGCGCTCCAGCACATTGCGCATGCCCGTCGCAAGCGCTTGCACTTCACCGCGCTGAATCGCCTGCAACAGCAGATCCGTCTTGGGCCTCTCCCCAAGCTTGTTCAAGTTCAGCTGGGCGAACACCCAGGCGGTGGAAACCGAAACGGGCGGTTTCACCAGCACCAGCCAGTGGCCGGCGAAGGAGGGCAGCGGGGTCAGCACCTCGCCGATCCCCTCTGCGAGGCAGGTGCCGCCATACAGGCAGAAGGGAATGTCCGCACCGATCGTGACCCCGATTTTTGCCAGTTCCTCCCTGGCAAGCGGATGCTTGTACAGGTGGTTGAGCCCTCTCAAAACAGCGGCCGCGTCGGCGCTGCCACCGGCGAGGCCAGCTGCCGCGGGAATATGCTTGGTCAACCTGATGTGCACACCGGGACCCGGTATGCGGGCAAAAAAAGCATCGGCCGCCTTCCAGGCCAAATTTCGGATGTCGCAGGGCAGGTCCACATCCCCACCCTGGCAGGTTAATGAAATGACAGGCTCCGTTTGGCGGGCGCGCGCATCAGCGGGTGTCCGGTCCACGGTATCCGCAAGCGTCAGCTCCACGGCATCTGACAAATCAATGGTCTGCATCACCATGGACAGGCGGTGATATCCATTTGGCAGACGATCGCGCACATCCAGGGACAGATTGATTTTTGCAAGGGCCTTACCCTTCCAGGACAGATTTGCCATACCCTCTTCCGCTTCCTGATTCATTCAAGAAAATAGTGCCGAAAAGATTATTCTTTTCATTGTTTCCATTTCATTGTTTCCAATGTATTCTTTGTGTACATTATATACAAAAAACGTAAAGGGAACAACTTTCCGGCAGATCAGCGCCAATAACCCCGTACATGTGGGGACAAACGAATCGGGAACCGCATGCGGTTCCCGATGATCTTTCCATTTGAACGCTTCGGCCGGTAAAGCCTCACGTGATGAAAACATGTATTCAATTGTGAACCGGTATTCCCGCAGGCAGCCCCTACACCATCAACTGTGGAATTGGCAGCTGTGATACGGGTTTAATCTCTACCGTGTTGGTGAGAATGTCCGTGTAGCTGTAGGAAACCTTGCGTGCGCAGTTGTAATCGTTCTCAAACCGCACTGTGAAAATGCTTGGATACGCGTGCTCGATGATGCCTTCCTTCACGAACGTTTTCTTTCTGCCTTTGTTCGCCTTGAGTTGAATCTTCTGACCGACGCAGCATTCCATCTCTTTCCGGATCTGGGCAATGGAATTCTTGTCCATAACGATCACCTCATTTCTTTTGATATTCTACCACGAAACGTCTATTATGTCAATAAAGCGTTGTGCACATCCACCAAACCCGCTCCCCATGCATGCCATGGACATTGTTGGTTTTGTATCCTTTTCATCCCGGGAGATTCCGGATGGTGAAACGGCGAAACCGGCCCCACAAGGGACTTTTGCATCACCCACCCCACATCAGATATAATGACAGTCGTGCCAACGCACGATGTGGCCCGCAGCGGCCGATGGAACGCCAGGGAGGTACGCATGCTCACAGACATCGAAATTGCGCAAAACGCCCATCTCGAACCCATTGAAACAGTTGCCCGAACGCTGGGCGTGGATCGTGAATGGCTGGAACTTTATGGCGATCACAAGGCCAAGCTCAAGGCCGGGTTGTGGGACACCGTAAGGGATCGTCCAGACGGCAAGCTGATTCTTGTCACCGCCATCAACCCAACTCCCGCGGGCGAAGGGAAAACAACCACCACCATCGGGCTCGGCCAGGCCATGACCCGAATTGGGAAAAAGGCCTGCATCGCCTTGCGCGAACCGTCCCTCGGCCCGGTCATGGGCATCAAGGGTGGCGCAGCCGGCGGCGGCTATGCGCAGGTGGTGCCGATGGAAGACATCAACCTGCACTTCACCGGCGACATGCACGCCATCACCACCGCAAACAACCTGTTGTCCGCCGCCATCGACAACCACATCCATCAGGGCAACGCGCTGAACATCGACGCGCGACGCATCCTGTGGAAGCGGTGCATGGACATGAACGATCGCGCCCTGCGCGACATCGTGGTGGGTCTGGGCGGAAAAACAAACGGCTTTCCGCGCGAAGATGGCTTCAACATCACCGTCGCGTCCGAAGTCATGGCCATTCTCTGTCTGGCCACGGACCTCATGGATCTGAAAGAACGCCTGTCGCGCATTCTGGTGGCCTGGTCACTCGACGACAAGCCGATAACGGCGGGCGAGCTCAGCGTGGCCGGAGCCATGACCCTGCTGCTCAAAGACGCCATCAAGCCGAACCTCATCCAGAC
>JAEWSN010000112.1 GCA_023459915.1 Bacillota bacterium
CATGCGCTGCTTCCTGTATAATAGAGCAATCGCGCGCCCGTTCGGGTCGCGCGGAAGAATGTGCCGGCCGGTGGCCGGGCCTTGCGCAATGCAGCGCTGTGAACCCCGTCAGGTCCGGAAGGAAGCAGCGGTAAGCGGAATGCTGGATGTGCCGCGAGTCTACCTGGTTGCCGACCGGTACTTTCTTCCGCACGACAGGAGCGGGCGTTTTGCTGTCCGCCGTCAACAGGTTCGCACGCATCGCCGTCCGGGCGCAACGGCTTGACCCCGTCGCTGTCCGGGCGCAACGGCTTGATCGCGTCGCTGTCCACAGGCGGCAGGGAAAGACGCTGCCGTTTCCCGGAAAAGCGCTGGTGGAGGTGGTTCAATGTCCAGACTGGCCCTGTACCGAAAATGGCGCCCCATGACCTTCGAGGACGTGGTGGAGCAGCGCCATGTGGTGGAAACCCTGCGCAACGCGCTCAAATCCGACGCGGTGGGCCATGCCTATCTGTTCTGCGGCACACGCGGCACCGGCAAGACCACCATGGCGAAGATATTCGCACGCGCCCTCAACTGCCTCAACCCGCACAACGGGGACCCCTGCAACGAATGCGCCATCTGCAAGGGCATTCTGGAGGGAAGCATCCTGGATGTCATGGAAATGGATGCCGCCTCGAACAACAGCGTGGACAATATCCGGGACATCCGTGACGAGGTGGTGTACGCGCCGGCTGTGGCCCGATACAAGGTCTACATCATCGACGAGGTGCACATGCTCTCCCAGGGCGCGTTCAACGCGTTGCTCAAGACGCTGGAGGAGCCGCCGGATCGCGTGGTGTTCATTCTGGCGACAACGGAACCGCAAAAGCTGCCGGCCACCGTGCTGTCGCGCTGCCAGCGCTTCGATTTCAAGCGGATCACCGAACAGGGCATCGCCGACCGGCTGGGAGAGATCGCTGCGGATTGCGGCATTTCCGTCAGTGAACCCGCGTTGCGCCTGTTGTCACGCCTGGCGGGCGGGGCCATGCGCGACGCCATCAGCCTGCTCGATCAGCTCACCACCCTCGGCCGCACGGAAATTGATGTCTCCGACGTCAATGAAATGGCCGGATTTGCCAGCAATGCCGCCATCCGGCAACTGGCCGGCGCGTTGCTGGCCGGGGACATTGCCGCCTCGTGGACGGCGCTGGATGATTTGATGCGCGAGGGCCGCGACCTGTCCCAGCTCTGCGTGCAGCTGCTGGGCTGGTTCCGAAACGCGCTGCTGCTGCAGCTGGGCGGAGAGTCCTCCCCATTGCTCGACTTGCATCCCGACGATATGGCGGATGCCCGCCGCGTGGCACAAACCCTGACCACCGGGGAGCTTTCCAACTGGCTGCGCGCGTTGTCCGAGCACGAGCTGCGGCTGCGGCGCACGGACAATCCCCGCATCATGATGGAAGTGCTGTTGCTGCGCCTGTGCACGCGGACAGCCGGCGATGCGGGCGTGGGCGCGGGCGGCGTGGCTGCTGTAGGTTCGTCCGCGCAAGCGGCACAGCCGGCAAACCCTGTCCAGGGGGCGCAACCGTCGATGCAGCCGGTACCGTCTGTGCAATCGACACAGCTTGTTCAGCCGATGCAGTCTGTACAATCGATACAGCCTGCTCAGCCGATGCAGTCTGTTCAGCCGACCCAGCCTGCTCAGCCGACCCCGTCTGTTCCCCCTGCGCAGCCTGTTCCGTCAGTACAAGCGGTACAAGCGGTCCCGCCTGCAATGGCCCCTCCCACGGCCCCGCCCGCGTCCCAGCCCGCCGGACCGGCGGCGGACACGGCGGCGGGCGGCGTATCCGCGTTTGCGCCCTGGTCGAATGTCATCGACGAGGTCCGCAGGATGGGCCCGTCCCGCCCCGGCGGCATGAAGCTGTTCGCCTACCTTTTGGATTCGGAATGCCTGATGCTCGCGGACCGGCAGCTGCGCGTCGTGGTGCCGGCCGATGATTTCCTGCGGCGCAAGGTGCTTTCCCAGTCCGACAGCCTGGAGATGATGGTGCAGGCCGTCCGGCAGGTGACGGGCGAGGTGTGGAAGATCCGCATCATTGACGCCAAGGAGGCGGCATCGTTGACGGGTGCCCCACATCGTCAGAAGGGCAAAAGTGTCCCAACTGGTCAACCGACTGCCGTTCCGACCGGTCAAGCGACTGCCGTTCCGACCGGTCAAGCGACTGTTGTTTCGACTGGTCAAGCGACTGCCGTTCCGACAGGTCAGGAGACTGCCGTTCCGACAGGAGAAGCGCCTGCCGCTTCGACAGGACAAGGGTTTGCCGTGTTGACGGGAGAAGCGTCCGGGGAATCGGTAGAACAAACCTCTGACGTGCCGACGGGCGACGAGGCGCTGGACAAGCTGATGCAGTTTGCCCGGGAGACCGGGTTCCCCGTCCAGGTTGACGAAGGACCGGAGGAATAGGGTGAAGCTGGAAATCCTCGAGGGGCCTGCCGGCTGCGGGAAAACCGCGCATCTGCTGCAACAGGCTTACCGTGTTCACACGCCGCAAAATCAGGAGGCGCCGGACCACGCGCCGTTGGTCACGACGTTTTTTGTCGTGCCGGATCAGGCCACATTCCTGATGGAGAAGCGGGTGCTGGAAACCATGGGGGACAGGGCGGGCGCCAGCATCCGGGTTTTCAGCCTCAGCCGGCTGGCGCGGCATATCCTGTCGGAAACCGGCAATCCCGAACAGACTTTCCTGGACGCGGCCGGCAAGGGCGTGCTGGTGTACCG
>JAEWSN010000113.1 GCA_023459915.1 Bacillota bacterium
GTCAGGGCGCGGGTGTCGATCCCCTCGATGCCGATGATGCCGTGGGACGCCAGCCAGTCGGCCACGCCGCCCGTGCTGCGCCAGTTGCTGGGGTTCGTGCTGCACTCGCGCACGATAAAGCCGCGGACCTGCGGCCCTTCGGACTCCAGATCCGCCTCGTTGACCCCGTAGTTGCCGATGAGCGGGTAGGTCATCGTCACAATCTGGCCGGCGTAGGAGGCGTCCGTCAGGACCTCCTGATAGCCGGTCATGCCGGTATTGAACACAATCTCTCCGATGACGCTTCCCTGCGCGCCAAACGAGGTGCCGGTGAACAGGGTGCCGTCTTCCAATGCAAGGTTCGCTTTCATGTCTGACTCCTTGTCCTTCGTGGTGTGTTCACGGGGGCCGTCCCCCTCAATTTCAGTGGATGACCCTCACGGGTGACATGGGGTCTGACCCCCACGGGGTCTGACCCCTCTGCCATTCCCCTCAGTTTCCTGTGGCCGCCTTGATGGCGTCCCGCATCCGGATGGCCTCCTCGCGGGTGGCCTGCGCGAAGTCGGCCTCGCCGTGCGTGGCGCGCCAGGCATCCTTCTGCCAGGCGCACATGAGGCTGCGGGAGGCGTTCACCACCGCGCCGAGTCCGTCCGCGTCGAAGGCCTTGGCCACATCTTCCGCCTTGCCGCCCTGGGCGCCATAACCCGGAACAAGAATCCAGGTCTTCGGCATCCGCTTACGCAGCGCCGCCAGCTGCTCGGGATATGTGGCGCCCACAACGGCCCCGACCGAGGCGTATCCGCAGGCGCCGACACGCGACGCGCCCCAGGCGCTGACAAGATCCGCCATCATCTCATACACCGTGCGGCCATCGGCGAGCGGCAGATCCTGCAGCTGTCCTGAAGAGGGATTGGACGTCTTCACCAGAACAAAAATGCCCTTGCCGAACGCGTCGCAGCTGGTCATGAACGGCTTGATGCCGTCCTCGCCCAGATAGGCGTTGACGGTCAGCGCGTCGACCCCGAATACGGCACCGGCGGTGCCATCGTCCAGGTCGGTTTCGCCCAGATAGGCGTTGGCATACGCCTGGGCCGTGCTGCCGATATCATTGCGCTTGCCGTCGGCCAGGACCAGCATCCCCTTGTCCCGGGCATACCGACAGGTCCGTTCGAACGCCTGCAGTCCGGCGATGCCGTACTGTTCATAATAGGCCAGCTGCGGCTTGACCATCGGGATGATGTCCGCGGTGGCGTCAATCAGCGCGGCATTGAAGGCAAACAGGCTTTCTCCGACCGCCGCGGACGCGTCCGGGGCATGCTTCGCCACCTGCGCCCGCAAGGATACGGGGATGTAGGAGAGCATGGGATCCAGCCCCATCACGGTTGGATTTCCGGTTTTCCTGATTGCCTGGGCCAACTTGTCTGAAAAATTCATCGCCATCTCCTTTGCCGCCTTTGCATGATTATACATCTTCATGCATATTTATTCAAGTGCCGCTTTTCCATCACGTGCCACACATCGTCCGCCCACAAAGGTCATCACGGCCCGGCCGGTCAAGGTCCAGCCGTGATAGGGCGTGTTGCGGCTTCGGGATTCCATCTGTTCCTTGTCCACGGTCCATTGCCGCCGGGTGTCGATGATGGTGAAATCCGCAGCATATCCCGCCTCGAATGCTTTTTGCGGCAACCCGAGCATGGCGGCGGGAGCCGCGCTCATCCGGGCCGCAAGCGCGCGCAGGGACAGGTGACCCGGTTGAACCAGATGGGTCAGCGCCAGCCCCACTGCGGTCTCAAAGCCAAGGATGCCGTTGTTCGCCTTGTCGAATTCCACTTCCTTCTCATCCGCGTGGTGCGGCGCGTGGTCTGTCACAATCATGTCGAGGGTGCCGTCACGCAGCCCGTCGATGACGGCCGCGACATCCTGCTGCGTGCGCAGGGGCGGATTCATCTTCGCGTTGGTGTCGTAGCCCAGGCAAGCCTCCTCGGTCAAGGTGAAATAGTGCGGGCAGGTTTCCGCCGTCACCTTCACCCCCCTGGCCTTGGCCTCCCGAATCATCCGGACGCCGGAGGCCGTTGACACATGGGCCACGTGCACCGGGATTCCCGTGTACTCGGACAGGATGATTTCCCGGGCAATCATCAGGTCCTCCGCGGCGGTGGGGATCCCACGCAGGCCAAGCCGTGTGGAAACAGCGCCCTCGTTCATCGCGCCACCCTCGGCCAGGGACATGTCCTCGCAATGGGAAATCACACGAAGGCCAAATTGCGCGGCATAGGTCATGGCCTTGAGCATGGTGGCCGCATCCTCAACAGGCCGGCCGTCATCGGAGACCGCCACAATCCCGGCTTCCTTCATCAGGCCCATTTCTGCGAGCTCCGAGCCCTTGCTGCCCTTGGTGACCGCGCCGATGGGATGGACCCGGACGACACCCTCGCGGGCCGCCTTCTCCATCACATACCGCACCACCGACACATTGTCCATGACCGGCACCGTGTTGGGCATGCAGGCGATATCCGTGAACCCGCCGGCCGCAGCCGACCGCGTGCCGGTGACAATGTCCTCCCG
>JAEWSN010000114.1 GCA_023459915.1 Bacillota bacterium
GACGGGGCCCCCGTGATGGTGTTCACCACCGCGCCGGCACATGCGGATTTGCAGCAGCTGAACGCAGATTCCAATGAGCGCCTGTTCACCAATGTCTGGGTGAAAATCGGTTCAGGCAACTGGCAGGATGCTGGAACCTACATGTTCTTCATCGAGCAGTTCAATGTGGCGGCATCCGAGTTTTTCCCGGATCAGGCCGCCGTGGCGGCCGCCGTCTATGAAGTGAAATGCCGGTATACTGTCGACATGAGCTATTATCCCGGCAGCAGTTCGGCCGAGGTTCTGTACAGCCCGTTCTCCAATGTGCTCAGGCAGGGAACGCCTGCGTATTCCAAGGCTTCCGGGTGGGCCACGGCAGAGATCGACGAGGCAGTGGCGGCCGATCTCATTCCCGACATCCTGCAGGGTGCCGACATGACCCAGCCCATCACGCGCGAGGAGTTTGCCGCGCTGGCGGTCCGGCTGTACGAGAAGACATCAGGGAACATGGCGGTGCCCGTTTCGCCGAATCCATTCAAGGACACCATGAATCCCGAGATCCTCAAGGCGGTTTCCGTGGGCATCACCAGTGGCACCGGGGATGGCACCACCTTTTCACCGAACGTGCTGATCAACCGTGAACAGTGCGCCACCATGCTGTTTAGAACCATCAAGGCCCTGCGTCCCGATGCGGATTACAATGTGGCGGGTGTGCCGGACTTTCCGGATCAGAAAAGCATTTCTTCCTGGGCGTTGGACGGTGCCAAGTACATGGCGAAAATCGGGATCATCAAAGGCAACGCCGAAGGATATTTCATGCCCAAGTCGGATCCGACTGTTTCCGTTGCCGTCAATTACGGCATGGCCACGCGTGAGGCAGCCATCCTGATGACGGCGAGAAGCTTCAAGCAGATGAAGTAGGCAGGTGCCTTTGAGCATCTCCGTTCTTTGTTCTGTGACCATTGATTCCGGCAGTGGCAAATTGACGGTATGGTGTGTGGGGGACAGGGCTTGCATGGCGGCAAGAACTGTCCCCCTTTTTCTGCGCATCCGTGTTGCGCGGAGCCCAAATGCCCTGTACGATGGGGATGGGCGGATCGCTACCCGACACGGTTGCCTGTTGTATTTACCCAACACGGTTGCCCGTTGCGATTGCCCAGCACAGCTGCCATTTCGATTGCCCAACTCGGTTGCCCGATGCGGTTGCCGGCTGGTCTTCACATGAAATTCGAGGTGCGTATGACGCTTGACTGGGAACCCGGCAAACAGGATGCCATGTCACAAGTGGCGCAGGTCCAGGCGCGGATCGCCGCGCTCGACAAGACGGGACCGTGCCTCAACGCGGTGCTGGAATGGAATCCGGATGCCGAAGGCATCGCGGCCGGCCTCGACCGTGCCCGGGAACGCCAGCATGGAACCGGCAAGCTTCATGGCATGCCCATCCTGCTCAATGACAACATCGGGACGGCGGACGGGATGCACACTTCGGCAGGCGCACTCGCGCTCGGGGATCGGTTTGCGCCGGTGGACGCTTTTCTCGTGTCACGGCTGCGCGCTGAAGGCGCGGTGCTGTGCGGCAAAACCAACATGACGGAGCTTGCCAATTTCATGACCGAGGGCATGCCCAACGGCTATTCCTCCCGGGGCGGCCAGGTGCGGCATGCCTGGATGGTGGACGGGGATCCCTCCGGCTCCTCTTCCGGGTCCGCGGTGGCGGTGGCGGCCGGGTATGTGCCCGTTGCCATTGGCACGGAGACCTGCGGATCCATCATCAGTCCCGCCATGCATGCGGGCATTGCCGCCATCAAGCCTTCTGTCGGCTGGGTGAGCCGGGCTGGCATCATTCCCATTGCGCCTTCCCAGGATACGGCGGGGCCCATGGGCCGATCCCTTCGGGATTGTGCCCGTGTGCTGGAAGTGATGGTTGGCGTTGACGCCGCGGATCCCGTGACGGAGAGCCAGGCAGGGTATCCAACGCCGAACCTGTTGTGCTGTGATCGTTATGCCAGCGGGCTTTCCGGTGTGCGCATCGGTGTGTTCATGAAGGATGAATCCGGCGTGCCGTGCGAGACACCAGTCTTTTTGGCGGCACTGGATGTGCTGCGTGACATGGGTGCGAAGGTGATTCCCTTCCAGCCTCCGGCTGTGGAAATGACTGACATGCTCGAGGTGCTGGTGCACGAGTTCCGTCCCGCCATGGATGCCGCGCTTCGTGCGGATGCCGGCCAGGTGAGGACGCTGGCGGACATCGCGGCGTTCAACGCGGCATATGCGGGGACCTGCCTGCGATATGGACAGGTTTGGGTGGACAAGGCCGTGGCATTGCACCATCCCATGCTTTCCCCTTCCTATCTGGCAGCCCGTGCCCGTATCCGGCAAGCCCGACAGGCGCTGAACCATCAGTTCTCCGCGGACAGGCTGTCCGCAGTGGCTTCCCCTCAGGGATTGCTGGCCATTCCCGTGACGGGCGGCTGTTCCGTGACTTTCCCGATCGGGATGGATGACGAAAAAGGTGTACCGGTTCCGATTGTACTCGAGGCGCCGTCCTTTCATGACGCGGAGTTGATCGCTGTTGGCGCGGCGCTTGAAAAGAAAATCCGGCGGATGTGGTCGCCGGTGTATCCGTTTGATGGGGAACCCGGGACGTCGGGGTCTTGATGGCGGCGTGGATGCGTGATGATGTATTCCTGAAAAAACAGGCAGGAGCGATGGGAGAAAAGCGATGGCAGACGAAAGAAAAACGCCGGACAGTGGGTTGAGCGTATTGATGAAGGCCACGGAACTGGTGCGTTCCGACATGGAGCGCAAGGACAAGCGCATCCGGGAGCTTGAGGAGCGGTTGTCACTGAGCGATTTGCTCAAGCAGGTCAACAACTACATGGGCACCATCCTCGATTTCGACGAGATGCTGGGCGTGATTGACGATGTGCTGGCCGGGGTCATGGGTGTGTCCGCATGTGCCATTCTGGTGGACATCGCGGAATCCCGTTACATCAAGGAAACAGCGATGAAGCCGGAGCTTCGCGGCAAGTTTGACACCGCCTTTTTCGACCTCGCGTCCCAGGTCATGGGCATCACACACGGATCCCTGCACATGAGCAATTTGGAAAAACAGTCGCTGGGCGGATTCCAACGGGGATCCCTGCTGGTGTTCTCCATTGTGCGCGGCACGCTGCTGTACGGTTACATCGCCGTGTATTACGAGCAGTCGAATATGATTACCAAACAGCGCGAGGAATTTTTCGGGCAGATTGCAGCCCAGCTGGGCGTCTATTTTGAGAATGCCCGCCTCTACACCCAGATGAAGGAGTATGCCATCACCGACGGGCTCACGCAACTGCGGAACCGCGCTTATCTGGAGCGTTTGATCAAGGAAGGCGAGTATGGGGCCGGACATGTGCTCGGCGTGTTTCTGCTGGATATCGACAATTTTAAAAAGGTCAACGACAGTTATGGACATCCGGTTGGAGACGAAGTGCTGCGTGTGTTTGGCCGGATTCTGTACGAGGAGACCAAGCGGCTTTCCGGGCGGGCCTTCCGCTATGGCGGGGAGGAATTGGTGGCCGTGTTCGTCGATCGGGATCCGGTGGATGTGGCAAAATGTGCGAAGATGGTCATGACCCGTGTACGCAGCGAGGTGTTTACCGCAGGCGACGGCACCCGGTTTCAGGTGACCGCCAGCTTCGGCATGCACAGTGATGCCGGGGAGGCCGGCCTGGTGCCGATCATCCAGTCGGCGGATGCCGCCTTGTATGAAGCCAAGCGAACAGGCAAGAACCGTGTTGTCGCTTTTTTGGACCCTGTCATTCCAACGGTGAGGATGTCGGTGCAGTGATGATGATGCAGCGATGATGGTGCAGCGATGATGGTACAGCGATGATGGTGCAGTGTTGATGGTGCAGTGTTGATGGTACAGTGTTGATGGTACAGTGTTGATGGTACAGTGCTGCTGATCCCTTGGCGTGCATCCGTCTATCCGCGACGCCTGAAATCACCCGGGGTTCGGCCGGTATGGCGCCGAAAGATCGCATAGAAATGCTTGAGATCGTGAAATCCGCAGGCGAGGGCAACATCCGCCACTTTGTCCTGCCCGGATTGCAGCAGGCGGATGGCCTCCTCGATGCGCAGCTGTTGCACATGCTCGCTGAAGCGGACGCCGGTCACCTCGTGGAACAGCCTGGAAAAATGGTGCTTGCTGACAAAGCTCTGCATGGCCACTTCCTCAAGCCGCAAATCCTGTGTTGCGTGTGTTTTCATGTATGCCATGGCTTTATGGACAATGTCCCGGTGCAGGGCTTCCGTGGAGGCGGTCAAACCGGGTGCCGGCATGGCCTGATCGGCGGCGGAAGCCAATTGTCCGGGTTCCGCAGTGCAGGGCGAACCGATTGGCATCGGCTGATCAGAATCTTGGTCTGTTCCGTCCAAGGACGCTGTGACGGCGCTGTCGGAGAGCAGGCGGAACATGCGCAGGAGCAGCAGGATGAGGTTGGCGCGGATCACCTCGACATAGCCCAGTTTCTGCTCCCGGTATTCCCGGTGCATGGTTTCAAACAGGCTGCCGAAGGTTTCCAGTTCCGTGCCGGAGAGCCGGATGTCCGCGTCCGGCTGTACCGAGGCCGGGAACAGGGAGCGGAACAGATAGGATTGTGCAATTTCAGCGAACTGGTCCGCCCCAAGCAGGGAGGCGTCGAGAAACGAGGGCTTGAAGACACAGTTGTACACAACAAGATCCAGGGGCTCGTCCGGGGTTGGCGGGAAAAAGCCATGGGGCACATTGTGGTTGATGATGAAAAGATCTCCCGGCGTGGTCAGAAACTCCCGTTCGCCCACCCGGTGCAATCCGTGTCCGGATACAACCTGTACAATCTCCAGAAAATCATGCCGATGCGAGATGCCCATGTATTCGGAAAACGCCTCGTCGGACCTGTTTACGTACACCTGAACACCGGGGCGGAACAGGCGGCTGCCGCGCAGGAGGGGCGAGGCGCCCTGTGTGGTCGGGTTGGAGGACAAAGTCATGGGGACTCCTTGACGGTTTCCCGGAAACCGCACGGGATGGAATGGGACACATCCCGGATGGCAGGCTGCACTGCATGGACACGATACATGGTATGGACACGATACATGGTATGGGCACGATACATGGTATGGGTATGATGATGGCTTGGGACTGGAAACATTGCTTATGACCTGTTTACAGGATACCACATTTCCCCTGCAGACATCGCAACATACCCCCATGCCATCTCCATCCGGATGCGGTACAATGAGGCCGGATGATAAAGAACATGTGTGGGGGAGGTTGTCATGAACGCTTTGGGATCCACCACCTGGCTCATCCCGGACGGGTTTCGCCCCGTGACGGGTGTGGAGCCATATCCCAGCCACGAGGCCATTTGCGTGCTCAATACCGGGGACGCGGACGCGAACCTGCGGGTCACCGTCTACCTTGAGGACGCGGAGCCCATCGAGGGGTTCGCGCTCTGTTGTGAAGCCCGCCGCACCCGGCATATCCGTACCACGTCCATCTGTTCCCCGGACGGCAGGGAAATCCCAAAAGCCGTTCCGTATGCCATGCTTGTGGAGAGCGACGTGCCCGTGGTGGTGCAGTACAGCCGCATGGACTGCACGCAGCCGGCGATGACCCTGATGACCACCATGGCACATCCTGTGGAACCGGGAGGTGCGGGATGAAGCTGCTCGCCTACGATTTTGGTGCCAGCAGCGGCCGTGCCGTGCTGGGCTTGTACGACGGGAACCGGCTGGACACGGAAGTGCTGTGGCGGTTTGCCAACGATCCCGTTCAGGTGGGCCAAACGCTCCACTGGGACGTGCTGCGTTTGCTGCACGAAACCAAACAGGGACTGTATGCGGCCAAGCGGGCGGATCACGCGGATCTGTCCGGCATCGGCATCGACACCTGGGGTGTGGATTTTGGATTGCTCGACAAGCGGGGGGCCCTGCTTGGGAACCCGGTCCATTACCGGGACATGCGCACCGCAGGCCGGATGGCTGAAGCGGAGCGGCGCTGGCCAAAGGCGGACATCTATGCCCGGACCGGTATCCAGTTCATGGACATCAACACCCTGTTCCACCTCATGGCCCTTGCGGCAGACGATCCGGAACAGCTGGAACGTGCTGAAACACTGTTGTTCACGCCGGACCTCATGGGTTATTTCCTCACCGGCGGGAAAACCTGCGAACGCACCATCGCCTCCACCTCGCAGATGCTCAATCCCGTGACTGGAGACTGGGCACGCGACATGCTCGAGGCGCTGGGCATTCCCACGCACATGCTGCTGCCGGTCACCGACCCGCTGCGCCGGTTGGGGGGTCTGACCCCACAGGTGTGTGAGGAGCTTGGCGTGGGTGCCATTCCGGTGCTGTCCATCGGTGGGCACGACACGGCGTCCGCGGTGGTGGCGGTGCCGGCGGAAACGGCCGATTTTGCATACCTGTCGAGCGGCACCTGGTCCCTGATGGGCGTGGAGTTGCCTGCCCCGATTCTGACCGAACAGGCGTTTCGCCTCAATGTCACGAATGAGGGAGGGGTCAACCGCACCACCCGCCTGCTCAAGAACATCATGGGCCTGTGGATTCTCCAGGAGTGCAAGCGGGACTGGGATCGCAGGGGAGAAGTGGTCTCCTTTGACGAACTGGCGGCTGCGGCGGAACGGGAGCCGGCCTTTGCCTGCCTCATCGATCCGGACGCGCCCGAATTCGGCAAGCCGGGTCACATGGAGCAGAAAATCAGGGATTACTGTGCGGGCACCGGGCAGGCCGTGCCGCAGTCCAAGGGCGCGGTGGTGCGCTGCATCCTTGAAAGCCTGGCCATGAAGTACAGAAAGACGTTTGCGGAACTGGAAACCCTCACAGGAAAACAGATTCCCGTTCTGCACGTGGTCGGCGGCGGCTCCCGCGACGCCTTGCTCAACCAGTTCACGGCGGACGCGTTGAACCGGCCGGTGATGACAGGCCCGTCGGAGGCGACGGCGCTGGGTAATTTGGCAGGGCAGCTGATGGCCTTGGGTGAACTGGCCAGCCTCTCGCAGGCGCGTGCCCTGCTCCGAAATTCCGTAGAAACCGGCATGGTGACACCGCGGAATGCGGCCACCTGGGACAGCGGATATGAGCAGTTCGAGCGCGTGCTGCGCAAGGCGGCCGCCGGCAGCGGCGCGAGCTGTGACGCATGATTCCGGCCACAGAGCCGGAGGAAGGAAACAGAACATGAACACAGTGAATGACGCAAGGATTCAGGAAGCCTATGAATATGCCAAGTCGCGCTACGCGGCATTGGGCGTGGATACGGACAAGGTGCTGGAGGCGATTTCCGGGCAGGCCATTTCCCTGCATTGCTGGCAGGGGGACGACGTGCGGGGGTTCGAGGCGGATGCCGGCGGCACCTCCGGGGGCATTCTCAGCACCGGTTCCTACCCGGGCGCGGCGCGCAATGGCGACGAGCTGCGGGCGGATTATGAAAAGGCGTTTTCCCTGATTCCGGGCAGGCACCGCGTAAACCTGCACGCCATCTATGCGGAAACGGATGGCGCTGTCGTGCCGCGCGATCAAATCAAGACGGTGCATTTCCGCAAGTGGATTGACTGGGCCAAACGTCTGGGGGTCGGCGTGGACTTCAACCCCAGCTTTTTCAGCCATCCCATGGCGGATTCAGGCTTTACCATTTCGAGCCCCGATCCGGAGGTGCGCGCCTTCTGGATGCGCCATTTCGCCGCCTGCCGTGCCATCGCGGCGGACATCGGCCGGGAATTGGGCACCCCATGCGTCATGAACATCTGGTTCCCCGATGGCATGAAGGATCAGCCTGCGGATCGGCTGGGGTACCGGCAGCGGATGAAGGACGCCATGGATGAGGTGCTTGCCACCAAATATGACAGGAAACACCTCATCGACGCTTTTGAGAGCAAGCTCTTCGGTATCGGTGTGGAATCCTACACGGTGGCCTCGCACGAATTTGTGTATGGCTACGGCCTCAAGAACAACCTGACGGTCTGCTTCGACATGGGACATTTCCACCTCACCGAGAGTGTGGCGGACAAGATTTCCGCAACCCTCCTGTACACGGATGACCTGTTGCTGCATGTGTCCCGTCCGGTCCGCTGGGACAGCGACCATGTCGTGATTCTCAATGACGACCTGCTGGCACTGGCCCAGGAGGTGAAACGCGCGGATGCCTTTGACCGGGTGTATGTGGCGCTGGACTTTTTTGACGGCAGCATCAACCGCATCATGGCATGGGTCACCGGTACCCGGGCCGCGCTCAAGGCGCTGCTCATCGCCCGGCTTGAACCCACGGCGCTGCTGCTTCAGGCGGAGGCGAATGCGGACTATGGCCGTCGGCTGGCATTGAATGAGGAGTTCAAAAGTCTGCCGTTTGCCGCCGTGTGGGACATGTTCTGCCTCAAGGCCGGTGTGCCTGTGGGAACGGATTGGGTGGACGAAGCCGCCGCCTATGAACGTGATGTGCTGCGCAAACGCGTTTAGCGCGATATCTCCGGAAAACACCGGCAGACAATCCATAGAAGCAGAGGAGACAATTTATGAATGACACCCAGTTGTTGCAGGAATATGTGCGTCTGTCCCAGACCGCGGGAGCACGTGCGGATTATGTGCAGGGCGGCGGCGGCAACACGTCTGTGAAGCTGTCTCACGGCCGCATGGCGGTGAAGGCATCCGGCTACCGACTGAACCAGGTGACGATGGATGCCGCCTATGTGGTGGTGGACGCGAAAAACATCAGGGACTGGTACGCCGGTGTGGATGTGTCGGAAGATCGGGATTTTGAGAAGGAAAGCGTAGCGGTGGCCAAAGGCGCGGTGGTGCCGGGTTTCGGGCCGCAGGGACTGCGCCCTTCCGTGGAGGCCGGGTTTCATGCCGTGCTGGGAACCTTCGTGGTCCACACCCATGCGGTGCAGGCCAACCTGCTGTGCTGCAGCGCCGAAGGAGAGGCGCTGGTCCGAAAACTCTTCACGGATGCCGGTTTTCCTGCGCTCTGGATACCGTACATCAACCCGGGGTTCTGCCTCACGCTGCAAATCCGGGATGCCCGGGAGCGGATGATTCAGGAAACCGGTACGGATCCGCACATCATTTTTATGGAAAATCATGGCGTGATTGTCTGGGGAGATGACGCAGATGCGGCGCTTGCCCTGCATGACGAGGTGAACAACCGGATTCTTGGATGGTTTGGACTGCCACAGGCGTATCCGCTGCCGGCCGTCGAAGCAGCGGGCGAAGGTGTGTTTGTTTCAAGGACGCCGGAGGTACAGGCATTTCTGAAGGCACATGCGGCAGATGCCGCGTTCTTTGAGGCCCATCCGCTGTATCCGGATCAACTGGTGTATCTCAATGCCGGGATGATGGGTGCGGCGCAGACACGCAAAGTGGTGCTGGAACCGGTGTCGGGCCGGGTGCTGTACCGGGCCGGTGAGGCTGAAGCACTGGCCATGGAAGAAACCCTGCTTGGATTCGTCTGGGTCATGGAGAAGATCAAGGCACTGAAACTGACCCTGAAAACCATGTCGGACACCGACGTGGCGTTTATCAGAAACTGGGAAAGCGAGGCCTATCGACGTTCCCTGGTGCAGAAGATGAAACAGTAACTGAACCTGCCCTGGATGAGAGGAGTGACAACATGGACTTTACATTGATGCATCCTGCCGATCAAATCGTAATGATCATGAACCGGATCTACCGGTATGGCATGACCACGACCTCCGGTGGCAACCTGTCGATCCTGGATGAAAACGGGGACATCTGGATTTCGCCGGGCGGTATCGACAAGGGTTCCCTGATGCGTCGCGACATCATGCGGGTGACTCCTGACGGCACCGTCATTGGGCCGCACAAGCCGTCAGTGGAATATCCGTTCCACCGGCGTGTTTATGAACTGAGGCCGGATGTGCGTGCGGTCTTGCATGCGCATCCGCCGTCCCTTGTCGCGTTCAGCATTGCCCGAAAAATCCCGGATACCCGGCTGATGCCCAAAGCCCATCTGGTCTGTGGCAATGTTGGCATGGCGCCTTACGACCTTCCGGGAAGTCAGGCGCTTGGGGAGAAGATTGCCGCCGAGTTTGTGAAGGGGTTCAACCTGGTCATGCTGGAGAATCACGGTGTCGTGGTGGCGGACACCAGCCTGTTTGAAGCGTTCAAGGCGTTTGAGACGCTGGACTTCACCGCACGGGTGCAGTTGTCCGCGATGCGGATTGGTTCCCCCTTCGTGCTGCCGCAGAAAAATCTGGAGCGGGTGGAGCACGCACTCGGCGCGCCATTGCCGGAGTTTGTCCCCCCGGTGCGCACCAGCCGGGAAACCGAAGCGCGCCGCGAGATGTGCGAACTGGTGCACCGTGCGTATGATCAGCAACTGTTCACCAGCACACAGGGCACGTTTTCGGTGAAACTCGATGAGCAGACATTTCTCATCACGCCCTATGGCACGGATCGCCGCTACCTGGAGCCGGGGGATCCGGTTCTGATCCGGAACGGGGAGCGGGAAGCCGGCAAGATGCCGAGCCATTCCGTGGGTCTGCACCAATCCATTTACCGCAGACAGCCGCATGTCAATGCCATCATCATCGCACACGCCCCGCACATCATGGCCTTTGCCGTGACGGAGGAAGTCTTTGATTCCCGAACGATTCCGGAAAGCTACATCATGCTGCGCCATGTTCCGAAAATCCCCTTTTCCTCATCCATCCTGCAGCCGGAACTGACCGCGGATGTGTTCGTGCCGTCCGTACCGGTGGTGATTGTGGAAAATGACGCGGTGATTGTGACCGGTTCCAGTCTGCTCAACGCGTTTGATCGGCTGGAGGTCGCGGAATACAGCGCAAAAGGCATCATCGACTCCCGCCTGCTGGGTGAGATGATCGCCATCAACGACGCCCAGGTGGCGGAGATTGAGGATGCCTTTGGATTGCCGAAAGCGTAAAGCCCGTCTTTGCATGGGTGGGTCAGTCCGGTAGGGATAGAACGGTCTGGGCTGGTGTCCACGGAAGATCGAATGCCGTGGCAACCGCTTCGCAGGTCAGTTTGCCGTCATGGAGATTCAAGCCGGCCAGCAATGCCTTGTCTTCCCTCAGGGCATCCAACCCCTTGTCGGCCAGCTTCACCAGATAGGGCAAGGTGGTGTTGGTGAGTGCCCAGGTGGCCGTGCGGGGCACCGCGCCCGGGATGTTGGCCACAGAGTAATGGATGACGCCATGCTTTTCATAGCAGGGATGGTCGTGTGTGGTGACCCTGTCGATGGTCGCGATGCTGCCGCCCTGATCGATGGCCACATCCACAATGACAGAACCCTTTTTCATGGTTTTGACCATGGGCTCGGTGACGGTTTTCGGCGCTTTCGCTCCGGGGACCAGTACGGCGCCAATCAGGAGATCGGCCGTCTTCACCACCTCCGCCATGACATAGGCGTTGTAGACAAGGGTGGTGATGCGACCGCCGAAGATGTCGTCCAGATAAACCAGGCGGGCGGGATTGATGTCCAGCACCGTGACACGGGCGCCCAGGCCGACAGCCATCCTGGCGGCATTCGTGCCCACCACGCCGCCACCCACAATGACCACCTCGGCAGGCGGCACACCAGGCACGCCGCCCAGCAGGATGCCCATGCCCCCGTTGTATTTTTGAAGCAGGGCGGCACCCACCTGCACGGACATGCGGCCCGCCACTTCACTCATTGGTGATAGCAACGGCAGGACACCGTTTGGCAGCTGTACGGTTTCATAGGCAATGCCGGTGATTCCCGCATCCAGCATGGCCTGTGTCAGCTCCCGGCTGGCAGCCAGATGCAGGTAGGTGAAGAGGAGCTGGCCCTTTTGAAATTTCCCGTATTCGGACGCGAGGGGTTCCTTGACCTTCACAATCAGATCGGCCATCTGGTACACGTTGTCCGCGTCTGCCGTGAGTTCACCGCCGGCAGCGGCGTATTCCGCATCCGTGATGCCGCTGCCCAGCCCGGCGCCTTGCTGGACAAGACAGCGATGTCCCCTTGAGACAAGCTCATGAACCCCTGCCGGCGTCAGCGCGACACGGTTCTCATTGTTCTTGATCTCGGTTGGAACACCAACAATCATGGGTGCCTCCTTGGGAGTGGCATTGCGGTGGCGTTAAAATATCCGAAACCGTCATCACTCCGGCCGGAGTGATGATACCCATGATTGTTTCCCCGTTTATTGCTTGTGAAACACATCCAGCATGGCCATGATGTTCTCCGGCGGTACGTCTCCGGGAACGGCGTGCGTGGGGGCGAGGATGTATCCGCCACCGGGCCGCATCACGGAAAGGATCTCCCTTGTTTTTTGCGTCACTTCCTCCGGTGTGGCGAAGGGCAGGAGCCGCTGGGTGCTGATGCCGCCGAAGAAAGTCAGATCCTTTCCGTACGCCCGCTTGATGGCATGGATGTCGTAGATTTCGGGTTGAAAGGTCTGGTAAACATCCAGCCCGATGTCAATCAGGTCGGGGAACACCTCCTGGATGTCCCCGCACGAATGCTGGAACACCGCCAGGCCGTGTTGCCGGGCGTGTGCGTACATACGCGCCAGTCGTGGCTTGATGAACCGGCGCCACAGCTTGGGACCCATGATGAGGCCCTTTTGCTGTCCCCAGTCATCGCCGAAGTAGAACCCGTCCAGATCGTGCGCCAGGGCGACATCCATCACCTGCAGGTTGAAGTCGCAGATGGCGTCGAGCAGGGCGTCTGCAAAGTCCGGTTCCTCGAGCATGTCCGCCAGGAAGTTCTCCATGCCCCGCAACGTCCAGGCGCGCTCAAACAGGGAGAAGCCAATGCTTCCCAGCCGGTAGGTGTCGTCCCCGGCGGAGGCCAACGCACGATATTCCGCCCGCAACCGCTCCGATTGGAGGTTGGGCATTTGTATCCGTTGCATGTCCGGCTCCGGGATGACATACCCTTCAATCATACCGATGTCCTTGTCGGCGCCATTCCTGTTCCAGAGCACGCCAAAGTCGTCCTGGAAGTATCCGGGCCGATGGGGCAGTTCTTCAAGGTAGCCGTCAAAGTAGACACTTCGGATATGATTGCCGACATGCTTGTGGAAGTCCGTATCCCCGGTGAACCGGATCATCCTGTCCAGTTCCTGATGGGTGAAGTCCGCCTGCCAGGGCACCAGATCGGTTTCCCTGTGATGGATGGCGTCGATGACCCGTTGCCTTTTATCCATAATACCCACTCCCCCTTTTGTAAGACATGATGATGCGTGGTTCTCCCTATGGGGATTGCCGGTTGTTATGGCACCATCATATGCGGTGTTGCGCTGAATGGGGGAGTGATGTTTCGGGTGTGGGGTGGATAAAACGGTTGCGATATGCCTGTGGTGTTTCACCTGTGATCTGTCTGAACACCCTCGAGAAGTAGCGGGGATCCAGCCATCCGTTTGACCGTGCGATTGTTTGGATGGGTACACTTGTTTTGCGAAGCATTTCCTTGGCCAGTTGAATGCGTATGGTCCGGATGAACTGGGTCACGGTCCGGCCGGTTTGCGCTTTGACCACATGGGTGAGTCTTGAAGGACTCAAACCGATCAGACTGGACAAGTCCGCCGTTCTCAGTGGCATGTCGGAATGCGTGCGTATGGCGGTTTCCAGTCGAAGCAGCAATGGCATGGACCGGCGTTGTGCCCATTCCGAAGTCAGGATGAGCTGGGCTTGCCGGGTCAGCAACCGGAAGGCCGCGCATATTTTCTCAAAGGACAGGTGGTTCAAACGGTAGAATGCGGTCTCCCATGCGGAATCGGTCTGGATACCCTTCGGGAGCCTTTGCATGACGACATCAAACGCCGCCTTGCCCGGTGGATGGTCCAGGATTTGTCCCATCATCAGATATCCCAGACAGCCCGTTCCTTCCCGGGGAGGTTCGCAATTGTGTGCTTCCGCGGCGCAGTCGGCCTTGTCTGAAATCGGAGCCACTGCTTCCAATAGACCCATATGGCAGCGATAAAGGACCGGGGCATCTGTTGTCTGTGCCTGTCTGAAGGCTTGGCGATCGCAGTGGAGACAGCGCGCCGCCACGATCGGATCCTGTCGGATGGCGGCACAGAAATCTGCAATATGCTCTGGATAAACAGGACCACAACGAACAGAAGGCACTGCTGGCATGCGATCCGCAGACACTGCCATCGGATCGGTGGGATACTCGGAAATGGGATAATAGGCCACACGAATACCGGTCAGCAGATGGAAATCCCGAAGCATGTCCCGAATGGGCTCTTTTTGATAGGCGATCCCATAAAACGCCGGGTTCACGGTGCTCACCTCCCTACACAGAAAGGGTTAGGTGTTTGTTCCTCCGGAACTGTGCTCATTGGGTGAGCACTTCGTCCAGAAACCGGCCGTTCTCATGGAACAGGATGCCGTCCGCGTAGATGCGGCCTTCCTGTCTCATGTCGCACAGCATGTCCCAGTGCAGGGTGGAGCGGTTGAGCCCGCCCGCGTCCGGCATGGAATCCCCGATGGCCATGTGCACCGTACCGCCGATTTTTTCGTCGAACAGCATGTTGCGTGTAAATTTCGTGATGCCGTAGTTGGTGCCGATGGCCACCTCACCAAAGCGCCGGGCGCCTTCGTCGGTTTCCAGCAGGGCATGCAGCAGTTCCTCACCCTTTTTGGCGGTGGCCTTTGTCACCAGTCCGTTTTCCACTTCCAGCCGGATGCCTTCGATTTCGCGCCCCGCATAAATGCCGGGAAAGCTGAAGGTGATGTGTCCGTTGACGCCATCCTCCACGGGAGAGGTGAAGACCTCACCATCCGGGAAATTGACATGCCCGTCGCAGTTGATCCATTTGCGGCCGGAGATGTTCACGCGGATGTCGGTGCCGGCGGATACGATGTGCAGTTCCTTTTTGGTGTCGAGCCAACGGGCCCAGCGTTCCTGCTCCGCGCTGACACGGTGCCATTCCGCCACAGGATCCTCCGTGTCGAGCAGACCGGCCCCGTACACAAAGTCTTCGTAGTCTGACAGGCTCATGTTGGCTTCCTGCGCGTCCGCCTCGGTGGGGAACTGGGTGCCGCACCAACGAAGGGCGCCGCTGCCCATGCGCTCGGAAAAGATGCGGCGCGCCTCGGCGTTGCCCTGCATGGACTGCTTCATTTTCTCGCCGGGGATGGCGCTGAAGATGCGGGTGTTGTTGGTGCCCCAGGCGGAAAGCCGCACATCCGCTGTCTCGGAGATGAGTTTGGCGATGGCGCTGCCCTGGGCCAGCTGTTCCGCGGTGGCGTGCTTGAGTTTGGCTTCCGCGAGAATGGGGGAGGAAATCCGGGTATCCACATGGCCGCCGGCTTTGACCGCCTCCTCGACCACGGCCGCCATCCAGGGAATGCAGACGGCTTCGGCCTCCACATAGACCCGATCGCCGGGGTTGACGGCAGTGGCATACTTTACAAGCAGGGCAGCGAGCTTTTTCAATCTGGGATCCATTTGCAACCTTCTTTCCAGCGAGGTGCTTCCCGCGTGTGGCAGTGTGGTGCCACAATGTGACACCCGATGCGCAGGAAAACGGAATTCGCGTATGCTTCTTGATCGCATTATCCAAAATGGGATAGACTTTGTCAAAGAAGGCGGCATGAAGCCGGGTGAAATCTGTGGGCATGACGCCTCCAGACTGAGGATTCATTGTGAAACCGCTGCAAAACAGGACTTGTGCGTGAGGGAGGAATTTCCATGGACATACAGCAGGCCATTTCAACGCGAAGGAGCATCCGAAAGTATACGGGGGAACCCGTTTCAGAGGAACAGATCAAGGCGGTGATTCGGGCGGGTACCTATGCGCCTTCCGCGCACAATGGGCAGCCCTGGCGCTTTGTGGTGGTGCGGGACGCCGGGATGCTCGAAAAGATTGCGGCATTCCACCCCTATGGGAAGATGGCGCCCCAGGCCGGTTGCGCCATCATTGTCTGCGGGGATGAAGCCGCGCAGCCGGCGGACAAGTTTCTGGGACAGGACTGCGGGGCCTGCATCGAAAACATGCTGCTGTCCGCCCATGGCTTGGGACTGGGCACCGTATGGTGCGGACTGCATCCCGTGAAGCGTCTCACGACAGCGTTCGGGGAATGGCTGAAGCTGCCGGAGGGAATCATTCCCATTGGCATGGTGGTGATTGGCCACAGCGCGGAGACGCGTGAGGTCAAGGAGCGGTACGACGCGCAAAAGGTACACTGGGAGACCTGGTGACCAACGCTCCCGGATATGCCCGGCCATGCATTCCGAGAAAGCGCTTCGTATGCGCTTCGGGCCTCGCCGGTCAGGAATTGCAATGGATCTGCCGTTACTGCGGTGGCGTCAAAACATCTGAAACGGTCATAACTCCGGCCGTTGTGAGAATCATTCAGGATGAAATTGTTTTGGATGTTCAACGGCCGGAGTAATCGTCGGGAATGTTCCGTTAGGATCAATCTGTCTCGCGGATTGTGTTGACTTTCCCGGCAAACCCGCCTACGATGAAGATCGCGGCTTTTTTATCGCGTGATTGGATTGCCCGCATTGGCAGGACACACGTGGGTGCGTTTTCATGACGCGTCACGTTAACACACCACTTTGTACCACCTTGTTGTCCACATCCTGGAGGAAACGTTCATGAAAACCTTGCTGTCCCTGATGAAAAAAAGCTGGGGCTACTATGTGGTGGCCTTTGCCGTGATGATCGCCAGCATCGTGCTGGACATGTTCAACCCGCGCATGATCCAGCGGCTCATCGATGAGGTGATCATCGGCCAGAACCGGGGTGCCTTTCGGGGCATTCTCATCATGCTGGTCGCCATCACCGTTGGCCGGGCCATTTTTGGATACACGAAGGAAATGATGTTCGATCTCTCAAGCTCGAAGATCATCATCCAGCTGCGCCAGAAGCTGTTTAATCACATCCAGAAGCTGTCGTTTTCGTTTTTTGACAAGAACAATACCGGCGAGCTGATGTCCCGTGTCAAGGATGACGCGGAGAACGTCATGAACGCCATCTGCTTTGGGTTCATGCTGTTCGCCGAGCAGGCGATCTATTTCATCATCGCGTCGGTGATTCTGTTCACCATCAACTGGAAGCTGGCCGTGATGAGCCTGTGTGTGCTGCCCATCATCGCCTTTGTGGCCATGCGCCTGGAAAAGCGTGTGGGCAAGACCTTCGAGGAGATCAGCGATCAGCGCGCGCTCATGAACACCACCGCCCAGGAGAACCTGGCCGGGGTGCGCCTGGTGAAGGCGTTTGGGCGGGAACGCCACGAAATTGAGAAGTTCCTGTCCCAGAACAGGGAGAACTACCGTCTCAATGTGAACCAGGCGAAAATCTGGGCCCGCTACCAGCCGCGCATCGAGTTCCTGTCCAACCTCATCGTGGTGCTGGTGACCTCGGTCGGCGGCTGGCTGGTCATCGGCGGGGAGCCGGATTTCACCATCGGCACGCTGGTGGCGTACACCAACTACATTTACATGCTCATCTGGCCCATGCGCATGCTCGGCTGGCTCATCAACGTGCTGGCGCAGTGCCTGGCCTCCATTAAAAAAATCGACGTGCTGTTCGCGGAGCAACCTGAAATCCAGGAGCCCGCGGTACCACAAGAGCCGGTTGCGCGTCGCGGACACGTGGTGTTCGACCATGTGAGCCTTGAGGCCAACGGCATGAAAATCCTTGAAGACATCTGCCTGGACGCGAAGCCCGGCAGCACGGTGGCCATCATGGGGGCGACCGGATCAGGAAAGACCTCGCTCGTCAACCTCATCGGCCGGTATTATGACCCTACGGCGGGAAAGGTGATCGTCGATGGCACGGATGTCCGTGAACAGGCGCTCGAACCGCTCCGCAAAAGCGTGTCGGTGGTGATGCAGGAGGTGTTCCTGTTCTCGGACACCATTGAGGAGAACATCCGCTTCGGCAGCGACGACCTGCCGGTGGAGGCGCTGGTGCAGGCATCCAAGGACGCGCATGTCCATGAGTTCGTGATGAAGCTGCAGGACGGGTACAAGACACTCGTCGGGGAACGCGGCATCGGCCTTTCCGGCGGCCAGAAGCAGCGCATCTCCATGGCGCGGGCGTTGGCCCGCAACAGCGCGGTGCTGGTGTTCGACGATGCCACGTCGGCGCTGGACATGGAAACCGAGCATCAGATTCAGCAGGCGCTGCAGGCCAGAACCGAGGAGACAAAATTCATCATTGCCCATCGTGTGTCGGCCGTGAAGAACGCGGACGAAATTCTGTTCCTCGAAGGCGGACGGATTGTGGAGCGCGGCACGCATCAGGAATTGCTGGATTTGGGCGGCCGCTACTGGGACACGTACAACCTGCAGTTCCAGGGGCTCATCGACATGCACGAGGAAGAGGCGGGATAAACGTCCACACCCTCGTTGCGCGCAGGCAGACAGACGGTTTTCGGTTCGGACGGAACACAGATCCGCCCGGATCGTTTTGGAGGAGAAGACCATGCCCATCAACAATTTCCGTGAAGACGAGGTCATGAAGGAAGAGATCAACTTCAAGACCATCGGCCGGCTCTTTGGCTATCTGAAGCCCCATATGCCGGCCGTGGTGGTGACGCTGCTGCTGATGGCCATCACCATCGGCGTGGAGCTGTTCAACCCCTGGTTCCTGAAGCTGGGCATCGACAAATACATCGCCAACGGCGACGGCCCCGGCATCCTGATGATCGGGGGCGTGATGATCGCGCTCAACGTGGTGATGATGTATTGCGCCCGCTTCCGGATGGTGAAGATGTCGAAGGTGACCAACGACATCCTGCTGACCATCCGCCAGCAGCTGTACACCCACATCCAGAAGCTGTCGTTTTCCTTTTTCGACAGCCGGCCCGTCGGTAAAATTCTGGCCCGCATCATCGGGGACGTGAACGCGCTCAATGACCTGTTCACCAACAGCGTCACCACCCTGATTCCGGAAGTCATCAAGATCATGGCTGTCGTGGTGATCATGCTGCTGATGAACTGGCGGCTGGCGCTGGCCGCGCTGGTGACGCTCCCGTTCATGGTGACCATCATGGTGTTTGTCAGCCGCGCCTCGCACAAGGGCTGGCAGCTGTTCCGCAAGAAGGCGTCGAACATGAACGCGTTCACGCATGAGGATTTCTCCGGCATCCGCGTGGTGCAGGCGTTTGCCGCTGAGAAGAACACCAGCCGCACGTTTTGGGAGCTGGTGACGGACTGGCGCAACGCGTTCATTTCCGCCGTCCGGTATGCCGATTTCTTCTGGCCTTCAGTGGAAATGTCCTGGGGCGTGGGCACCATCGTGGTGTTCTCGTTCGGCCTGCTGCTGCTGGATTCCGGCACCATCACCATTGGACTGCTGGTGGCCTTTTCCGGGTACATCGGCATGTTCTGGCAGCCCGTGATGAACATCTCCAATTTCTACAACCAGCTGGTCACCAACATCACCGGCGCGGAGCGCATTTTCGAAATCCTCGACATCAATCCGGACATCGCAAACCACACCGGCAGCGACGAACTGCCGCCCATCGACGGCCGGGTGACGTTTGACCATGTCTCCTTCGGTTATGAAACCGGAAAACCCGTTCTCAAAGACGTTTCCTTTGATGTGAAGGCCGGAGAGACCATAGCGCTGGTGGGTCCCACCGGTGTGGGCAAGACCACCATCGTCAACCTTGTCAGCCGGTTTTACGAGGCACAGGAGGGACAGGTCCGCATCGACGGGCATGATGTCACCGGGGTGACCATCGAGAGCCTGCGCGCCCAGATGGGCATCATGATGCAGGACAGCTTCCTGTTCTCCGGTACCATCCGCGACAACATCCGGTATGGCCGGCTCGATGCCACCGATGCCGAGGTGGAGGAAGCCGCGAAGGTGGTGCAGGCCCACGGCTTCATCATGCAGTTCGAGAAGGGGTATGACACGGATGTGAACGAACGCGGCGCGCGGCTGTCCGGCGGGCAGCGCCAGCTCATCGCGTTTGCCCGCGCGCTGCTGGCGAATCCGCGTATCCTGATTCTTGACGAGGCCACGGCCAGCATCGACACGCAAACCGAAAAACTGGTGCAGGACGGCATCCGCACGTTGCTGGCCGGCCGCACCTCGTTTGTCATCGCCCACCGGCTGTCCACCATCCAGAGCGCGGATCGCATCCTGGTCATCGAGGATGGCGGCATTTCCGAGGCCGGCACGCATGAGGAGTTGATGAAAGCCGAGGGCTCCTACTGGCAGCTCTTCATGGCCCAGTTCAAGTTCCTGCACGCGGGAGAGGCGGCCTCGTAAGGAGGCCGCCTTTGCGTGTGGTCAAGCCCGGCTGACATGCCGGGCTTTCGTTCCCGACTTCCACAACGCCTGATGGGCACGACAGTCGTCAGATGGTCCATTCACCGTGGACGATGCCCACCAGCTTCCAGTCTCCATTGTCGAGTTCGAACACCAGGCGCAGGCTGCGCCAGTCCATTCCATCAAATTGGGGATCGAACCCATTGAAATGAAAATCAAGAAATCGGGCGTTGGGATAGGCTGCCGACAGATTGTCGATAGTGTTGCCGTATCCAATCACCGTATCGATGCCAATCACGTCCGGGTTTTCGTAATCCTGGTCGTACACATAACGGGCGTGATAAGCGGCATAGTCCATCAGCAGCGGATCTCCGGTTCCATCCTGTGCGCCCCAGTTGCTCTGAACAGGCGAGGAGATGGCCGTGGCCACTTGCGTGGAATTCAGGACCACATCCACGACGGTATCAACATACGGATACGGCGTGAACCGCACCCCCGAGGTGGGGTGTACATGCGCGGACAACGCCGCCATATCCGCATTCGCAAGCAACTGGACAACGGTCATGCCGGTCTGAACCAATGAAGCGGTGCTGGCAGTTGCTGGATTTCCGGGACCTTGGGGCGGACCGGTGGCCGCTTCGGCCTTGGCCAGATTTTCTTCGAGTTGTTTCACTGTCTGCGCGCTGGCTGTCAGTTCGGTTTCCTTTTGTGAGAGAGTTTGTGCCAGTGCCTCACGTTCGCCTGCCACTTCCAACAGCTCCGCCTGCAGCTGCTGTACCTGCGTTTGCAGCGCAGCCACTTCGTTTTGTATTGCGGCATTGTCCATGGATGGCGTTGTCCCCGGTTCCCCCGAGGAACACGCAGTGACGGCGAGCAGGAGCACCAAGAACAGAACAGCGGCGGATAATCGTTTTGGATGATGTATATGCTTCATTTCATTTTCTCCTTGTGGCTGGGGTTATAATATGATAATACCACTCGGAATAATAATGAAACTCTGCGTATTGGATATCTGTGCAAGCATCATCCATGCAAATGGCGCTTCAATCTTGTTGCCAGGATGGCGGCCAGCCGCTCATGCTGTGCCAATCCCGGATGGTTGCGGGCGCCGTCCGGCTTCATGCCGGGGACTGTTTCCATGAAGCAGCGGGCGTCTCCCGCTGCGCGCTGATCGTCCACCGCCTTCCGGATGAGGCTGAGAATGGGGTCGCCACCGGCCCAGAACACCCAGACAATCACGGCTTCCGGATTGTGTTCACGCAAAGCTGCCAGGAAGTCGCGGATCCCTTTTCCGAGCGGGGCCAGGTTGTCCATGGACTGCTTGAACACCTCTCCGGTCACGGGATCCGTGAAGCCGTGTTCCGCGCGCAGGGCGTTCCAGTCGTTTGCACCCAGCGCGCAGACCACCAGATTGGGCTTCCAGGAAGTGAAGTCGTATGTGGCATCTCCACCATCACGGGCGCCGGTGACGCCGCAAACCTGATGATAGTATTTCGGGATGCGGCTGTTCGGATCGTTGTCCCATCCCGAGCAGACGCCCCAGCCGCTTTGGGAGATGACACGGACCTCCGCGTTCAGCTTGTCCCCGATGCGCTGCGGATATCCTTTGGCGCCGGCGAACCAGAGAGGCAGCCATTCCGTGTCCGCCGGACAGCCCCAGGCGCCTTCCGCGCTGGTGAGGCTGTCCCCGATGAATTCGATGCGGCAGGCCGGTTCGGGCAATGGCGCCAGTTGTCCGTCACAGGCCAGTCCGTGGAGAAGCACCCGGCAGCGCGGGTCTCCCGGCATGGCCTGACTTTCACGCAGAATGCGCACGACATGGGATTGCGCCGGATCCAATCCCTGCAGCAGGGACAGGGTGTGACGGCCTTTCTGCAGCGGCATGCGCAGCAGGTCCTGCCCGTTGAGCGAGAGGCTGATCCAGGGCGCATGATCCGTATAGTCTGCCTCCACATCCACCAGGAGGGAGGAAGCGCGCAGGTTGAACAACACGCCGGAGGCGGTCCAGTGCAATGGCAGCGGCCCTTCCGAACGCCCGTCCGTGCGGCCGAGGATGCGACAGTGGGGAATCTGGAACGGTGATGCAAAGGAAGGGTGGCCTTGTGGTTGTTGCGATGTGCTCATGGGTTGCCTCCTTGCTGATGTCGCGTTGCGGTTCTGATTGTGTTCCCATTGCATTGTATTCCTTTTTTCAGCCAGTGCTCAAGCTGTTGGTTTATCCTCTATTTGCTTCGCAAATAGAGGATAAACCCTGCATGCCTTCAGGCGAGTCCTTGGCAAGACCTCTATTTGCTTCGCAAATAGAGGATAAAATATGGTAAAATGAAAGTCTGAATTCTTTTCCGGGAAATGCCGGAATGCCGGATGTTATTACTCCGGCCGTTACGCTGGAAAGGATGGCCCATGTCACATCACGAACACAACGAAAAGCTTCGAACCGCGCCGGTGGGCCGGCTGCTGCTGCAATTCTCCATCCCCGCCATTGTCGGGATGATGGTCAATGCCCTGTACAATGTGGTGGATCGCATCTACATCGGCCGCATCGGCGCGCTGGCCATGACGGGCATTGGCTTGAACCAGCCCTTCATGCTGGTGTTGATGGGGTTTGGCATGCTTGTCGGCATCGGTGCCGCGGCCAGAATCTCCATCCGCCTCGGGGAGGGAAAACCGAAGGACGCGGAGCATATTCTGGGGAATGCCATCACGCTGCTGGTTGGCGGCATGCTGTCCATTGCGATATTGGGGCTGATTTTCAAGCGCCCGCTCCTGTACCTGTTTGGTGCCAGTGGGGACACCTTCGACTACGCCAACGACTACATCACCATCATCCTCTACGGAGCCGTGTTCCAGGGCCTGGGCTTTGGCCTCAACCACAGCATCCGGGCGGAGGGAAACCCACGCATTGCGATGTACAGCATGCTGCTGGGTGCCCTGACAAACATCGCGCTCGACCCGCTGTTCATTTTTGGATTCGGCATGGGCATCCGCGGGGCGGCGCTGGCCACCATCATTTCGCAGTTTGTCACGATGCTCTGGGTGCTGCACCACTTCATGTCCGGCAGGAGCAAAATCCGGTTCCATCCCGGCAACCTGCGGCTGCGCATGCCCATTGTGCTCAGCATTGTCAGCATTGGGGTGTCGCCCTTCATGATGCAGATTGCTGCCAGCATCGTGGGCATCGTGTCGAACAACGCGCTCAAGGACAATGGCGGGGACATGGCCATCGGGGCCATGACGGTCATCCAGTCCATCGTCATCTTCTTCCTGATGCCCATCTTCGGCATCAATCAGGGGTCGCAGCCCATCCTTGGCTTCAACTACGGCGCGAAGGCCTATGACCGGGTGCGCAAAACCCTGCGGCTGGCCATCATGGCGGCTTCCAGCATCGCCATCTTCGCGTTTCTGCTGACGCAGTTCTTCCCGGCAATGCTGATTCGCGCGTTCAACAACGAGCCCGAGCTGTTGTCGGTTGCGGTGCCGGGGATCCGTATCTTCCTGAGCATGCTGCCGTTCATCGGGTTCCAGATTGTCAGCGCCAACTACTTCCAGGCCGTGGGCAAGGCCCCGAAGGCCATCTTCCTGAGCCTGCTGCGCCAGGTGATTGTGCTGATTCCCATGCTGCTGCTGCTGCCGAGGCTTTTTGGCCTGACCGGTGTCTGGATGGCCGGGCCGGTGGCCGACTTGACGGCAACGGTGTTGACCGCTGTATTCCTGTTCTTCGAGCTGCGTCATCTTCGCGAGGCGCACGCGGCACAACAGGATGTGGCCGGGCCGGAAGGGGTTTCGATGGAGTCGGTGGAACCGTGATTGCCTGTTTCGGCCTGCCAAAGATTGGGTTCCTTACAAGAGAGCCGATCCTTTCAAATGAACCCGATCGGCCAGGCTTCGCCGCCATCAGCCAATGGCGGCGAGGGAGTCCGCGGTGACCGAAAGCCCCGCGGGAGAAGGAGGTAGGCCATGAGCGATCCCAAAAAGGAAAAACTGACCACTGTCACCGGTGCCCCGGTGGACGACAACAACAATGTCATGACAGCCGGCCCGCGCGGTCCCATGCTGCTGCAAGACACATGGTATCTGGAAAAGCTTGCGCATTTCGACAGGGAAGTCATTCCGGAGCGGCGCATGCACGCAAAGGGCTCTGGCGCGTTTGGCACGTTCACCGTAACGGGCGACATCACGAAGTACACCCGGGCGAAGATATTCTCTGAAATCGGCAAGAAAACGGATTGCTTTGTCCGCTTCTCCACTGTGGCCGGAGAGCGTGGCGCGGCCGACGCGGAACGTGACATCCGCGGGTTTGCCATGAAGTTCTACACCGAGGAGGGCAACTGGGATCTGGTGGGCAACAACACGCCCGTCTTTTTCCTGCGTGATCCCCTGAAATTCCCGGATCTCAACCATGTCGTGAAGCGCGACCCCAGGACCAACCTGCGCAACCCCACCAGCAACTGGGATTTCTGGACCTCGCTGCCCGAAGCACTGCATCAGGTGACCATCACCATGAGCGATCGCGGCATCCCGTGGTCCTACCGGCACATGAACGGCTACGGCAGCCACACCTACAGCCTCATCAACGCCGCGAATGAGCGAATCTGGGTGAAGTTCCACCTCAAGACACAGCAGGGCATCAAGAATCTGACGGATGCCGAGGCCGCAGCCATTGTGGCCAACGATCGGGAAAGCCACCAGCGGGATCTTTTTGATGCCATCGAGCAGGGTGATTTCCCGCGATGGACCATGCACATTCAGGTCATGACCGACGAGCAGGCGGCCAATATGCAATACAACCCGTTCGACCTCACCAAGGTATGGTCCAAGAAACAGTTCCCGCTCATCGAAGTGGGCGTGCTCGAGCTCAACCGCAATCCCGACAACTATTTCCAGGACGTGGAGCAGGCCGCGTTCAATCCGGCCAGTATCGTCCCCGGCATTGGGTTTTCGCCGGACAAGATGCTGCAGGGGCGCCTGTTCTCCTATGGCGACGCACAACGCTA
>JAEWSN010000115.1 GCA_023459915.1 Bacillota bacterium
CGGCAAGACAGCCCTCACATGGACATGATACCATACCTTTACCACAAGGTGGCTGCAAAGGCACAGGAAAACCGCGAAAGAATCCCGACATCACGGTAAAAAAAACTGCCATGACAGCGGTCACGGCAGCCAACACGTTCGGGGTGTCTCCATTGAATCACATCTTCGGGAACATATGGGTGTGCCGCCGGCACACCTCATTGTAGAATTTCGAACCCATTTTCCAGTAATATTGCACGAAGCGCGTCGACCTCCAAAAGATGCGCCACACCAAACAGGATGACCGCGTCCCGCATTTGGCGGGGTGACAACGGACTGAACCCGCTGTGCCGCAGCAGGAGCTGTGTTTCCGGAATGGTCAGCATCATGCCGATCGCAAAGAGAATCACCTTGTCCCGGGACGGCTTTTTTGCCCCGCGAATCAACTGGTGCGCATAGCCGCGTTCAATCTGGGACCGCCGGATGATGTCCATCTTCTTCTGGTTCTTCTGGCGATAGAGCATCTCAAAGCAGTCACTGAAGGAAAACCCATCCTCGCAATGCGTGCCGCAGCTGTCCAGATAATCCTCAAAGGAATACACCTGCTCAAGCTTCTCCATCAGCTTTTCTGTTTCCAGACCCCTCAACCCCTTTCCCGGTCCCGGGCCGCCGCTGTTCCTTCCGGGACAGGCCGGCAACCCGCAGCACCTTCCGAAATGCCTCCGGCATGGGAACACTGCCCAATTGCCCTTCCGGGAGCCATTTGTAGCCAAAAGTTTCTTCTTCGGAATTATTTGCTTCCAGCAAATCCACCCACCAGATCCGCATCTGCCAAAGCCGATGGGTGAAGACATGCCGGCAGGAACCCGCAGATTCCCGCAATACCATGGTCCCTTTCCCCACAGCCTGCCTGATCACCGGCATTTCCAGCAATCGGGACAGATCCGGTTCCGCCGCCTCCGACTCGAAATGGGGCAGGCCCCACAACCCGCGCAGCAGTCCTTCATGGCGATATACCAGCAGCAAACGTTCCTGCGGATCACGCACGAGAAAAACCGCTTCATTTGAGGCCTGGGGCGGCGCCTTTGGAGACCGGACCGGCAGACGATCCACACAACCGGCGCACAACGCGGCGCAATCCGCCCGCACCGGACAACGGCCACACGCCGGGTTGACGGGGGTGCAAAGGGTCGCCCCCAGCTCCATCATGCCCTGCGTGAAATCGGCGGCCGCCGCGGGCGGTATCATCGCGCGAACCATCTCCGTGATGCGTGCCCGGGTGGCGGCGTTCAGGATGTCCTCCGCCACCAGGCCAAGGCGGGCGGCCACCCGCAACACATTGCCGTCCACCGCCGGCTCCGGCACGCCGAACGCGATGGACGCAATGGCACCGGCCGTGTAGGGGCCGATGCCCGCCAACTGCCGCAGCACACCGGGCTCCTTGGGAAACGCGCCCCCGTGGCGCGACAGGATCTGCCGGGCCGCCTTCTGCAGGTTGCGTGCCCTGGAGTAGTAACCCAGCCCCTGCCACAGCGCCATCACGGCTTCCTCCGATGCCCCGGCCAATGCCGCGACATCCGGGAACGCCTGCAAAAAGCGTTCATAATAGCCAATCACGGTCTCCACGCGGGTCTGCTGCAGCATGATCTCCGACACCAGAATCCGGTAGGGATCTCCGGTGGCACGCCAGGGAAGCTCCCGGTGACCCGCACGGTACCATGCCACCACCCGGAGGCCGACGGCCACCGGGTCTGTCATTTCACCATCATGGCAACCGACGGCCACCGGATCTGTCATTTCACCACCACATTGACCAGACGGCCCTTGACCACAATGACCTTGACGATTTGACGATCCTGCAGGTATTGCGCCGCCTTGGCATCCTGAAGCGCCAATCGTTCAATGTCGTCCTTCTCCGCATTGGACGGCACCAGGATGCGGTATTTCACCTGGCCGTTGACCTGCACCGCCAGCTCCACCTCATCCTTGACCATGGCGGCCGGATCGGCCACAGGCCATTGGGTTTCACGAGCAAACAGGAAGCCTTCATACCCAAGGGTCTCCCACATCTCCTCACAGAAATGGGGCGCAAACGGGGCCAGCAGAATCAATAAATCCCTGAGGGTCTCCTCCACCAGCGGCAGATTCCTTACGGGCAGCGCGTCGTATTTGTACATGGCGTTGGTCAGCTCCATCAGGCGGGCCACCGAGGTATTGAGCTGAAAATGCTCCAGATCGGTGGTGACGCTTTGGATGGTGGTGTGCCGCACATACTGCAGCTCCTTCTCGTCCGCGCCGTATGGCTTCGCCGACGCGCTGTCGGTGGCGCGCTCCTCCACGAGCTTCTCGACCACCCGCTGCACACGGCCCAGGAACCGGTCGATGGCCTTGATGCCTTCGTCACTCCAGGGACCGCCTTCGGTGTAGGCGAACCCGAAGGCCAGATACGTGCGGAACACGTCGGAACCATATTTTTCGATATATTCGTCCGGCGCGACGGTGTTTCCCTTGGATTTGCTCATCTTCTGGCCATCCGCGCCCAGGATGGTGCCCTGATGCACGAGGGACTTGAAGGGTTCGTCAAAATCAAGATAGCCCATGTCGCGCAGGGCCTTGGTGAAAAACCGCGCGTACAGCAGATGCATGGCCGCATGCTCCGCGCCGCCGACGTACTTGTCCACCGGCAGCATCCGGTTGATCCATTCCCGGTTGAACACCTCCTCGCTGTTCCGGTTGTCGGGATAGCGAAGGAAGTACCAGGACGAGCAAACAAAGGTGTCCAGTGTGTCCACATCCCGGTGCGCGGGCTTGCCGCAAACCGGACAGGTGGTGTGGATGAAGGACTCGCATTTGGCCAGCGGGGATTCCCCATCGGGCTTGAACACCACGTCATAGGGCAATTCCACAGGCAGCTGATCCTCGGGAACAGGCACCGCGCCACAGCTGTCGCAATGGATGATGGGAATGGGGGCGCCCCAGTACCGCTGGCGGGAAACCAGCCAGTCGCGCAGGCGGTAGGTGATTTTCGCCTCTCCCTTGTTCTTTTGGGCCAGCGCGTTGACGATGGCCGCCTTGCCCTCCTCCGTGGTCAGACCGTCGAACTCACCGCTGTTGACCAGCCGGCCATAGGCCGTGAAGGGCAGGGCGTCATCCTCGCCGTGCGCGGCTTCGATGACACGGGGAATGGGCAACCCGTACTTGGTCGCAAACGCGAAGTCGCGCTCATCGTGTGCCGGGACGGCCATGACACAGCCGGTGCCATAGCCCGCCAGCACATAGTCGGCAATCCAGACGGGCACCTGCCTGCCGGTCAGCGGATGCACCGCGTACGCGCCGGTGAACACGCCGGTCTTTTCTTTCGCGGTGGACAGGCGATCGATTTCCGAGACCTTGCGGGCACTGTCCTGATAGGCGGTCACGGCCTCACGGCATGCCGGTGTGGTGATGCGTTCCACCAGCTCCTGCTCGGGCGCGAGCACCACATAGGTGCAGCCCTGCAGGGTGTCCGCCCGGGTGGTGAAGACACGGAACGACAAGTCCGTGTCCGCCACGTCGAATTCAATTTCTGCGCCTTCGGAACGGCCAATCCAGTTGGTCTGGATCTTCTTGGTCTTCTCCGGCCAGTCCAGATCCGGCAGGCAGTCGAGCAATTCCTGCGCGTAGGCGGTAATGCGGAAAAACCACTGGGTGAGATCGCGCTTGGTGGTTTCGGTGTGGCAGCGCTCGCACGTGCCGTCCTGCACCTGCTCGTTGGCCAGCACCGTTTGACAGCTGGGGCACCAATTGACCGGCGCGTTCTTGCGGTAGGCCAATCCGTTCTTGAACAACTGCAGAAATATCCACTGGGTCCACTTGTAATACTCGGGGGCGCAGGTCACCACCTCATAATCGAGGTCGAAGGTGGCGCCCATGGCCTTGAGCTGCTTTTCCATGGTCGCGATGTTGGCAAAGGTGGAATCCTTGGGATGGATGCCGGTCTTGATGGCATAGTTCTCCGCCGGCAGGCCGAACGCGTCGAAGCCTTGCGGATGGAACACATTGTAGCCCTGCAACCGCTTCATGCGCGCCCAGGAGTCGGCCAGGCCGAAGTTGTACCAGTGGCCCACATGAAGATTCGCGCCGGACGGATAGGAGAACATCTCCAGGCAGTAGAGCTTCCTGTCGAGGTTGTCCCGGTCGAAGCGGTACAGTCCCGCCTCCTCCCAGCGCGATTGCCATTTTCTGTCGATCTCTGTTGAGTATGCCATGGTTCCTCCCTGCCGAAGGCCAGTGGGTGGCCATCCGGATTCCTTTTATGATTGTGTCACGGTACCGGACAGCAGCGGCTGGAGCGGCACAAGCTCCGCATCCTGCCACAGGCGCTCCAGTCCGTAAAATTCGCGATCCTGTTCATGAAACACGTGAACCACCACATCGCTGTAATCGAGCAGGATCCACCGGGCGCTGGCATAGCCGCTGCGACGGTACGGATGCTGGCCGAGCTTGCCAAGCTTCTCCTCCACCGCGTCGGCCAGTGCCTTGATGTGGGTGGACGACGTGCCGGTGGCAATCACGAAATACCTTGCGATCGTGGTGATCTCCGTGACGTTGAGCACGGTGAGGTTCAGCGCCTTTTTGTCCGAGAGCGCCCCGACGGCCATGCGCATCGTGGCCCGGGCATCCGGCGCAACCGCACTTCCTGTCGCCGGCGCAGGCATCATGGTCTGTTGTTCCAATCCCGTCCCCCCTTTGAAGTCATGCGCATTTCATTTCAAATACATGCGCGTTATGGTTTCTCCGCCCATCTGGCGAATGTGCCGCAGGGCAGCACCAGGGATGTGTCCCCGATGGGAAGCCCCACCTCTCCCGCGGAAATCACGCCGGAACCGCCCAGATGGGCACGCAGCAGATTGGCGGGCACCTGTGGGGAAAACCCTGTGGTATAGGCGTTGACCAGAAAGAAGATCGGGGAGTCCGACAAGACGGACATGCAGGATTTGATGAGGCCATACAGTTCGTCCTCAAGCTTCCACAGCTCGCCGCCGGGACCGCGCCCATAAGATGGCGGATCCATGAGAATCGCGTCATAGGTGCGTCCGCGGCGGGCTTCCCGCTCCACAAACTTCTTGCAGTCATCGACAATGAGCCGTACCGGGGCCTCGGCCAAACCGGACAGCGCCAGATTCTCGCGGGCCCAGTTCACCATGCCCTTGGACGCGTCCACATGACAAACCTCGGCGCCCGCGCGCGCGCAGGCGACCGTTGCGCCGCCCGTATAGCCGAACAGGTTGAGCACACTGACGGGGCGATTGGCGGCGCGGATGCGCGCGGCCATCCAGTCCCAGTTCACCGCCTGCTCGGGAAACAGCCCGGTGTGCTTGAACCCTGTGGGCTCCACCCGAAAGGTGAGATCCCGGTATGGCATGGTCCACCGGTTGGGAATGGGCGCACGTGTTTCCCATGAGCCGCCGCCGGAACGGCTGCGGTGATACACCGCCTGCACCTGGCGGCGGATCTCCTCCGGACCGGTCCAGGGCCAGATGACCTGCGGATCGGGCCGTCTGAGAATGACGTCGCCCCATCGTTCAATTTTTTCGCCGTCACCGGCATCCAGAACCCGGTATGCCTCCCAGGCACTCGCTAATTCCATCTGTCCCCATGTCTCCGATTCGCTGTGTTGTTCCGTCTTCCCATCATACCACAGGTAGGCGCAAAACACGCAGTATGGTTTTTGCCGCCGGATGACCGGCCAGGTGCAGCGCAAGGGCGGCATACATTGCCAGGATGAGCAGCAAGCCGGGAAGACTGGTCAAAAACGCGTGTTTCGGGGACTTGGGCACCACCGGCCGCACAATGTCCCGTGTGAGGTGCCGGAACGCAATGAGCAGACCGCCCAGCACCAGCAGACCGCAGATCAGGACAATGGCGGAGCCCGCGGCCATTCCCCGGATCAGCTGATCCATGGAAAGTCCCATCTGGCGGGCGTATTCAACAATGGCCGGCATTTCAAAGATGTCTCCGTTCGCGGTGGCGGCAAGGGGATCGATGCCCCCCGCGGCACCGGAGATCAGCACACTGCCGGCATTGTGCAGAAAGTGCAGGAGCATGCCGTTGAGGATGGAACCCGTTCTGTACACCACATAGGCAATCACCAGCCCGAGCAGCGCCTGCGCGGCGAACCGCTGGAAATCAAAATGAAACAGGCCGAACAGCAAACCGCTGATCAACACCGCCTTTCGGGCGCCATACCCCTCCAGCCCGCGCTGAAAGAAGCCTCTGAACAGCCATTCCTCGCACAGCGCGGGAACCAGCCCGATGGTGAGCACCGCTGACGGCAACCCCCGGGACAGAATATCCCCCATGTCCCCTGCGAGCTGCAGCGTGCCAAATGCCATGCGAACCAGCACAATGGCCAGAATACCGGCACTGTATGCCGTCAGCGTGGCGACCGGCGCCAGCAGCAGCAGAAACGCGGCATCCCGGGCACGCGGCCGGCGAAGCCGGAAGGTCTCCCGAAGAGAATACCGGAAGATCCAGGCGAACAGCAGTGGCGGCAGGGCGATGAACAGGAACTCGGCAAGGATCACCTGCAGCGTCTGGGAGTCCGTGAGTCGATTGAGCCATTGGACGGCATACAGCTGCAGCACCGCCGTCAGGGAGAACAACAAGCCCGCTTCGGCAGGCCCCGGCAGCCGAACCAGTCCACGAATCGGTCCGCAATCCGGAGAAGGGTTGTCTTCGTGATGATTTGCCTGCTCCTGCGGGATCGCTTCGGCATCGCGCCGTTCCCGCCCGGGCTCGGGATCCTGTGACACAGGGGACATTCCTTCCGACATCGAACAGCCTCTCCTCGAAGAATTCCCGGGGCACCTCGGCGCCCCGGT
>JAEWSN010000116.1 GCA_023459915.1 Bacillota bacterium
GCATCCCGTGGTCCTACCGGCACATGAACGGCTACGGCAGCCACACCTACAGCCTCATCAACGCCGCGAACGAGCGAATCTGGGTGAAGTTCCACCTCAAGACGCAGCAGGGCATCAAGAATCTGACGGATGCCGAGGCCGCCGCCATTGTGGCCAACGATCGGGAAAGCCACCAGCGGGATCTGTTCGATACCATCGAGCAGGGTGATTTTCCACGCTGGACCATGCACATTCAGGTCATGACCGACGAGCAGGCGGCCAATATGCCCTACAACCCGTTCGACCTCACCAAGGTCTGGTCCAAGAAACAGTTCCCGCTCATCGAGGTGGGCGTGCTCGAGCTCAACCGCAATCCCGACAACTATTTCCAGGATGTGGAGCAGGCCGCGTTCAATCCGGCCAGCATCGTCCCCGGCATTGGGTTTTCGCCGGACAAGATGCTGCAGGGGCGCCTGTTCTCCTATGGCGACGCACAACGCTACCGCCTTGGTGTGAATCACCACCAAATTCCGGTCAATGCGCCGCGAAACCCGCACAACAGCTATCACCGCGACGGAATGATGCGGGTGGACGGCAACCGTGGTGCCACCATCGGCTATGAGCCCAACAGCTTTGGCAAGTGGCAGGAGCAGCCCGAATACCGCGAGCCGCCGCTGGAATTGTCCGGTGCGGCACAACGGTGGAACTTCCGGGAGGACGATGACGATTACTTCACGCAGGCCGGCGACTTGTTCCGACTCATGAGCCCGGAACAACAACAGATACTGTTCGAGAACACGGCCCGCGCCATGGATGGGGTGCCGGAATTCATCAAGCTTCGCCATGCCGGGCACTGCATGAAGGCGGACCCTGCTTACGGAAAGGGCGTTGCCCAGGCACTGGGCGTGACGCTGGATGCGTGAGACAATGACAATCGGCGGTGTCGTGTCAACAAAGGCCGCCAAGCTGGATGTGTGAGGAGTTGACTTTGACAGACGCAACATGGGAAGGACAGACAACCGAAATGATTCAAGCCGAGGAGGCATGGCTGCGCAAGCGCAGGGGAAGCCCTGCGCTGCGCGTCTTCCTCATTGTGCTGGGCGCGCTGACGCTTGCGTTGGGGACGGTGGGCATTCTGATACCCGTGCTGCCCACCACGCCCTTTTTGCTGGTCAGTGCCTGGAGCTGGTTGCGCAGCTCGGACAAGCTCTATCGCTGGCTCGTTCGGCACAAGGTGCTGGGAACGTATATCCGCAACTATCTCATCCACAAGGCGGTCACGCGCAAGGCCAGACGGCTGGCGCTGGTTTTCCTGTGGATGGGACTGGGCATCTCCTTCTGGCTTGTCCCGTCGCTGCATGTGCGCATTGTGCTTGTGGTCGTCGGCGTGGCGGTCAGTGCCCATCTGCTGACGTTGCGCACCATTGCGGCGGATGCCGGCACGCAGGGAGAAACATGATTGAATGCGATGCGCAAAGGTGCGGGCATCATGGTACACTGGGTTCAGACAAAGCCGGATGGCGAAAAACAATGGAACGCGCCTGAACACGGCGTGGCATGTACAAAAGGAGTAGCCCATGGGAAATGTGTGGCTTGCGTTTGGATTGACCGTCTTCGCCGGCTTGAGCACCGGCATCGGCAGTGCCATCGCTTTTTTCGCGAAAAAGACGAATACCCGTTTTCTGGCTGTGAGCCTGGGCTTTTCCGCCGGCGTCATGATCTATGTGTCCATGATAGAAATATTCGTGAAATCCAGGGAGGCATTGAGTGTGGCCTGGGGAGAAAAGGGCGGCGGCTGGGGTGCCATCGCGTCGTTTTTCGCAGGTATTGCGCTGATTGCCCTGATCGACAAGTTCATTCCCAAGGCGGAGAACCCGCATGAGCTGCATACGGTGGAAGATATGGCGGCAGCCGGTCGGCACGAGGTTCATCCGGACCACAAGCACCTGATGCGCACCGGGCTGTTTACGGCGCTGGCCATCGCCATCCACAATTTTCCGGAAGGCCTGGCCACCTTCATCGCCGGCCTGCAGGACTACACCATCGCCATTCCGATTGCCATCGCCATCGCCATCCACAACATTCCGGAGGGCATCGCGGTGTCCGTGCCGATTTATTACGCCACAGGCAGCAAGCGGACAGCCTTCCGCTATTCCTTCCTCTCAGGTCTGTCCGAACCGATTGGCGCCGCGGTGGGGTTCCTGCTGCTGCGGCCGTTCATCAACGATACCATGTTTGGCATTGTGTTTGGCATGGTGGCCGGCATCATGGTCTACATCTCACTGGATGAGCTGCTGCCATCCGCCAGGGAGTATGGAGAGGCACATTTGTCGATTTACGGACTGGTGGCCGGCATGGCCATCATGGCGGTCAGCCTGCAGCTGTTCATGTGACTGCGGCTGGCCGGTTCACTGGTTTTTGGGACGCTTCTTTGACATGCATTCGGCACAATAACCGGTGAGCTCGAGCTTGTGGCCGGTCACATGAAAATGTGTGGCCGCCTCGAGCTCTTTTTCGTACCCTTCAAGGGGACAGCCCTCCACCACGAGAATCCGCCGGCATTGCAGACAGCGCAGGTGATGGCGATGTACCGAAGAGGCCAGCTCGTACAGGGACTTGCCGTCTTCCGAGGTGCTGGCCTTGTCAATGAGTCCCTTTTCCAGAAAGGCCTCAAGCAGCCGATATACGGTGGACAGGCTGAGGGCGGTGTCTTCTGTTTTCATCTTCAGAAAGAGGGCTTCGGCCGAGAGGGGCTGTTCCGTGTTCAGGAAAAAGGCGTAGGCCAGACGCCGATGCCGTGTGTTTCGCAGGCCTGCGTGGCTCAGCGCGTCACAAGGACTGGCTTCATGTGGTTTCGCGTGAGGATGGTTGTGACTGTGACTGGATGCCATGAAACCCTCCTTTCACTCAGGCCCTGACGGCGATGCGCCGTGCGGAGAAAAACAAGCCGAAACAGACCGCGTTGAGCATCACGATGGTCCCGCCCGTGGGCAGGTCGAACAGAAAAGAGAGGAAGATGCCAACCAGCACGCAGCTGACGGAGACAAGGCTCGAAAGCGCGATGGTTCCCTTGAAGCTGCGGGAGAGCTGAAGCGCCGTGACCGTCGGAAAGATGATGAGGCTGGAGATGAGCATGGTGCCCACCACGCGGATGCCCAGCGCCACGGTGATGGCGGTCAGCACCACGATCAGCTGGTTGCCGCGTTTGACCCGGATGCCGGATACCTGGGCGAACTCCTCGTCGTAGGAAGCTGCGAAGAGCGGATTGAAAAAGGCGATGACCGCAACGATGACCAGCAGCGCGAGAATCACGGACAGCACAATGTCCGCGTCGCGGATGACCAGGATGCTGCCGAACAGGTAACTCATGAGATCCACATTGAACCCGTTGGCCAGGCTCGCGATGACCACACCGGCCGCGACCGCGAAGGAGGACACCAGGCCGATGGCGGCGTCCCCATGCAATTCGGCGGTTTCCGCCAGCTTGAGGATGGCCAGGGAGGCCAGGATGACCAGCGGAATGGAGACCGGCAGCGGCGCCGCGGACAGCAGCAGGGCGATGGCCACGGTGGCGAAGCTGACATGGGCCAGGCCGTCGCCGATCATGGAGAACTTCTTCAGAACAAGGAAGACACCCAGAAACGAGCAACACAGCGCAATCAGCACGCCCACGAGCAATGCCTTGCGGATGAAGTCGTAAGACCAGGCTTCCTGCAGGGTTTGAAACACGTCAATCATGATGGGTGTGCCTCCAGCAGAAATTGTGTTGTGACAGGGTGCCGAACAAATCCGTCATGTCCGAGGATTTGCAAAAATCTTCCCAGGTGCCGTAAAAGAGGATTTCACGATCCAGATACAGCAGCTTTTTTGTATACTTTCCAATGGAACCCATGTCATGGGACACCAGCAGGATGGTGGTGCCATCCTCCCGGTTCAGTCGGGCAAGGATGTCGTAGAATTCCTCGCGTACTTTCGGATCCAGCGCGGAGGTGGGTTCGTCCAGCAGCAGCGCGGTGGGGTTGCCCACCAGTGCGCGGGCCAGGAGTACCCGTTGCTGCTGGCCGCCGGACAGGTTCCCGATGCGCCGGTTGCGCAGATCCGAGAGATTGAGCTTTTCCAGAATGGTGTCCACCGCCTCCCGATCCGCGCGGTTCAGGAGCCGCAAGCCGCGTTTGCCCGCCAGCCGGCCCATGGCCACAATTTCCCGAACCTCGGCCGGGAAATGGCGATCTGTCGAAAAGGCTTTTTGCGGCAGGTAGCCGATGTGGCCGCCAATGCCGGTGGCCATACCGGCGGCGTGGACAATGGTGCCCGCCTGCAGGGGAAGCAGCCCCAGAATCGCCTTCATCAGCGTGGTCTTGCCGGAGCCGTTTGGTCCCGCGATGCCGATGTAATCTCCTTCCGCCACATCAAAGGAGATATTGGCCAGCACATCGGTTTTGCCATACCGGACCGCAATGCCCTGAACGGACAGGACTGTCGGTTCATTGGAGGGTTCGGAGGGCGGTTGGATTGGATCAACAGACAGGATGCTTTGGGCGGTGCTACTCATGATATCCCAATCCCTTCTTCAGCTTTTCCAGGTTTTCCCGCATGATGCCCAGATACGAGACGCCGGCCTCGAGCTCCGCAGTGGTGACATTGTGCGCGCCGTGCAGCAGCAGCATCTCGGCATCCGTGGCGTCGGCGATGACCTCGGCCACCTTGGGATCCACCAGCTCCTCAAAATAGACGGTGGAGGTGCCCAATTCCCGAATCCGGTCGATGAGCTCGGCGATTTTCCGGGGGGTGGGTTCGGCGTCCGGAGAGAATCCGGTGTACGGAGACACGTGGGTCAGGCCGTACCGACGCGCAAAATAGCCGAAGGCAAAATGGCCGCCATAGACAATGGTTCGGTTGTCCACATGCTTGAAGGTTTCCTGACAGGCGGCGTCGAAGGCCTTGAGCTCCGCGATGTACGCGTCCGCATTGTCCCGATGGCGCGCGGCGTAATCCGGGTCTGCGGCCACCAGTCCGTCGGTGATGTTGCGGACCATTTCGATGGCCAGCATCGGATCGAGCCAGATATGGGGGTCAGACCCCTCGGCGTGCGCGTCGTGAGCGTGTGGATCCGCGTCGTGGGCGTCTTCGTCATGTGCGTCTGCGTCGGGTGCATCTTCGTCATGTTCGTCATCGTCGTGTGCATCTTCGTCGTGCGCGTCTCCCGCATGACCGGTTTCCGCGGAACTGTCCGCGCCCGGCTGGACGAGGTCGATACCCGCGGTGGCGTCGATGACCTGGAGACCGGTGTCCTGAATGCCTTCGAGGATGCGTCCGACCCATGGCTCCATCACGTCGCCGGTATAGATGAAGAGATCCGCTTTCCCGATGGCCACGATGTCCTTGGGTGTGGGCTCAAAGGTATGCGGTTCGATGCCGGGCGGGAGGATGAGCCGGGCGTCAACCCGATCCCCTGCGATGATGCGCACAAAGTCATATTGGGGGAACAGGGTGGTGATGACGGTGAGTGGTTGCGCAGCCTGCGTGTTTTCCACGGCAGCGGACGCCTGTGCGCTTTCTGCCGGTTGCGGGTTGGTTCCCGGCGTCGACGCGCCGGCACTGCCGCAGGCAGTCAGCGTCAAAACCAGCGCGAGCAGGATGGGAAGGATTCTTGTTTGTGGGGAGGATCTGCTTTGTTGGGAGGGTTTGCTTTGTGGAGATGATTTGATTTGTGTGGGGGATCTGCGCATCATGGTGTGCTCCTTGTAAATGCAAATGGTTCGCATTAGCGTCTATTGGCATTATGTGCCTGAACAGGCCACCCTGTCAAGGGAAGGGGGCGTGACCCCGCCATCGGAAGTGGGGTTGACCCCGTAACCGGAACCGGACGTGACGCCGCCTTCGGAAACGGTTCGTGGAAAATAGGGTTGGACATTTTGGGGCTTGAGTAATAACATGAAAGATAATGGCGAAATACCAGCCAATGACGATTTGAAAGGAAACATGGCATGAACAAAACCGAACCGCTTGGGCGCTGGACAAAGGAAAAATCAGAAGAGCTGTATGGCATCAAAAACTGGGGCGCAGGCTATTTTACCGTTTCAGACAAGGGTGAAGTGCTGGTGGATCCAAGCGGCGCGCAAAGTGCCGTCAGCCTCATGGACATCATCTCCGGCATCCGGGAGCGCGGCATGGACATGCCCGTGCTGCTCAGGTTCGAAAACCTCTTGGACGCACAGATTTCCTTTTTGAACAATTCATTCCGAAAGGCCATGAAAAAGCTCAACTACCAGGGAGAATATCGTGGCGTCTACCCCATCAAGGTCAACCAGCAGCAGCAGGTTGTGGAAGAGGTCACGCGGTTCGGCCAGCGATATCATCATGGTCTGGAAGTGGGCAGCAAGCCGGAGCTGGTGGCCGCGTTGGCGCACATGCGCGACAAGGAAGCCTGCCTCATCTGCAACGGCTACAAGGACGCGGAGTTCATCGATCTTGGCCTGTATGCCGTGAAAATGGGCTTCAAATGCTTTTTCGTCATCGAAATGCCAGGCGAGCTCGATCTCATCATCGAGCGGTCGAAGGCCCTTGGGGTCAGACCCCATATCGGCATCCGCATCAAGCTGTCAGCCAAGGCGGGGGGGCACTGGACGGAATCGGGCGGAGATCGCAGCATCTTTGGTCTGCGCATTTCCCAGATCATCGAGATGGTGGACACGCTGCGCGAGAAGGGCATGCTCGACTGTCTGCAGCTGCTGCATTACCATCTCGGCTCGCAGATTCCCAACATCCGGGACATCCGTTCGGCCGTGCTCGAGGCCACCCGGGTATACGCGGAGCTGGTCGCCGAGGGGGCACCCATGGGATACCTGGACCTCGGGGGCGGTCTGGCTGTGGATTATGACGGTTCGAGCACCAACTACACGAACAGCCGCAACTACACGGTGGAGGAGTATTGCACGGACATTGTCGAGGCGGTCATGACCTCGCTCGATGCCAGTGAAACCCCGCATCCCATCATCATCACCGAATCCGGGCGGGCCGTCGTCGCCTATTACTCGGTGCTGCTGTTCAATGTGCTTGACATCGAGAAGTTCACCCTGTACGACTTGCCTGAAACGCTGCCGGAGAACACCACCGAGCAGGTGCGCAACCTTTACGATGTGCTCGGGAGCCTTTCCCACAAGAACCTGCAGGAGTGCTACAACGACGCGCTGTACTACCGCGACGAGATTCGGGACATGTTCAAGCATGGCCGGATCACCCTGCGGGAGCGCGCGTTCGCGGAGAAAATCTTCTGGAACACCATCCACATCATTGCCAAGGAGAAGAAGAAGCTCAAGCACTTCCCGCCGGATCTCGAGGACATCGAGAGCGCCGTGGCGGACATCTACTATTGCAATTTCTCCGTGTTCCAATCCATCCCTGACAACTGGGCCATCGACCAGCTGTTCCCGGTGATGCCGCTGCACCGCCTGCTGGAGCTGCCCAAGCGCAACGCGGTCATCGCGGACATCACCTGCGACTGCGACGGCAAGATAGACCGGTTCATCGATTTGCACGATGTCCGCAATACGCTGCCGTTGCACGAGATGAAAAACGGCGACGACTATTACCTGGGCATTTTCCTGGTGGGGGCCTATCAGGAGACGCTGGGAGATTTGCACAATCTCTTTGGGGATACCAATGTGGTGAGTGTGCGCATCGATGAGGACGGGCATTACGACCTCGTCCGCGAAATCCATGGCGATTCGGTGTCCGATGTGCTGACCTATGTGGAGTACGATCCCAAGGCCATGCTCACCCGTTTCCGGGAAACGGCGGAGGAGGCCATCCGGGAAGGGCTCATCTCCGTGACAGATCGTCGGGACATCATGGCCGCGTACGACAACGGCCTGCGCGGGTACACCTATTACGAACGGTGACGTGCCGCAATGGCACGGGAACAGCACAAGGACGGGGGCCCGGGAAGCTCAGCTGTACGCTTCCCGGTGCTCCCGTTTGCATTCATACATGAAAGCATCCGAGGCATGCATGATCTGCTGGTGGTCATGGAACGCCTGATGGAACGCGACCATGCCGAAACGCACGGATGTCTTCACTGGATGAATCCTTCCCTATACGAAATTATCCCTGTTGCGGTGCGCCACAATTGGGGCAGAATGCGGCGGCCTGATCCATTTTTGTGCCACATTGGCCGCAGAACTTGACAGCGGGTGCCGCCGCGGGCGGCGGCGCTGCCTGTTGTGATGTTGCCGCCGCGGGCGGCGGCGCTGCCTGTTGTGATGTTGCCGGTGGCGGGGGTGGCGGTGCCTGTTGCGGTGTGGCTGGTGCTTGTGGCGCCGGTTGCGAAGCCGCGGGCTGCCCGCCGGCGGGCATGGCCTGCAGCGGTGTTGCGGACGCTTTGACGGCCGTGTCAAAAAAGGCCGTCAGGGCCTGCTTGAGCTGGCTTCCGGTGACTGTCTGGTGATTGGCGGCAG